>JBAXXB010000040.1:0-21593 GCA_037128115.1 Bacteroidota bacterium
AACTGCATTTGACAAAAACGCCTTACTGATAATGGATTGGCAACACTAACTTTAGTCGCACGCGGAGCAAAAACTTGCTTTAACAAAAGTAGCAGTGATGACCTGATCCTTGTTATTGACCCTTTGCCGAAAGTTGAAGCCGGGTTAAACCGGTTCAATTGTATGGACAATCCTGCAGTTCTTGATGGGGTTGCAAACCATACCTCTTCCGTTCTTTGGAGCACGGATGGTGATGGAACTTTTGTCGACAATCAGGTGCCTAATGCTATATACACCCCCGGCGCTGAAGACCTAATAAATGGAAGTGTAGAACTACACATCCTGGGTTTCGGATCGGCTACATGTGCAGCATTTACCTCCAGAGATTCCGTTGTGTTAACTATAATGGAATTGCCGACTGCTTTAGCTTCATTCAGCCAGCCAAGTTGTGCAAACGATGAAATTCTTTTCCATGACTTATCCTTTACATTATATGGATATATAGCCCAGTATGTTTGGAATTATGGGGATGGTACGCCTAATGATACCATTATTTTCCCTGACGATCCCAACCTGACTCATGTTTATCCTCATTTCGGGACATACAATGTCACACTGAGTGTCACCAACTCATATGGATGTAAGGATGATTTTGTTTTCCCTCTGGAAGTGATTCCAAATCCGATAGCCAATTTCTATTTCGATGGGAACTGCCTTGGCCAGATGGTTAATTTCCAGGATGCCACGGCTGCAAATGGCCCAGGTAATGTTTTAGCATGGAACTGGGATTTCGGAGACCCTGCAAGTGGCATCAATAATGTCTCGGATATGAAAAATCCGCAGCATATTTTCTCGGATTCTGGCACCTATTCAGTTACCCTGGTTGCCGGGAACTATAACAATTGCAGCGATGCCATGACCAAGCTTGTCACTATACATGAGTTGCCTGCTGCCGCGTTCATTCATTCCCATGTATGCCTTGGAAGCCCGGCCAATTTTGATCCCGATCCTGTCCTGGTCAATATTCCTTCCATTACAGCCTGGCTCTGGGATTTTAGTGATGGTATCACTTCTGCCTATCAGAACACCTTGCACCAGTTCAATACCCCCGGAATATATAATGTTACGCTCACGATTACCGACTCTTTGGGATGTGCGAATGCGGTTTCGCATATTATTCAGGTAAACCCGTTGCCATTGGCACATTTTGATGCCGGTAATAATAATTGTTCGGGCATGGAAGTTAGTTTTGCCGATTATTCCAATTCTCCAACGGCCTTTATTGTGCGGTGGATATGGGATTTTGGTGATGGCAACTATCAGACCGTACTTCAACCCGGAAATCCCACAATAAATCATACTTATTCTGTAGCCGGAACATATCCGGTACTTCTGACGGTTCAATCGGCTGACAGTTGCTGGAGCAGCGAATTGCAGCAAATCATTATTAAGCCGGGGGCCGTTGCAAATTTCGGCTACAGCACAGTTCCCTGCTCGAGTGAGCCTGTTACTTTTACTGATCTTACTCAACTTAACGGGGGTGGTTCCATAGTACAATGGGCATGGGATTTTGGTGACCCGGCTTCCGCTTCCGCAAATCATTCGGCAATCCAGAACCCCGACCACCTGTATAGTGTACCCGGACAATACACCGTAATACTGAATGTTTCGCTTGTGGACGGTTGTACTTCTGAAATCCAAAAAGTAATAACAATTGCACCGGCTATGGCGGTTGATTTCCTTTTCGACCACAGGTGTGAGGAACACCCTGTGCAGTTTCAGCCTGATGCTTCCATAGTTACTGTTGCTTTGGTAAATACATGGCATTGGGATTTCGGCGATGGGATTACTTCGCCTTTGCAGGCTCCTCAGCATACTTACGCAACCTCGGGCAGTTTCCAGGTCACGCTTACTATTTCCAATGCTTCAGGTTGCAGTAGTTCCATCACTAGGCCAGTGGTTATTATCCCTAAGCCGGTTGCTGATTTCATCGTTTCTACTCCCGTTTGCTCGCAAGCTTTTACACAGTTTACCAGTTTGTCGTTGGCTCCGCTGGGATATATCGTGAAATGGCAATGGGATTTTGGCGATGGAACATCCGTTATTGTCAATTCGCCTTCTTCACCGAATGTTACGCATTTATACCCGAATTATGGCTCATACACTGCGGTTCTCACTGTAACAACCGGGGACAGTTGCGTTAACACCATATCAAAACCGGTTGTGGTTGTACCTAATCCCCTGGCAAATTTCAGTTATGGAACCAGGTGCCTTAACGAAGCTGTAGCGTTTACCGACCTGTCTCAAAGCGGTTCAGGCGGACTCAGCCAATGGGCCTGGAATTTTGGGGACCCGGCTACCGGAAGCAATAATTTCTCTTCAATAAAAAATGCCACCCATCTTTTCACTGCGGCCGGAACGTTTGAAGTGCAGTTGGTTGCATGGAATTCAGGAGGGTGTGCGGATACTGTCAGCAAACAGGTTACAATTCATGAACTGCCAACGGTTAATTTCACTTCTGTTTCTGGATGTGAAAACGACTCCACTCATTTCATTAGTTCGGCTTTGGTAAATGCCACTGCTGTTGTGAGCAGGCTATGGGATTTCGGTGACGGGTATACCAGCCCGGAAATTGATCCCTTTCATATATATGCCGCGACCGGCGCTTACCTGGTAACATTAACGGTAACCGATACGGCCGGATGTGTAAACTCAAAATCATACACGGTGGCAGTCTTGCCTCCTCCGGTTGCATTCTTCCAGGCAACTTCAATGGGTTGTTCAACCATACCCGTTAATTTTCATGATTTATCCAATCCTGCGGGAGGTCAGTTTACATCCTGTTATTGGGAATTCGGCGATGGCTCTGACACGCTTATAAATGCATCTGTCTTTCCTGACATAGATCATACTTACCTGGTTGCCGGGACTTACCCAGTGAAAATGAAGGTTTCGACTTCCCAGGGTTGTGAAAATACATTTACAAAGAATATCACTATTTCGGCAAGCCCCCTGGCACAATTCAGCTTTGCCCATTCCTGTGTGAATTCATCAGTCGATTTCACCAACCTGGCAACCGCCAATGGCGGAACTGCCATCATGGGTTCAGCCTGGAATTTTGGTGACCCGGCCTCTGGAATCAACAATACCTCGAATTTACAGGATCCACAGCATATCTATTCCGTGGCCGATTCCTACCAGGTAATATTGCAGGTGACCAATGCCAGTGGTTGCCCCGATACGGTTTCGCACTCACTTACCGTGCTTCCCAAACCTCCCGTCGATTATTCATGGACAAATACCTGCCTGGGCACCAGCACAGGGTTTACTGTTAATACAACTACGACTAACATTTCAGCGATTCAGGCTTACGACTGGGATTTTGGAGATGGAACCACTCATTCTTCCCAGCAGGATCCGGCACATACCTATTCGGCCACCGGGAATTATACGGCAGTTCTTACAATTACGGATACAGCCGGTTGCCTGAATTCGAAGGCATACCTGTTAAGCATACAGCCTAAGCCGACGGCCTTATTCAGCTTTACCAGCGGATGTGTGAACACAAGCGTGCAGTTTGCCGACGAATCCTATATTTCGAATGGTGCACCCGTTTCGAAATGGCAATGGAACTTCGGCGTGGGCTCAGCGATTAATGATACATCTAACCTTCAAAACCCTGTTTGGGTTTATACAAGTATCAATACCTATACAGTAAGTCTGATTGCCACCACAGAGGGTGGTTGCCAGGATACAGCTCAGAAGACTATAACAGTTGCCGGATTACCACTCGCTGGTTTCGCATACACGGCTGCTCCTTGCCATAACGGGGCCGTTTATTTCCAGGATTCCTCTTTCAGCCAGCCTTCAGCCATAGTTGAATGGAACTGGCAATTTGCGCCCAACGAGTATTCATCGTTAAAGGACCCTGTTTACGTGTTTCCGGGAGTCGACTCCTGCTATGCTGTTAACCTTACTGTTACGAATACGGATGGCTGTAAAAATACTACGACCAAACAGGTTTGCGTGCCGGCGGCCTTCCATTTCAGTATAGCGAATTCGCCTACCTGCCTGGGTTCACCCATGGAATTCAGTTCGCAATTGCTAAGTCCCATTACGGATTCACTCGCATTGTATAGTTGGGATTTTGGTGAACCTGGTTCGGGACTTAATAATGTTTCCACTGACAGGAAACCCTCGCATACTTATTCGCATGCCGGTGTCTTTACGGTTACACTCAATGCCGTTGATATAAATAATTGTAACGGAACCGAATACCTGCAGGTTTCGGTATCGGTTGTACCACTGCCTGCCTTCAGTTTCAGCGGGGGATACTGCGACAGTACTATTACATTTCATAGCCTGACGAATGATTTACGAACAGATCTTTCACAACTGGTTTGGAATTTTGGTGATGGTACTACGGATACCGTTACTTCGTCATTTACGGCCGAAACCAGCCATATTTATTCACTTCCCGGCGCTTACACAGCCAGTCTTTCGGGTAAAAACGTAAACGGGTGTGAAGCTTCGGTGAGCGATACCATCAGGCGTTTTCCATGCCTTTACCCGCAATACACTGCTGCTGATACCCTGGTCTGCCAGAACTACCCCCTCGCTTTTGCTGATTCCAGTACCTGTGGCGGGAGTATCAGTTCCTGGTTCTGGAACTTTGGCGATGGCAGTACCCAGAGTTATTCGGCCTATGTAAATCAGGTCATTCATACCTATTCATCTCCCGGAGAGTACCATGTTAAACTTGTAATTTCAACGGAAATCGCAGGTAAATCGGCAAGTGATTCTGTCGTTTCAACAGTGTCGGTCAGCCCTGCTCCTTTGGCTGGTTTCACCACCGGGAAGACCTGCGCAGGGAATGAGGTGAAATTCAATAATACAACGGATTTTGGCAGCATGGCAAGCCCTGTTTTTCGTTGGACTTTCGGCGATCCATCTGTCCTTTCGGATACATCCCTGGTGAAAGATCCCAGTTATACTTTTGCCAGCTCAGGATCGTACCAGGTGCAACTGGTAGCACTTAACTCGGCACATTGTGCTGACACTGTCGATAACATGGTGTTGGTCCATGCACTCCCAGCTGCAGGTTTCGAAAATTCGGTTTCCTGTGCAGGCTACCCGGCATACTTTACCAATTTGTCCGACAGCGTTGAAGCTCCTATTATACATAGTCTCTGGACATTTAGCCGCAACTCGGCAGTAATCGACTCAATCAACACATTCAATTCAAGTTTCAGCTTCCCTGGTCCAGGTTTATACCTGGTGAACCTGCAGGTTGCAGATTCAAACGGTTGTGTTGACACTACCAGCAAGCAGGTGGAAACCTGGGCTAATCCCGTGAGTTCATTTATTTACCACGAAAACTATAACGAGGTACAAGGCCAGCTTGGTTTCGAAAACAGTTCCCTGGATGCTGCAGCGTATTACTGGGATTTCGGCAACGGTGAATCCTCTATCGAAGCCCAGCCCACGGAGTTGTATAAGGACGACGGGAAATATACCATAACCTTTGTAACCTGGAATGAAAAGGGTTGCAGTGATACTATCAGCAGTGAGTATACATTCCTGGTAAAAGGACTATTTGTACCAAATGCTTTTTCACCGGATAATCCAAAACAGGAAGTAACGCTATTTAAACCCGTGGGCGTTAATCTCAAGGAATACAGGCTGGAGGTCTTCGATCGCTGGGGCAACCTGCTCTGGTCGACAGAAAAACTGGATGCTGCCGGTAGGCCGCTTGAAGGCTGGGACGGAACCTGTAACGGTATTCATGCCCAGGAAGGAAATTATGTGTGGAGGATTCACGCTGTATTCAGGGACGATACGCCATGGGACGGGAAAAGTATAGGCAACACAGATAATATGCCCTGGTATACCTATGGTACCGTTGTTCTGATAAAATAAGCGGAATACGGAATCTGCAAAAAGCAAGTACGTTAGAGGGTAGAGTGCCTGGAGTGAGGAATTAATATTATGCAACAGTCAAAATGTGATGGTATTGATTGTAAATCAGTGGATTTGTTTAAAACGTAAATCTTACTTCCTTTACATCACAAGCCATTACCTGTGCCTCGCTGGTTTCGAGTATCAATTGCCCGTATTCATTGGTGCCGGTAATCCTGGCTTTCATCATTGTGCTCTTCACCATGTAATCATGCCACTCCAACAAGCGGTAAAGGGCTGCCTGGTAATCAATTTCAATTTTGCGTTCGGCGCCAGGTTTCAGTGTGGAATAGCGCGAGGAAATAGAATTCAGAAGTTGCTTCAATACGAGGTCCAGGTCGTATTGCTTTCCGCTGATCATTTTCAGTGAAACAGGATTTGGTGCATCACTCACGAAAAGGGTCTGGTTCACATTCAGGCCAATACCCGCCACAACATGCTCAAATCGGTTACCTGTCACCGAGTTCTGGATCAGTAAACCACAGGCTTTCTGATCAGCTATATAAATATCATTGGGCCATTTTATTGAAACCTTCTGATTCGGAAGTTCTCGGCAAAGGAAATCATAAATGCCGAGTGCAAGGGCTTTATTTAGCAGAAACTGCTTATCGGCGGTGAATCCAGGGTAGAGTATAAGGCTGAAAGTGAGGTTCTTGCCAGCCTCACTTTCCCATGTATTCGAATCCATGCCCTTACCGCTTGTCTGGTGGTCTGCAATAATCACAGTTCCTTCATCCGGGTGGCTCCTCGATAGCAGTTCTATGGCATAGGAGTTGGTGGATCCAGTTTCGTTCAGGTGAATCAGGGTGTGGATTGGCATGACTTAGGTGATTTGGTGCAAAAATAGTCGTTTTGTCAATGTGAATGAGAATAGCTGGATGAGGGAAGAAAAGGATGTGATTAAACCAAACGATTAGAATTTAAAGTGAAAGAAAACAGGAACTTGTGTGGCCAAATTCTCGTAATGGGATGCTCGGATTTTTGGCGGTAGAAAATTTCTGTCAATGTTGTATTGTCTTCCTTAGCCTCCAGTACAAATTTCCGCCTGATGCCCTCAATTTTCTATCTCCCTGTAACCGGGGAAACATAACTGCTTTTAATATACAAAGTTAAAACAAATACCTTCCCCGGCTGTTTTGTATGCATCAGTCGCTACGTGACAAATTGACGTGTTTTGTAAAAAGGACTGATGTTTGATACATAAAAGCACCGACAACAAAAAAACGATTACTTTAATATAGTACCTTTGCAATCTGGTGTCAATTAGATGTTAAACTAAAAAATACATCGGAAACAACAATCTCGCTTTGGCGCCTGTTGCAGACAAAATTGTTATAACACATGAAATTGTGTGACATCAATAAAAAGATGAGCCGCACCCTAAATAGATAAATTAACATAAATGACGAAACGTAAAAAGAGTGAAACTTCAGGAATGCTTGCCGATATTATTGTGAAAGGAATGCAGGAGAAATTTGGATTGGATATTTTAAAGCTTAACCTTTCGGGGATTCCGAATTCGATTACTGATTATTTTATCATTTGCCACGCTGCATCGCGTTCACAGGTCGATGCTATAGCCGATTCGGTCCAATATGAGGTTAAAAAAGCCGTAGGGGCCTTTCCTACGCATAAGGAAGGTTTTGAAAATTGCGAATGGATATTGCTCGATTACTTCGATGTGGTTGTTCACATATTCCAGACTGAGTCACGCGGCTTTTACCAGCTTGAAAAATTGTGGGCCGATGCCCCGCGTGAAGATATACCAGTATTAACGAAAGGTTAAAAATTTTAGATTAAGGAACTGATGAGCGAAGATACGAACAACAACAAGAGTGATAATTCACAGGATCAAGGCGGATCCAAAATGCCGAAGATGCCAAAAGTGAAATTTAATTTTTATTGGATTTATGGTGTGCTTGGTATTGTCCTTTTCGGGCTATACCTCAATAATATGGGTGCAGCACCAAAGGAAATAGGCTGGGGCGACCTGAAAGGCATGCTACTGAGTGAGGAAGTCGATAAGCTGATCCTGGTGAATAAGGAGCAAGCCGAAGTTTATATTAAGAAAGACAAGCTTTCGCTGCCAAAATTCAAAGATGTAAAGCCTGTTAACTCATTGACTTCAACCGCTCCTACCTATGTTTACCAGATTGGTTCGGTTGAGAATTTCGAGAAAGACGTACGCGACGTGCAAGTCAATATTGTTACTCCTGTGTATGTGAAAAACGAAACCCGGAAAAACTGGGGAGGCGACCTTTTAAGTTGGATTTTGCCGATTGTAGTCCTTGTCGGGTTGTGGTTTTTAATCATGCGTATGATGACCAAAGGCGGTGCCGGGGGAGGCGGGCAGATATTTAATATCGGGAAATCCAAAGCCCAACTCTTCGACAAGGATACGATGGTTTCGCTCAATTTCAACGATGTGGCGGGCCTGCAGGAAGCCAAGGTGGAGGTGATGGAAATTGTAGAGTTCCTGAAAAACCCTAAGAAATATACCGACCTGGGAGGTAAGATACCTAAAGGTGCATTGCTGGTAGGTCCCCCGGGAACAGGAAAAACGTTGTTGGCCAAAGCTGTGGCCGGGGAAGCAAAAGTCCCGTTTTTCTCGCTTTCGGGTTCTGACTTTGTCGAAATGTTTGTTGGCGTAGGAGCTTCCCGCGTCCGTGACCTCTTTAAACAGGCTAAGGAAAAGGCACCGAGTATTATTTTTATTGATGAAATTGATGCCGTAGGCCGTGCCCGTGGACGCAGCGCCATGACCGGTGGAAACGACGAACGTGAAAATACCCTCAACCAGCTGCTCACCGAAATGGATGGTTTCCAGACCAACGCCGGTGTGATTATCCTGGCCGCTACTAACCGTGCCGATATACTCGACAGGGCCCTGCTGCGTGCCGGAAGGTTCGACAGGCAGATTTATATTGAACTCCCCGACCTGGAAGAACGCAAGGCTATCTTCAAGGTGCATATGCGCAACCTGAAAATGGATGAGTCGACCAGCGTTGATTTTCTCGCAAAACAGACCCCCGGGTTTTCGGGTGCCGATATTGCCAATGCCTGCAATGAAGCCGCCCTGATTGCAGCCCGCAGTGATAAGAAAATGATTGATAAACAGGATTTTCTCGATGCTATCGACCGAATAGTTGGTGGTCTCGAAAAACGCAACAAGATTATATCCCAGCACGAAAAGAAAGTAATAGCATACCACGAATCGGGACACGCCGCAGTAAGCTGGCTTCTCGAATACGCCCACCCTCTAGTAAAAGTCACCATTGTTCCCCGTGGTAAAGCCCTCGGTGCCGCATGGTACCTGCCTGATGAGCGCCAGATTACCACCTATGAGCAAATGATTGATGAACTCATTGCTACCCTTGGAGGGCGTGCGGCTGAGGAGATTGTATTTGGTAAGATTTCGACAGGTGCACTTAACGACCTCGAAAAGGTTACCAAACAAGCATATGCCATGGTAGCTTTTTATGGCCTCAACAAGAAGATTGGGAATATCAGTTACTATGATTCTTCCGGGCAGAATGAATACTCCTTCTCCAAACCTTTCAGCGAGGAAACGGCACGTACTATTGACGATGAAATCCACAAAATGGTCGAAGAATCCTACCTGAAGGCTAAGGAATTGCTGACAGCCAATCGCGAAAAACTGAACCAACTGGCTGAAATCCTGCTCCTGAAAGAGGTGATTTTCCGCGAGGACCTGGAAAAAATATTTGGCAAACGCCCTTTTGCTGACCATGATCATGTGATGATTAACGGGAATGGAGATACAAAGGAGCAGTTGGCAGCTGATGCTGCAGCCATTACAGATTCTGCCGGCATTACGGATAAACCGGATGAGCCGGAACCTACTAACGATATCCCTTCATAAGTTTTTAACCAAATCGGTTTGATAACCAAAAAAATATCTACATTTACCTTGTCAGAAAAGTGATGACAGGGTAAATAACGTAGCTTCATTATGGAAGAAAGTACATCCAGGGAAAAAGTACTGAAGAAAGTACGCCACGCTTTAATTTATAAAACCGATAATCCTTTTCCTCAGGTAGATTTTGACTCAGCAGTTTATAAGCAAATGAGTGATACTCCTGATGTGAATTTTGCACAGGAGTTTACTCGCGCTGGAGGGGTTTTTATTTACTGCGAAAATGAAAATGAACTGGTAAATACTTTAGCGGCACTTAATGAGGAATGCAAATGGCACGATGTATATTGTGCTGAACCTGAGATACAATATGTACTCAATGAGGCGGGAGTGCCTTTCGAGTCGGATGAACAAAGCCTCCAAGGTCTCAGCGTGGGTATCACAAGCTGCGAGTTTATTGTTGCACGCCTGGGAAGCATCATGGTTTCCTCGAAAAACAGCCGCAGGCTCAATGTTTATCCTGAAATCCATGTAGTTATTGCTTGCGTTGACCAGCTTGTTGACGACTTGAAAGATGCATTTCAGGCTGTTCAAACCAAGTATTCAGGTAAGCTACCTTCGATGCTATCGGTAATAACCGGTCCAAGCCGAACAGCTGATATTGAAAAAACACTGGTCATGGGTGCTCATGGCCCGCGAGAGCTTATTCTTATTCTTGTAGAATCTTCATCCACAGATGCCGAAACCGATGAATAATGGAAGATAACTGGATATTGGTTTACAGTACCGCTCAAATCTATGAGGCCGAATTACTCAAAAGTGTGATGGCTGATAGTGAGATTGAGTGCGTTATCCTGAATAAACAGGATTCAACCTATCGCTTTGGTGATATTGAAGTCTACGTTCCTACGGAGAGCGCCTTTAAGGCAAAACAACTAATACTTGAATTTAAAGGTGAATAACTTAGCTACCCGCTCACTCACGGCAGTTTTCTTTGTAATAGTCATGGTTGGTTCAGCTTTGCTGGGGCAGAATGTATTTTCGGTATTGCTGCTCATAATTACCATATTCAGCCTGAATGAGTTCATGACAATCGTTTCCGGCGAAAAAGTTCAGCCTGCATATTGGCCTACTATGGCTGCGGGAGCTGTTTCTTATTTGATATTGGCTGGAAATGCCATGGGATACATAGTTCCAAAAGGCATACTGGCAATGATCCCGCTCGTTTTTCTTCTCTTTTTCGTTGAGTTATGGCGAAATAAAATAAATCCTTTTACCAATATTGCAATGAGCCTGCTGGGTGTTACCTATATAGCCATACCCTTTGGCCTGCTTATGTATTTCTTTGACCCCCTGGTTTTGTCAGGGTCGCTGCATTATGGCATTGTCCTGGGATTCCTGGTTATACTATGGCTGAATGATACAGGTGCTTATTTTGTTGGGTCCTTAATAGGGAAACATAAACTCTTCGAGCGGATATCACCTGGTAAAACCTGGGAAGGAAGTGCCGGGGGAGTTGTATTCGCGCTGCTCACAGCCTGGGGCCTTTCATTTATTTTTCAACAGTTGGATTTACGGCATTGGCTGGTTCTGGCTCTCATAATCGTAGTCAGCGGTTCGTTGGGCGATCTGGTCGAATCCATGCTGAAACGCAGCCTTGGAATTAAGGATTCCGGCAATGTTTTACCAGGTCATGGTGGTCTTCTCGATCGATTTGATGCCGTCCTGCTTTCGGCCCCGTTTGTATTCGTATATTTGGCCCTCTTTTGCCGGTAATTAATACTTTGAAGATAGATGAAGATTCACAAAGAAGGATATATAAGTATTACAGCAGCGAGTGCTGCTGTTGCGGTTGTTGCGCTTGGCATTAACTACTTTTTCCCTGTTCAGACAATTTTTCATAACCTGGCTTATTTGGGGTTGTTGATTTTCCTGGTAATCGTAATACGCTTTTTCAGGATGCCCTACAGGGAACTTGTTGAAGATGCCGATATAGTGCTTTGCCCTGCTGATGGTACGGTTGTTGCTATTGAAGAAGTGTTCGTCGACGAATTTTTCAACGATAAGCGGACCCAGGTCTCAGTATTTATGTCACCTAACAATGTGCATGTTAACCGCTACCCTGTTTCCGGGAAAATTGTATATACCAATTACTGGCCTGGTTCTTTCCTTGTCGCCTGGCATCCAAAATCATCAACTGAAAACGAGAGAAATACCGTTGTTGTAGAACATACCAAATACGGACCTATTATGATCCGGCAGATCGCCGGGGCATTAGCCCGCCGGATTGTCTGCTACTCAAGAACGAATGAGCGGATCGAACAGGGAAAAGAATTAGGGTTTATTAAATTCGGCAGCCGGGTCGATTTGTTTCTCCCGCTCGGGGCCGTTGTTAAAGTCAAACTTGAGCAGAAAGTGAAGGGCGGCATTACGGCCATTGCCATACTAGGCAAAGGAAAGCGATGATTTCTTTAACATCTTTTTAACAAAATATATACATCGATGTTCGTGAATTGATTATACTTTTGCATTACCAAAACTGAAACCCTTTAATAAACCATATCTATGAAAAAAGTTGCTCTTGTAATTTCATTGTTCGCAATTATTTTTGCGTTTACGCTTAACACCGTTTCTGCACAGAAGGTTACTTCAGCTGAAAAAGCTAAAACCGAAAAAGTAAGTTCAAGCAAGGAATCAACTACTCCTGCAAAAGCTTGCTGCTCAAAAGGTGAAGCTAAATCAGGTGCCTGCGCTAAAGAAGGCGAAAAAGCCGGATGCTCAAAATCCTGTACCAAGGCTGAAGGAAAAAGCTGTTGCAAAAAAGGCGAAGCTAAGACCGAAACCGCTCCAGTTCCAAAAACAAACTAGGACCTTGGTTTAATAACTTAACCCGCTTTTTTAGCGGGTTTTTTTATGCCCTGACATATCCTGACGAGGTTTTGAATTGCCTGCATAATTTGAACCAGCCCCATACAAACTAATTTGATAGCCCAGGTTGACCAACTTATTGCGATTAATGCTGATTGTACGAGGATTAGTCAATAAATGCGACTTCCTTTGAGTGGTAAAGCCTGCTACAAGAGGCCTATAATCTCTTCCAACGAAAATACCTCCATGGTCACTGGATCAGCATGTTTCTTCCTGTCATGATTCACATATAACTGGTCCATGCCCAGTTGCCGGGCTCCCGCCATGTCGATTTCAAGGTCATCGCCAATCATAAGGCTGTCCTGTGCCAACGCCCCGGTTTTACGCAGTGCATAGTGAAAAATTTCAGCATCAGGCTTTTTTACCCCGGCTTCCTCGCTGGTAATGACACTTTTAAAAAAACGGTCCATACCCGAATTCCGGAGTTTGCTGAACTGTACTTCTTCGAACCCGTTGGTGATGATATACAGGGGGTACTTTCCCTGAAGGTATTCCAGGACTTCCATAGCATTGGGGAAAAGGTATGTCTTTGACGAAATACCTTCAATGAACCCGGAAGCCATAGCTTCACCCAGTTGGCGGTCATCAATGCCAAGCAAGCATAGCGTATCATAAAACCTTTTAAAGTTCAGTGCGTCCTTCTCAATTTTATCCTCGCGGTATAAGGCCCACAAAGCCTGGTTAATGCCAATATATTTTTCCCTGAACAGCTCGTAATTGTCTATTCCCCTGTCTTTTAGATTAAGCGTTTCGAACAATTCGCGCTTGGTTTCTTCGGCATTACGCTCAAAATCCCATAAGGTATGATCCAGATCAAAAAAAATGTGCTTGTACGTCTTATCCATGTGCAGTTTCATTGAAATGCAAAAGTAAGGCTTCAGTGTAAGAAAAAAAATATTTTCATTTTGTCGGATATGGCAAAATATTATGTATTATTGCAATATCAAAATAATATCATAACAACATGGAAAAAGAAAAATTAAACTCGACGTCTTCAGGCTATATGGGCCTGTTAATTCTCCTGGCATTTCTGGCCGGAGGGATCTTCATGCTGGTAGTGTTCAGCGATCAGCTTTTTGGCGTAATTGCAGGGCCAGTGTTCCTGATAATGGCATCATTTATGGCGGCAGGATTTCTGGTTGTAAACCCCAACGAGTCTTCAGTGCTTACCCTTTTCGGGGAGTACAAGGGAACCTTGAAAAATAACGGTTTCTATTGGCTCAACCCGTTTTTTGTTAAAAAGAAGGTTTCGCTCCGTGCCCGCAATTTTAACAGCGAATTGCTTAAAGTCAATGATAAACTGGGAAACCCTATCATGATCGGCATTGTGCTGGTATGGAAAGTGGAAGAAACCTTCAAAGCTGCTTTCCAGGTCGATGACTTCAATCGGTTTGTTGAGATACAGAGCGAATCAGCAGTGAGAAAACTGGCCGGCCATTATGCCTATGATAATTTCGATGACGCACAAACTGAAATCACCTTGCGTGGCGGAGGTGAGGAAGTGAACCATGTACTTGAAAAAGAACTTTCGGAGCGCCTGCATATAGCAGGTATAAACGTAATTGAAGCCCGTATTGCCCACTTGGCCTATTCGGCTGAGATAGCCCAGGCTATGCTCAAACGTCAGCAGGCTACCGCGGTTGTGGCAGCCCGGACCAAGATTGTGGAAGGAGCCGTTAGCATGGTCGAAATGGCGCTTAACAAGCTTTCGGACCGGAAAATTGTCACCCTCGACGACGAACGGAAAGCAGTCATGGTAAGTAATCTATTGGTTGTTTTATGCTCGGATAAAGATGCTTCGCCGGTAGTAAACACAGGATCAATCTATTAGCTGAGTATGGAAAGGCTTATTTTCAAGGAAGAACAATCCTTCCGCCAAACCTTTGTACTCTGGATCATGCTGTCAGCCTGGATGCTGGTTTTTGGAACAATCAGTTATAGCTTGTATACCCAGTTATACTTGCATATACCGTTTGGGGATAACCCTACAAGTGACCCTGCCCTTATTTGGACCGGTATTATTGCGGTTGTTGCGGTAAGTGCAGCGTTTCTTTTTATTCTCAGCGGCACATTGGTTACCGAAATATGGTCTGACGGAATCAGGTATAAATTTCCACCTTTGATACGTAAGCTGAAATATATCCCTGTCAGCGAAATTGCTTCGGCCGAGGTTTCGAAATACAACCCTATAGTCGAATTTGGAGGCTGGGGATGGAGGAAAAGGATATTGAGCCGCAAAACAGCTTATAATATCAGTGGACGGATTGGGCTACGGGTTACCAGGAAAAATGGCAGTCAGGTTCTGTTTGGTACGAGGCAACAAGATGAAATGAAGCGCGCTGTCGAAAAGATGTTGCAGCGGGATAAGGATAAATAATAACACTGATGTCGAAGAAAAAAGTATTTGCCCTGCGTCTGGATGAAGCCGTTTATGCAGCCATCGAAAGATGGGCAGCCGATGAATTCCGAAGCACTAACGGCCAACTCGAATGGATCATCAGCAAGGCCTTGAAAGATGCCAGGAGAATTACATTTCCACCGGTTACGGAGAGTAATGAAGAGGGGAAATAAAAAAAAGCGGCGGGGTATTTTATCCCGCCGCTTTTTTTATTCAGATTGTACTGAATCTAAAAACTCATTATTTCTTGGCTATAACCGTGCCTTTAATGCTCAGCATAACAGGATTAGGGTCAGCATTGGTTGTAACGGTAATGCTTTTATTGAACTGACCCATGGCAGCTGCATTGTAAGTAGCGGCTATAATGGTGAATTTGCCAGGTAAAACAGGCTCCTGTGAGTATTTCAGGTTGGTGCAACCACAGCCTGCTTTGGCTGTTTGAATCAACAAAGGTTCTTTGCCTTCGTTGGTGAGTTTAAATTGTGCTTCTTTAGGGG
Organism: Bacteroidota bacterium; assembly: GCA_037128115.1. Classification (GTDB taxonomy): domain Bacteria; phylum Bacteroidota; class Bacteroidia; order Bacteroidales; family UBA4417; genus UBA4417. Next base: position 15,638 of record JBAXXB010000040.1, read on the forward strand.
TTCCCTGCTCAATTTCTCCGAAATCATTCACAATTTTGTCCCATTTTGCCTTAGGAGCATTCGGGTTAACAACGGTATTTGCTTCGGTGGCAACGGTTGTATTTGCGTTTTGTGCAATAGTCTGGCTTAAGCCAAGAACTAAAATTACAGCAACAAGAAATAAGTTTTTCATATGTGACAGGTTATTTAAATTGTATATGCAAAGATCAATGGAAATTCTGCCGTTTGTACAGGGCATATGTAAAACAAATCAAACAAAATGTAAAATAATGTAAATCAAATATTATTTACACCCGGTAATAGGAAAATGAATTATTTTTATCTTTCATAGTCAGGAATCACACATGCGTTTCAAGCATATAAGATACGTTGTTTTATTGGGCGCATTTGCGATCATAGGGATAATTGCGATACAGTTGTACTTCATGAAAAAAGAATGGAGCAACAAGGAGAAGCAATTTGATCAAACGGTTACTATTTGTCTTCGGAATGTCGCTTTAAAGATTTACAGGTTTAATAATACCATGCCATCCAACCCCAATCCGGTGAGGCAGCTTTCGTCCAACTATTTTGTAGTAGACATGAATGGGAAACTGGATGCCAATATCCTGGAACATTACCTGAAAATTGAATTTGCCCGCTATAATATACAGACTGACTTTGAATATGGAATTTACAATTGCGAGACCGATGTAATGGAATATGGTAATTATTTCTTTCTCAACGGTAAAGTGAAAGAGGATGCCACTTCGGTTAATTTACCCAAATACAATGGGTATAACTATTATTTCGGGGTCAATTTCCCTATGCTCGACAATACCATCGCGGGCGACATGGCTATTTGGATTTTCATGATTGCAATCCTGGCAATTTCTGTCATATTTTTCGCTTATGCTATTTTCGTTATCCTGAAACAGAAAAGACTATCGGAATTGCAGCGCGATTTCATAAACAATATGACGCACGAATTCAAAACTCCCATTGCCAGTATTAATATTGCTGCCGATGTGATTTCAAACCCAGCCTCCATTAGCGAACCATCCCGTATCCTTACCTACGGTTCCGTCATCAAACAGGAAATCAACAGGCTTAATGATCAGGTCGACAAGGTATTACAAATAGCCAGAATTGAAAAAAGCGGCATTAATCTTCATTTGGAAAAGCTTGATCTAAATGCCATTATTAACAAGGTGGTCGAAAATTGTCTGGCTAATCAAGGTGATAAAGTGCAGATCCGGACTGAACTGTCAGCAGATATCACCCAGGTCGAGGCTGACCGGAATCACCTGACCAATATTTTCTATAACCTCCTCGATAATGCAGTTAAATATTCCGGTGATTCGCCGGAAATATCGATCAAAACCATTAAAAGGGCAAATAAAGTGTTTGCTTACCTGAGTGATAATGGTCCGGGTATCGGTCGGGCACATCAAAAGAGGGTTTTTCAAAAGTTTTACCGTATTCCAACGGCCAATGTGCATGATGTAAAAGGCTTCGGGCTGGGTCTTTTTTATGTAAAGAGTATCTGTGAAGCTCACCACTGGAAAATCAGTCTTGACCCCATACCTGCTGCCGGAACTACCTTTATCCTGGAAATTAACCTTAAATAATTGAATATATGAGTAATGCCCGAATATTGTACGTGGAAGATGATCTTACGTTGTCGTTCCTTACCCGTGATAACCTGGAGAGGGCAGGATATATTATAGATTCATGCGATGATGGCATAGACGCTTATGAGAAGATAGCGACCGGCAATTATGACCTTTACATACTCGATGTGATGCTTCCAAAGATTGACGGTTATACCCTGGCCAGGAAAATTAGGGAAAAAGATGAAGCTGTCCCTATTCTTTTTCTATCGGCTAAATCGACCCTCGATGATAAATTGTATGGATTGCAACTGGGTGCAGATGATTATATTACAAAACCTTTCAGTATTAAGGAGCTTATCCTGAAGATAGAGGTCTTTCTCAAACGAAGCAGTATTGACCCGACGCGCATGCAAAAGGAATCCGTCTTCCGGATTGGCAGTTTTACTTTTTCGAAGTTGGGACAACAGCTCGTTCACGAAAATGAAACGCATACTCTTACACACCGTGAGGCTGAGCTGCTTGCATACTTGTATGCACATACCGGAAATATCCTGAAAAGAGACGATATTCTTAAAAAGGTTTGGGGGAACGATCATTTTTTTTCAAGCCGCAGTCTCGACGTTTTTATTTCACGCTTGCGTAAATTGCTGAAAGCCGATCCCAATGTCCGAATCGAGAATATTCATAATATAGGTTATCGGCTGTCAGTGAATAACTGATAGCCGCTTGATGTTGTTTTTAATCGATCTCGTACTTCCTTCTAAACAACAAATTGGTTGCCGCGTTGACCAAAATGAGTATTTCGTATTTCTTTCTCCTGATTTTATAGGATGTAAATATAATTTACTTATAATGGAATTATCGGCTTGCGTTATCGTTTTTAAAGACTTGAATATCAGTATTATGTCTTGTTTAGTTCAAGTGGTTCTTTGATTGAGTTAAAATATATTTACATATGCTTAAAATAATATTCCTATTAGGTATTACTTTTTCCCTGATACTGGATTAACTAATACAGGCAAATAAGATTCCTCCCTTACAGGCGGAACGAAAGTCAAAAAATGATGTTGCTGGAAGCATTTCTATACGGATACTTAGTCCACTGAACAGATTTTCAAAATCTTAACTCTTTTGAATGATCGGGGCTCTGCGTATTTAGAATGATTTTTATCTGCTTATTAGATAAAATGGGCACTGATTATCTTTTAAAAACCTTACTAAAGTTTTGGAAACATGAAGTTCATAGACTTTCTTGTTGCGCAGGGATCATCGGGCAGACGGACGTATACGACCGCTTCTGGAACAGATTTCTATAAAACAGAATTGTCCGTGGTTTTAAAGGAAAAATTTCTCAGTTCAACCTCTTTTCAAAGTCAAAACCCAGTCGAAAATTACTGGCCGGAATTGTCATCCAATCTAAGTACAGATCTGGCAGAAAGCAGGGCCTTGGTGTCAAACTTCTTTTTCAGTTTACCTGGCCCGGGAAATAAAACGTGGAACGCCTTTTGGCAAATAGCTGTCAGAATGGGGAGTTTAATTCGTCAATACAAAATAATCAAAGCTGCAAGCTGCTGATTATTAACAGTATATAAGATATGGTGATGATCTTGGTCATCGCCTGGTTTGTTTGAAGTCGAAATTGCAGGCTAACGTCTGGTTATCACTAACTTGTACGCTTGTGGATACTATGTGCAAATTTTTAGCTTCCTATTTCAGGAAGCCACTCTCAATCGTATCCCTTTTTAGGGTTCCGGTTTGCATGCCATGGCCTGAAAAAAAATCTGAAGTTTCGGATAATAATATTGCTGGCTGCATAAGTGGTAAGGTATATTCCCGCTCGGTAACTTGCGTTACCAGACGATTAAGACAAAAGAGTTGTTTATCATATTTTTACAAATATACAACAAATTTCCTGAGATGTATTCTGTTTTCTATTTTTCTGTCATTTGCGTTAAAAAGTAATAGCCAGATACTCAACTTGTATAATCAGAATTTTGGTGTAGTTACCACGTTTCCTGCAGGTTGGACGGCAGCTAACTCAGCTACCTGGACTATAAGTACAAGTAACTCTTCAACACCCGCACCTTTTTCGGCAGGCAGCAATGCTGCAGCTGGTTCGAGTACGAATGCAAGAACAATGACTTATTCCGATAATCTTTCAACTATAGGATTTTCTAACATAACAATTCTGTGGGCAGCAAGAAAAACCCTGAACAAAACATTATTATTTGAGTGGTCACCTGATGGGAGCAGTTGGAATGCATTGACAGTTAATGATGTAGCTACAAATTCAACCTGGGCGTGGGTGAATGGAGGATCCGGCACAAGGATATCTCTTCCTGCTGGTGCAACTGGAGTAAATAACCTTAGCTTTCGCTGGACTTTCGACACAGATGGTACTGCCGGAGCCTACCGTCTTGATGATTTTAGTGTGGAAGGATGCAGGTTGCCTAATCAGCCCAGTGCTATTGCCGGTGCAACAAATCCCTGCATTGGTACTTCTCAGGCTTATAGTGTAATTAATACATCTGGCGTAATATACACATGGACGGTACCTTCTGGCTGGATTGTCAGCGGAGGTGCAACAACCAATGCAATCCTTGTAATTGTAGGAACTTTACCCGGCAATATTTCTGTAACACCTTCAAATTCATGCGGAAATGGAAATCCATCGATGCTGGCCGTGACTACAGCTGCCGTTCCTTTGCAGCCAGGCCCTATTTTGGGCGCTGTTTCACCATGTCAGGGCACTTCACAAACCTATTCCGTTGCAAATGTTGCCGGTGTTGCCTATAACTGGACTTTTCCTGCAGGGTGGATACAGACCAGTGGCGGAACAAGTAACAGTATAGTCGTAACGGCCGGGGCACTTTCAGGCAATATTCAGGTGACTCCTGCCAATGTATGTGGAAATGGAAACCCACAACAGATGGGGGTAAATCCTGTTAATTCAGTCCCTGCTCAACCCGGAACCATCACGGGTATTGCATCTCCTTGCCTTGGAACTTCACAGTTATATGGCGTGCCTAACGTCAACGGCATAAGCTATTTATGGGTATGCCCTGCGGGTTGGGCCATCATTGCTGGACAGGGGACAAATGCTATAACTGTTACGGTAGGGTCCATTTCAGGGAATATATCGGTTACACCTTCCAATGTGTGCGGAAACGGCTTACTAACTTTACGGGCAGTCACGGTTCTTGAAATTCCTGCACAAGCCGGCTCCATTTCAGGTAGCACTACCTGCTGCGCCGGAGGTTCACTTGTTTATAGTGTGCCAGATGTCCCAGGTGTGGTTTATATTTGGGCTTTCCCTACTGACTGGGTTATTACGGCAGGGCAGGGGAGTCACAGCGTTACTGTGGTTGTTGGCTTATTGAGTGGATTCGTGCAGGTGACTCCATCCAATGTTTGTGGGAATGGCCAGACTCGATCGCAAACAGTTTCAGTAATAAACGTGCCTCTACAACCTTCAGGAATAACCGGGAATGCACTTGCCTGTAAATTATCTGCACAAGTATTTAGTGTTAACAATATAACCGGAATTACATATACTTGGACGGTTCCTGCGGGTTGGACAATAAATGGTGGACAAGGAACCAGTATGATAAATGTGACTACCAATGCTACTTCAGGTAATGTGGTTGTGGTCCCTTCAAATGCCTGTGGCTCTGGCCAATCCCAGATTCTTGAAGTGACCATTCAGTTGGCAGCTCCTTCACAGCCTGGTCCTGTCGCTGGTAATACTACACCATGCATTGGTACTTCAAACCTATATTTTGTAACATCTGTCACAGGCGTAATTTATTCATGGAACGTTCCTTCTGGATGGACAATTACCAGCGGACAGGGGACGAACTCAATAACGGTTATCGCTGGCGCTATTGCAGGTAACATATCGGTTAACCCTTCAAATACCTGTGGTGGTGGCGCCCCGAGGATACTCCCGGTTATGCCTATAGCCACGGTTCCCTTACAGCCATCAGACGTCATTGGTAACCCCATTGTCTGCTTGGCTTCCAATCAAGTGTACTCTGTTCTTAATTCTGCTGGCGTGACTTATTTATGGGTTGTTCCTGCCGATTGGACCATCATTTTAGGACAGGGATCAAACAGTATTCAGGTCACAGTGGGAAGTACTTCTGGGACTATCACAGTGACTCCGTCAAATTCATGCGGGATAGGAATTGCCAGGTCATTGCCTGTTGCTGTACAGGCTTCTGTTCCAATCCTGGCTGGACCGATAAACGGAAGTGCCTTGCCGTGTCAGGGTTCCTTTCAAAATTATTCGGTTTCCTTTGTTGTCGGTGTTTTCTATGCCTGGGTTGTACCCTCTGGCTGGGGAATACTAAGTGGGCAGG
>JBAXXB010000041.1:0-21581 GCA_037128115.1 Bacteroidota bacterium
TCTTGTTCATCTGTATATTTAATGTCAAAATATTCTGTATCAATATAAGGCCATCTAACACTTGCATTCCATAAAGAGTATAGCTCCTTGATGGTAGGCACGCGCCAGTCGTTATAGCCGCCATAGTTTTGTTTGTTCAGATTGTCAACTTCAGTCTGAGTTTCTGCCCAGTAATACATACCACCGGAAGTTGGTTTTTCATAGGTTTTCTGCCATGTTAAACCGGTAATTTCGTCTTTTACCGTAAGTCCATCACTGCTTTTGGTATAAGCAGGCGCTGTATGAGTAAACTGAGCATCCTGTCCGAAAAAGGCATCTCCCAAAACAGGGGTAATACTGTTTCCTGTTGCATCCCAAATTCCGGTTTGACTTGTGCCCTCAACCGGATAGCAACCTGCGTAAGCCGCTTCACGAGGAACAACTTGTAAATCTCCGGAAATTGTTGAAGTATCATCTTTTTTGCACCCTGCCAGATTCATATTCAGGAGGATTAAAACTCCTGTCAGAACGTATAGAAAACTCAACTGATTCACTTTAAGTTGCATTTTGCTCCACATATTGATTTTAGTTTGCATTGATTAGAATCTACTTGTATAAGAAAACAAAAGTATAAGGTGAATGATAAATCTGAAAGTACAATCACCCAAAGGCATGATTCTATCAACCTAAACCGGCTTTATATCACTGAATGCTTTTGGGAAATACCCTCAGGCAACACCTCGTTTCGCTGAAGACGTCCTTAGTTGATGGTTTTTCGGGAAGCATATCCACCCTAAATTACCCAATCACATTTTGTGTCTTTTGTGCCTTCTTTGAGCCCTTTGTGTTATAACTTTTCCGGATATCTGTTGCACAAAGTTCTATAAAGCTGCTTAACTAATCCCTTAGTGTTCCTTAGTGTTCTTAGTGCCTTAGTGGTTCTCTTTTTTATTCGTGTTAGTCATCATTTCTTAGTGTTCCTGGGTGTTCTTAGTGCCTTAGTGGTTCTCTTTTTTATTCGTATTAGTCATCATTTCTTAGTGTTCCTAGGTGTTCTTAGTGCCTTAGTGGTTCTCTTTTTTATTCGTATTAGTCATCATTTCTTAGTGTTCCTAGGTGTTCTTAGTGCCTTAGTGGTTCTCTTAACAGAGGAGCAACCCCTTTCTTTTCGCTACATCCATGCAATCACACGCTACCTCTCCGAGTCCTCCCCATATATAGGGTTTTCGACAGCAGGATTGCCTTCCGATATATTCTGACTGGTACCCGCTACATTCAGATAGGCACCCTTTAAATTCAGATAGGCATCTGCACAATTCAGATTGGCATCCGCTAAATTCAGATAGGCATCCGCACAAACCAGATAAGCACCCGTGAAATCCAGATTGACATCGGTGAAACTCCAGCAGGCATCCCCTGCCATCCGGCTGGCATTTTGGAAGCCTGGGCTTATGTGCCATCCTGCCAGCCGACCAAAAAGCAGGTTCAGGAAGGTAGGCTGTGAACTATCTGCCCCCATCCACGTATAAGCACCAAAAAGTAACGCAAAGCCTGTGTGCTGACCTGCTTTGAAATTCCATGCAAGGCTGGCCAGTACCTGAGCATGGCACGGCGGCTGACCGGTTAAAATACGTACAACCTCATCGGCTATAAGACGAACGGCTGCTTAAGGTCTCGTAAACCGAATACCGGTAATCCCCCTGGTTTCGGGGGCCCTGGCGCCAAATGCTCCTTTTACATAATTCTTGCAGGCCTGGGCAATATCCAGTATCCCCTGCTGCGCATCATACAGCGCATGGTTGCGGGTAATCCTGGCGATTTCCAGTGGCGCAAGTATTTCGCCCAGGGTATCATTGGCCGTTTTCATTGCCGCTGCCAGGCTGGCCAGTGCTTCGGTATCCAGGTCTTTTTCGTTGGGTGCATACTGATCATCCGAGGCATAGAGGTCAGCCAGTTGCCTCAATATATCGCCCTTCTGTACAAAACTTTGCTGGCTGTTCGATACGTATGCCGGGTCGGGTGTTCCGTCGGCCAGTTTAGGAACTTCGGAACCATACCCGCGAAAACGGTCAGCAAGTCCTTTTGCCGACGCTTTCATCCCCGGGCTTGCCTTGGTGCTGTTATAATAATTGAGTGTACGCGTGACCAGTTTATCGGCCGGGTCGAATAACAGCTGCCGGTCATTCACCGGTTTTTTCGACAATTGCAGGGCCCGGGTCACAGCCTGGTGGGCCGTATCGGCGGTTCGCCATTTGCCGGTCATAAAATCGATTGTGAGATCGGTGTTGCTCGGGTTGTAGGGTGCACCCAGGGCGGTGCATTTGTCAATCAACAACTTGAAATTGCTGATATTTACCGAGTGCCCTGTTTCAGAATTTGAAGCCATGGCTTAAGGTTTATAGTTAAACAAATATCTACAAAACAAATATAAGCATAAATCCCAAAAATCCGGCTGTGCCGGCAAGGAAAATTTGTAAAAAAAATGTACCCGGGTACCTCTTTTGTTTTACCTGTTCAAAACAAGCTTCTGTATACGGGTAAATCCGTTCACCTGTATTTTAACGAAATAGATTCCGTTACCCAGTTTACTTCCGTTATCAGCAGTTCCGTCCCAGGTATAGGTGCGGGTTCCGGCACTGAACGAATCGTTGAGCAGTTCGGCAACCCGGCGGCCGGCATTGTCGTATACGCTGATATATGCCTGCGAAGGCCTGTAGGTAGTAAGTTCAACCGTGGTCTGGCTGGCGAAGGGATTAGGGAAGATACTTACACTGGCCCCGGCTTCCGAAAGATCGCGGGTGCCAACACCCAGTGGAACCCAGTCGGCGACAATATTCTGGTAATAGGTGGCATTTGCCGGGGTAATATGCTGTATAGCCGGACCCTTGTCGAATTCAACGGTAAGGTAGGGACCCTGGTTTCCATTGCTGGCCGAATTGGTGCTGGTATATTCAACCCATACCTGGTAAATGCCGTCGGGCATATCCGTACCTGCAGCATTTTTCCCGTCCCAGGTAATGGTGTGAGTTTGGTGCGAGGTAAGTGTGGCTCCCGTGGTGGCCGACACTACGTTGCCTCCCGAACTGGCATTCCATTTTACCAGGTGTTGTTTGCGGGCATTGGCCATTACCTTGCGTGAAACCACGAAAGTGCCCTGCGCATCCTTAATCCATATGGCCAGCACATTCTTTGGCGAATACGTTGAGTTATTGGTAACGGTTTTCACCGTAAAGGTTAGGTTGCCCGGTGTTATGCCTGTATGATTATCCGTATTCTGCGACATGGCAGGGATGGATAAAACCATGCAGATTAGCAAGGTAAAATTGACTGTAAGTCTTGAGCGAAGGATCATAATACCGGTTTTTTGCAAAAATACAAACTCCACCCTGATTTGCAAAAGGAATAAATGAATAGGGTTATTGGCCTGGTATTACTCGTATACGGGAATAAAGGAGGCCTGAAATGGTGAAGGTGGAAATGGTCCACAGATTACTAATCATTACGCCGGAATTCCTTCTTTGCGTCCTACGCGGTTTCCTTTGCGTCTTTGCGTTGAAATTTTCCTGGGAGGTGTATCTTACGCAGACTGCCTGTTTTAGCTTTTCATCCTGCGAACCTGTGAGCCTGTTTTCCCGGGAACCTATAGGCGAAATTTACTGTACCTGCTTATTTTGGCAGCAGGTAATACAGGTAAACCAGGTAAATCACGATCATAAATATGCCGTCGTCACGCTTCAGCGTGTAAGGCTTCCTGAAGAAAGGCAGAAGCAGTAAGGGTACTCCAGCCATAACATACAGGTCAATATTGCTGATCGCCAGGGCCGAAAGAGGATTTATGAGTGCCGTTAACCCTATAATGCCTGTTATATTCAGTATATTGGTAAAAGGAATATTGACAACAGCCATTTCGTACTTCTTCTTTCTTGCTGCTGCCAGCATAACAAGCAGTGCCGGGCTGCCTGTGCTTGCAGCCAGGATAGTAAAACCTGTTATTGTTTCACCTAAATGTGATGCAATAAGCAGTCCCCCATTTAGTAATAACAAAGACCCGGCAGCCAGGCATGCAATTCCGGCCAGCACATACCCGGCAGGCACGAAACGGTTTGAAATTCCGCTTCCTTGAAATTGATCAAGCGCTTCATCAGCTTCCGTATTATTCGCACTGTGCGAAAGGCGGATTTTTACATAAGCATATACTGCTGATCCAAGGAGTAGTATTCCTCCTTCTATGCGGCTGATCTGCCTGTCGGAAAAGAAAAACACAAACAGCAGTGTGGCGGCTGCCAGGATAAAGATATCTGTTTTTTGTACTGCAAGTGTATTTCTGAAAGGGGTAAATAAAGCCTGTATTCCCAGGATAATACAGATGTTGAACATATTGCCGCCGATTATATTCCCTATAACCATAGGGCCGTGACCGGTTGCGGCAGCATATATGCTTATAGCCAGCGAAGGCCCTGCAGCGGCCAAGGCAAAGGTTGTCAGCCGGGCAGTCGACGACATAATACCACCTCTTACAGCCAGTGCAAAAGCTCCCTTTCGCAGGGACAGGGATCCAAGGAAAAATAAGAGTACAGATGCTGAAATAAAGGCTGCTGCTATCATGGGTGGCTTTGTGAGTTTTGGTTGTATAGCGAAAAGCATATAAAAATGCACATCGCCGGGTAATAGTATTGCCTGGGAGATCTCAATGCCAGCTCACAAGCAATAGGGAATAAACCCTTCGGAAAGGAATTTAAGTCAGAGTAGCAGTACGATTCTGATTTCAGACAAACAGCTTAAGTATTTCCCTGATCATATTTTCATCGGGCGTCTGCAACTCATAATCAGGCATGGTAACATTGCCGCCCATGCTGAGCCCGGTTTTTTTGTAACTCATTTTCCCGGCAATAAAACTACGTGCCGAAAGATGCATTTCACTTGCCCCGGTCGTATCTGCTATATGTTTAATATTGCCCAGGTTCACCCCGCTCCCTGGCATTATCGTTATGCGGTCGCCTGCCTTATGGATCAGTTTCGCTAATTCTTCTAATCCCTTCATGGCAGTTTGTTGCCCGCCGGAGGTCAATATCCGTGTGCAGCCGGCATAAATGATGGCTTCCATGGCTTCTTCCTGGTCCCTGCACATATCAAAAGCGCGGTGAAAGGTAACCTGCATGGGAGCTGCTGCATCCACAAGCAAGGCTAAGCGTTTTTCATCAACCGTGCCGTCAGGCATCAGGACCCCGGTAACTATTCCTTCCATTCCGACCATTTTTGCTGCAGCTATATCCAGAAGCATGCTTTCGAATTCCTTTTCAGAATAACAGAAATCACCCTCGCGTGGACGTATCATCACTTGGATGGACGCTTTAACATATTTCCTGGCAAGCCTCAGGGTGGCGGTCGATGGAGTCAGTCCTCCTTCGGCGGGAGCCGAACAGAGTTCGATGCGGCGGGCACCCGCCCTGAAGGCTGCAATGGCTGATTCAAGGCTAAAAACGGCGATTTCGATTATCATAAGTAGGATTTTAAAGTTCAAAATTAGGGTATAGTTTGGATATATACTGAAACTGTTCAGTTTAAAATTATGAGATGGCAGATTCGGGTGATTGCACTGTAATAAATCCTCGACTTTTCTTCAATACGAATGATAAATGACGTCATGAATTTACAGGCTGGATTTAATGGCATACTAAACAGTACCCTTTTGCTAAAACCAGGAGAAATTAACGGCAAACCAAATGACTCAGTAGTTTCAGCAATCGATTATACAAGGTGATTAGTACCTATAAATGAACCGCTTTGGAACTATAAAACTATAATTTCTACAATTGCATTCCTTCCATAGTATTTTGTTAATTTTGCGCATCTTATTAAACGTATTATTCTGTTAAAACATTGAAAAACAAAAATATATGAAACAATTGATCGAGTGCGTGCCTAATTTCAGCGAAGGTAGCAACATGGCAATAATCAAACAGATCACTGATCGTATCGAGGCGGTCGAAGGTGTTCGTTTACTGGATGTTGACCCGGGAAAGGCAACCAACCGTACGGTAGTTACTTTTGTGGGAACACCTGATGAGGTTATTGAAGCCGCATTCCAGGCCGTTAAAAAAGCCTCCGAAATCATCGATATGCGCACCCATAAAGGGGAACACCCCCGTTTCGGCGCTACCGATGTATGCCCTCTGATACCGATCGCAGGCATTAGCATGGAAGAAGTAGTCGTTTATGCACGTAGGCTGGCTGAACGCATTGGTAATGAACTTGGTATACCTGTGTACTGCTACGAAAATGCGGCATTCACAGCAGAGCGCCGTAACCTTGCCAGCAACAGGTCGGGCGAATACGAAGGCTTGAATAAAAAACTTATCGACCCTCACTGGAAGCCTGATTTTGGTCCAGCTGAATTCAACGAAAAGGTTGCCCTCACAGGTGCTACGGCTGTCGGTGCCCGTGATTTCCTTGTAGCATACAATGTTAACCTGAATACAACTTCTGTACGTCGTGCAAACGCCGTGGCTTTTGATATTCGTGAAAAAGGCCGACCGGTCAGGGAGGGTAACACGGTTACCGGTAAGATAAAGAAAGACGAAAACGGTAAGGAAATATGGACCCCCGGATCACTCAAAGCCTGTAAGGCCATTGGCTGGTTCATTGAAGAATATGGTATTGCACAGGTATCCATTAACCTGACAAATATCAGCATCACGCCGGTTCATGTGGCTTTTGAAGAAGCCTGCCGGAAAGCGGCTGAACGCGGAATGCGGGTTACAGGTTCCGAACTTGTAGGGTTGATACCTCTCAAGGCCATGACTGATGCCGGGAAATATTTCCTGCAAAAGCAACAACGCTCCCTGGGTGTTTCCCAGGACGAACTGGTGAAAATAGCAGTCAAATCCCTGGGCCTCGACGACCTGAAGTCCTTCAATCCCAAGGAGAAAATTATTGAGTATGTTTTAGCCGGCGATACCGAAAAAAAACTGGTCAACCTTAGCCTGGTTGAATTTGCCGATGAAACTGCCTCAGAATCACCGGCTCCCGGAGGTGGTTCTATTGCCGCAACCATGGGAGCATTAGGGATTTCATTGGCAACCATGGTTGCTAACCTCTCATCGCACAAACCCGGTTGGGACGAGCGCTGGGAAGAATTCAGCCTTTGGGCAGAAAAAGGGCAGGCGCTGAAAGATGAATTATTAATGCTGGTTGATGAAGATACAAGGGCATTCAACCTGATCATGGATGCGTTTGGTTTGCCAAAAAGTAATGATGCTGAAAAAGCGGTCCGTACAAATGCTATTCAGGATGCTACCCGTTATGCTACCGAGGTTCCTTTCAGGGTCATGCAGCGATCATTCGATTGCATGGAAATAATTAAAGCCATGGCCGTAACCGGTAACCCGAATTCTGTGACTGATGCAGGTGTGGGAGCCCTGGCAGCCCGTTCGGCGGTATTGGGTGCTTTCCTGAATGTAAAAATCAATGCTTCCGGTTTGCATGATAAAGACTTCGTTCAAAAAGTTCTTACCGAAGGAACCCTGATCCAGGAAAAAGCCATGGCCATGGAATCGGAAATACTGAATATTGTAAATTCGAAAATTTCTTAGGGTTTAGAATTTAGTAAAAGGCTGTCTCAAAAGTATTCGCTGCTGTTCTCAAATCTTAACCAAGGTTAAGGAAAGCAAGGCAGATACTCAAAGACAGCCTTTTCGTTTATTGCCGGATTAAAGGCGGGCAATAGGGCGGATTCGTATCTTCCATGACGAAATTCAGGTAATTGTCAGGATTATACACTGTATAAGAGGCTTCGTTATAGGTTTTAGTCCACAATTTTGGGGGCAGGGATATCTTCTTTCCCCATTTGAATTCATAGCCGAAAAGACCGCCATCGCGTTCTTCAATCATATCGATCTCTTTCTGGTTGTAGGTTCGCCAGAAGTAAAGGTTGGGACTGTAACCTTTGTAAGCGTTTCTTTTAATCCGTTCCAGTACCATGAAGTTTTCCCAAAGACTGCCTGTATCATTCCTCATGTCAAATGAATTGAAATTGGAAATGAGTGCATTGCGAATTCCATTGTCATAGAAGTAGTATTTATTCTTGCCAATCAATTCATTTCTCAGGTTGCGGCTGAAGGCCGATAAAGGATACACAATAAACGCCTTTTCGAAGAGATCCACATAACGCGCTACAGTCTTATTATCAATCTGCAACTGCCTGCCCAATTCTGAGAATGAGACTTCGTTCCCAACCTGTAAGGCGAGCATTTTCAAAAGATTGACGACAGTTCTGTGACTCTTTATTTTATCCATTTCCAGGATATCCTTCAAAAGATAGGAACCGGTAATTTCTTTCAATATTTCGATCTTTTCTGCTTTGTTTTCAGTTACCAGTATTTCGGGGTAGGTGCCGTAAATAAGAAATTCATTCAACTTTTGCTGAAGGTCATGTGGATTATATACTGCCGAAAGTTCAAGAATTGAAACCGGGTACATGCTGAGTGTGAGTTTCCGACCGGTTAATGGTTCCCCGACCTGGCCTGCAAGTGCAAAAGAAGCGGAACCGGTAGCAATAACTTTCAGATCGGGGATGTGATCAGTTATGAGTTTAATTCCATAACCCACGTCCTTGATTCGCTGGGCTTCGTCGATGGCAATAATATCGAGCCCGCTGACATAATCGCGGATAAGCTGCAGATCCTGCGATTCGAATACCTGACGTGTCCGGAAATCATCACCGGTTTCGAAACGGTAGCGTTGCTTCGACTGCCCAAGATATTGCCTGACCAGGGTGGTCTTACCAACCCGGCGAGGACCCGAAATGATCAGGGCTTTCCCCTGTTTCCAGCGGTTGTCAAAATTGTCATACGCTCTTGGTAAATACATGATGCTCAGTTTCTAAGCACAAAGATACAATAATTTCAGGATATATAATCCTTGAATTATAAAATATTTGATAGTTGACGATCCTTAAATTATACAAAAAATGGGGAGTCATAATCCTTATATTTATAAATAATTGATTAAATGAATGAAAATCAATAATTTGTGACTGTAAATCGGTTATTGATTAAGGATGGGGCAAAATTGGTTTATAAACCAATTTTGTGGTTGTTACTGCTCCTGGAGTTCCTATCTTTCATCTGAAAAGCTTTGATGCCATTGTGGATAAGGAACAAGGGGTTTACTAATTGTATCCAGAAAAGTAACATCTTCGTCATGAAGTTGCCAGTCAGTAGCTCCTGTGTTCTCAGTGAGTTGACCTGTATTCCGGGTGCCAATAATCACAGATGTAACAGCTGGTTGTCGTAATAGCCAGTTCAGCGCAGTTTGAGTAATAGTTTTATTGTATTTATTGCCAATTCGCTCGAGGTGTGCAACAAGTTCATTCCCTTTAGTTTCATCTACTGGCCAATACTTCATGCTGGGCGATTCAGGGCTGCTACGGCGGGCATTTTTCGGAAAGTGTTCGCTTTTACTGAATTTACCGGTGAAGAACCCACCTGATAAAGGGCTCCAGCATAAAATACCTAATTTTTGGTCAATACATAGCGGCACAAGTTCATGTTCAATGTCCCTGGCACCGATCGAATAATAAAGTTGAGTTGTTACAAATTTTTCCAGGTTCATTTTTTCGGAAATTGCCAGTGCTTTCATGGTTTGCCAGGCCGTAAGGTTCGAGCAGCCAATATACCGCACTTTCCCGCTTTGAACAAGATGGTCGAGTGCCCGCAGGGTTTCTTCAAGGGGCGTACCCTGGTCGTAGCTGTGGATCTGGTACAAATCAATGAAATCTGTTCCAAGCCGGCGCAGGCTGTCTTCGCAACTTTGAATGATGTGATGTCGCGAAAGGCCGGTATCATTTGGACTATTACTCATGGCAAAACGAACTTTAGTGGCAACGATCGCATCTTTCCGCCGGGTGCCCAGCGCTCTGCCAAGAACAGTTTCTGAAGCACCATTAGAATAAACGTCAGCTGTATCGAAAAAATTGATACCCAGGTCCAGTGCCGCAGAAGTGATATTGTCGGCTTCCACCTGGTTGACGGTGGCGAGCTCATTCTTTAAAGTGTCCACACCAAAGGTCATTACACCCAGGCAAATTTCCGAAACTTTAAGGCCTGAATTGCCTAAATAACTGTATTTCATATAGTTTATGTTTAAAAAGAGGATGATGTAATTTGTGCCTATTTCCCGCTCTAAAGTAGAGAATAATCGCCATTCAGAGGCCTTTTGTTAGAGAGCTAAATCTTCAATTATTGTCTCAATTAAATGCATATTGACCTTTTTTAATAGAAGTTTGACTTATGGAAATCCTCTGTCAGAAATGTTATGTTGCTGATATACAATAATTGTGTATTTTTGCCGTTTCTAAGATTGAATTCATTGGGTGCATTTATGGGTACCTGCAGTATGAACCAAAAATAAACACATGACAAAAGTAAAGATTGAAAAAAATATTAAAATTTCTTTTATTGTATTAATCGTTACTGTTTTCGCCGCCTTAGGCGGAAATTTCGCACTAAAAGCAGGCTCTCCTGCAACATCTCCAAAACCCGGTATTAATTATGAGAACCGGCTTCAATTATTAGAAAAGGACTTAGCTTCCGGGAAAGTTTCGCGGGTTGAGTTCGATAGTTTGTCGGAATTGCTTCATGCACAGATATTACGAAATGAAGCCTTACAGATTGAGAACCATAATCCCGATAAGATGCCGGAATGGGTTACTAAACTTGGAATAAGCGAGCCTTCGGGAATGAAATTTGACCAGGTATTTTCGAATTCCACGTCAGTTGATAATTCATCAGAAGGATTTAACTCAGTTTCGCTGGTTTATACCGGTTCCTATGAAATTGCACTAGAGGATGCGCGAAAAATTGCTGAACAAGCTAAAATCCCACCCGGAAGAATTTTCAAGGCCAAAGGCAGCCCGACCCGGAATGCAGATCCTAAACTCAATTCAGAAGTCAGTTATTTAAATTACAGCCTGGGAAAGGCGGACCAGGATTACCTGATTTCGATACAGGTTGAGCCATCGGGTCGACTGATTATCATGGTGACTGATAATAAACAACTGAGCTCATGTTTGTTAGCATACGAGCCGCTGAATAATAGGCTTAATGTTCCCGCCAAGCGGAAAAAGCTGTAAGTTTGGGTTCTAAAAACCCTGTTTCATGTCATCAAATTCTTACCGTACAGAAAATGATTCGCTGGGATCTTTGCAGGTTCCGGCGAATGTTTTATATGGTATTCACTCGTTGCGGGCCCGGGAAAACTTTCCTGATCAGACTCCTTTCCACCTGGAGTGGTTTAAAGCCATGGGCTTGGTCAAACTGGCGTGTTACCAGGCATATCGAAGTTTTTGTGCAGCAGTAACTGAAAGAAAATTAGGAACTGAACTACCCTTCAGTTTGTTGGAAAAACAAGTTATCGATGCGCTCGAAGTTGCAGCAGCCGAGGTTTCAGTTGGGAAGCATCACGCTTCTTTTGTTGTTCCGGCCATCAGTGGAGGTGCTGGCACAAGCATCAACATGAATGTGAATGAAATCGTCGCTAATGTGGCTTTGCTGAAACTGGGATTTGAGCCTGGAAGTTACTCGCATGTTGATCCGATTGAAGCTGCAAATATCTACCAGTCAACAAATGATGTTGTTCCTACTGCTCTCAAGGTAAGTGTAATGTACCTTTTAGGTGATCTTGAGGCATCCATAAACACGCTCAGGCAGAAGATTGAATTAGCCGAAGGAACCTTCCGTAATGAACTTCGAATTGCCTACACTCAGATGCAGGAAGCGGTACCGTCATCCTATGGATTGCTTTTCAGCACCTACAGCGAAGCATTCTCGCGCGATTGGTGGCGTGTTTCAAAATGTTTCGAAAGGATAAAAATTGTGAATTTGGGTGGTAGTGCTGTTGGTACAGGTATTGCTGTTCCTAAGTTTTTTATCATGGAAGTGGTTCCGGCGCTTCAGAAACTGACAGGTCTACCTATCACAAGGAGTGAAAATCTTTCGGATGCTACCAATAATCTTGATTCCCTGGTTGAAGTGCATGCTATTTTAAAAGCACACGCAGTAAATCTCGAAAAAATGGTTTCGGATATACGACTGCTGGCATCAGATGTTGCGGGTATACACGGTGTAGTTATCCCTCAGCGCCAGGTGGGAAGCTCAATCATGCCAGGCAAAGTGAACCCTGTTATTCCTGAATTTGTAATCAGCGCTTCGCACAAGATATACAGCAACGATATGTTGATCAGTTCATTAA
Organism: Bacteroidota bacterium; assembly: GCA_037128115.1. Lineage (GTDB taxonomy): Bacteria > Bacteroidota > Bacteroidia > Bacteroidales > UBA4417 > UBA4417. Next base: position 12,229 of record JBAXXB010000041.1, read on the forward strand.
GCGCACAGGGTTGCCTTGATTTAAATGCTTATCTTCCTGTTATTGGCCATGCATTGCTCGAAAGTCTGAAGCTTTTAATAGCGGCAAACCATACAGTGAGCGAAAACCTGATAGCCGGTCTGAGTATTTCACCCGGCACCGGGGCCTCCCGCTTGTTCAGGAGTCCTGCAATTACGACGGCTTTGGTTCCGTTAATAGGCTATAGTAAGGCAGTACTTTTGGCAAAAGAAATGAAAGCCAGTACTTGTGATGTATTTGAAGCGAACAGGATTCTGAATGTTTTGGACCAGGAAAAGCTTAAAAATATGCTGAAACCTGAGAACCTGCTCAAAACCGGTTTTACACTGAATGATCTGGCATGACCGCGGCAAAAAAAAATGAGCCAGTTCCACGATTTATAAATTTGTTCCTGGGCTTTTTTTTTATGGGGGTCAAAGACCTACAAAAGCGGAATAATTGTAAAGGGATTTTCCTTCAAGCTTTGAATATGTATCTTTAGTTAAGCTGGAATAATTAAAAATATAATTTGCGTACAACTGAAAAATGAAAAAAGGTAAAGAAATACGTCCGCATATAGGCATTTTCGGTAAACGGAACAGTGGTAAGAGTTCACTCATCAATGCCCTGGCTGGCCAGGAAGTCGCTATTGTATCGGATGTCCCTGGAACGACTACAGATCCGGTTTCGAAAAATATGGAAATTGGAGGCCTGGGTGCTGTAGTTTTAATAGACACTGCTGGCATTGACGATGAAGGAATGCTGGGAGAAAAGCGTATTGCCCGCAGCCGTGAAGTGATTAAGACTATTGATCTGGCTGTCTTGCTGATAACGGAAAATACAATCGGGGAATTTGAGACTGGCTTAATCCAGGAATTCAACAAACTGGATGTTCCTTACTTCGTGGTTCATAACAAATCAGACCTACATTCACTTTCGGCTGGAACAATAGCCAGGGTTGAGAATGAATTAGCGACTATAGTGATTGAATACAGTGCCTTACATCATTCCAGCATTGAGCCTTTAATAGCAGAGATGCGCAGATTCCTGCCGGAAACTGCCTGGAAACCAGGCACCCTGGTTGGCGATCTCATTTCGTATGGGGATGTTGTTTTACTGATAACACCTATTGACATAGAAGCGCCTGAAGGGCGTCTGATCCTGCCCCAGGTGCAGGTAATCCGCGATGTACTGGATCATGATGGCGTAGTTGCTATCTGTAAAGAACGGGAGGTTGACGCTTATTTTAAGCGGATGGAACCTAAGCCAAAGTTGGTAGTAACCGACAGTCAGGTGTTTTTAAAGGCGGATGCTTCCATTCCTGGTGAAATTCCTCTGACCAGTTTCAGTATACTGCTTGCCCGGCAAAAAGGCGATTTCCAGCAATATATAAAGGGTACACCCAGGATTGGCGATTTACAGGATGATGATCGCATTTTGATCCTCGAATCCTGCAGCCATCACGTCTCCTGCGACGATATAGGCCTGGTTAAGATACCACGTTGGCTCAGTAATTTTACTGGAAAAAAACTTTCGTATGAAGTTGTGGCAGGACTGGGCCAAGTTCCGGGTGATATTCGTGACTACGCATTGGTTGTTCAGTGCGGGGGCTGCATGATCACTCGCAGGCAACTGGTTAACCGGCTGAAACCCGCCATTGATGCGGGTGTGCCCGTCACCAATTATGGGATGGCAATAGCCTATGTACATGGAATTTATGACCGGGCCATAAAGCCATTTTTAAATATTGGGGCTGAAAAAGCGGATTATTTGTAATGAAAATGAAGTTTTGTTGTTCCAAAACCTGATTTAGCAAAATGGATATCAAATTGACCGATAAGTTATCATGAATATTTGATTGTTAATAAGTTATACTCGTAACTGGAGTCATAAAAAATTAACCGGCTATTTTCTGACTTTATCGGTCACATTGTGTTTGCCTTCAGTTTTTTTTGATTAGCCTGGAACAATACTCCTTTTTTCCATCTAAGCATTCTCTTTAGGTTTCGTTCTATCTAATGCGGGCAACTGCAGGTTTATTGGAGTGCCGGTGCATTTTCGGGATTCTGTCTTATTATTGGTCGTTAAATAAGCTATTTTTGCACGAATTTCATCACAAAAGCATTTCGGTATGGCAATAGAATACATCATCTCTCTTGAAGGGGTTTCAGTTTTTCAACGTGATAATCTGATATTATCTGATGTTTCACTTCATATTCATAAAAGTGAGTTTGTATACCTGGTAGGCAAAACCGGTACCGGCAAAAGCAGCCTGATGAAAACGCTGTATGCCGATCTGCCCCTGCGTGAAGGTAAAGCTGAGGTTGCCGGGTTCAGTATTCCTGACCTTAAGCATAAGGAAATTCCTTTCCTCAGGCGTAAAATAGGGATTGTTTTCCAGGATTTTCAGTTGCTGAACGACCGCAGTGTGAACGACAACCTTATCTTCGTGATGAAGGCCACCGGCTGGAAGGATGCTGACGCCATGCGCCACCGAATGAATGAAGTACTGGACAAAGTCGGGTTGATCACAAAGGGATTTAAAATGCCTCACCAGCTTTCGGGAGGGGAACAACAGCGTGTTTCCATTGCACGTGCACTTCTCAATGATCCTGAGTTATTACTTGCCGATGAACCCACAGGTAACCTAGATCCTGAAACGTCGGATGGTATTATGCAGTTGCTTTTTGATATCAGTAAATCCGGGAGGGCAGTATTTATGGCTACCCACAATTATGCTCTGCTTCGCAAATACCCGTCACGCATCATCAAATGCGAAAGAGGTAAACTCATTGAGGTCGGAGAAGGATTAATCGGGATAGGGGAGGAGTAAAAATCAAGAATTATGCTTTCAGGAGTGGATGGTAAACCTGAGAACCGTCAAACGACTATACTCCAAAAATTTCATGTATCAGCTTTTCTCCATTTACTTCATCCGAAAAGCGTTCCCGCAGCAGTTTTGTCCTTGCAGCAAGCTGGTTGTGATTAAATTCCGTAGTGAAAAGTGAAGTAACTTTAGATTTCATTTCAGCGGTATTTCCTGCAATTTCGCAAAGGCTGCCAAGCCCTGTTCCGGCAAGCATTTCCCTGTTTACCAGCATCCACCGGCCGTTGTATAGCGTATTCAGCAATTTCAGCTTCAGTCCGGTTGCCTGGAATGTGACCAAAATGTTGATCTGAGCATGTTGAACCAGGCTCTCCATTTCCGTCTTCGAAGGGTTAGGAATCAATTCAATGTTTTTAAATTGGGAAACCAGGTTTTTGAGCGATTCAGGAGGATTTAATCCGGCAATTTTAAATGGAATAGGTAAATCACTAAATACGTCTTTTACAAGGTATTCTGCTGCTGCTGAATTTTCAACTACTGAGAGGTTCCCATGGTACAATACGTAATTCCCTTTTCCCTCCAGACTCGTTGCAGTGGTATTCCCGTGAAAACTGGGCAGGTAAACAACTTTGTTTTCAGGGAATTGAGTTGCAAGGTATTCGCGGTCGGTTTGTGAAACTACCAGCATTTTACTGCAGTGTTTCAGTTGATCCTGGAACAGTCTCAATTTCAGGCTTTCGATAAGGAAATAAGCTTTTCTCCAGATCCGGTTTTCGGAACTGATCAACTTGAAATAATAATCGTGTTCGATATTGCTTTCCCGATATATCAAAGTACGACCTCGCAAAGCTTTATGATTCAGATAATAACAACTATGGAGCCCTTCGAAAAGCACAGGGTGATCGTCTTTAAGAAGGTTTTGAAGCAAAGTTTTCGACTGCCGGCTTACAACGATATAGGGTTTTAGTGAAAACTGGCTGGTAATCCTTGTTTTTCGGGGATAGTAATTGACCGATTCGCAATAAGCAAGGAGTTCAGGGGCCTCAGGCCTGTCGTAACTAAAACAATGAAGGTGGATTTTGATACCGGCTTTGTGCAAGGCCCTGAGTTTGTAATAAACGTCAATTACACCACCGTAATTTGCCGGATATGGAATACTGAAGGATACTATATGCAGGTGTTTATCAGGCATAAGGAGTAAATATTTCGATCAGGGTGATCTTTTCGTTTTCCCAGTTCAATTCGGATGCTGCTTTTTTCGTATTCTCTTTATAAAGAGTTAATTGCTTTTTATCCCCGAGCATGCCTGTAATTGCGGCTGCAATATGCTGAGGTTCATGATTTTCGATAAAACAGCCTATTTCATAATGTTCGATAATGTTTTTTAATTCCACCAGGGGAGTTGCCAGTATTGGAAGCCCCGCATAAATGTAATCAAAGAGTTTGTTTGGTAAACTGTACCTATAATTAATATTGCTGTCTTTATCGATGGTAAGTCCAATATCAGCGTTGGAAGTGTAGCCTGTAAGTTTGTCTGGTGTTTGCCTGGGAATAAATTTAATCTTGTCCTGCAATTTTAATTCGAGGGTCATCTTCTTGAGTTCCGGTATCACATCTCCTCCTCCAACTATAAGAAGTAGCACATTATCAATATATTGCATCGCTTCAACAGCTTCTTCCGCACCTCGTTGTACGTTGATGCCAGAACCTTGCATCAGTACTATTTTTTTATCCTCAGGCAAGCCTAAAACGGCCCGTGATGGTATATCTACATTTGTGTTCCTGCACGGTATGTTACGGACCACACGGAATGGAATATGATATTCCTGTTCAAAAAGCTTTGCAATACTATTATTCACAGTGATGCAGTCCTTTAGCTTTGGTACAATCGACTTTTCGATCCATTTCCATACCCTCTGAACTTTCGGTCTTTCAACCAGTTCCGGGGTGGCCGTAAAGTATTCGTGGCTGTCGTAAACAATTGGAATGCGTTTCAGCTTGTGGATCAGGTAATTAGGCAACAATGTGTCAAGATCATTGCTTACAAGCAATTCGGCCGGGCGTGATAAGAGGAACAGGAAAAGCCGGATATTATATTCTGCATAAAAAAGGGGGCCTTTTTCCCAAAGCAGCCTCATCCGAATGACTTCGTAATTTCGTTCCGGCATACCGGGGCTATCTGATTTGCGGCGGCCTACCATAGTCACTTCGAACCCCAGATCGACCAGGATACTGGCAGTTTTATCCACTCTTTGGTCGGTCACCAGGTCGTTTATTACTGAAATAATAACTCTTTTCTGTTTTTTCATATCCGGTATTACGCAACGAAAGTAAAGTTTTCGCATGATTTTTTAATGATTATGCATAATATTGAATAGGTTATTTTAATTTTGCAGCGAATTAGGAGGATAATACTTTTCTTGAAACAAGCCTTGAACTTGAATCAGGCTTTGCAATATTCTATATATCAACAGTTTCATTGCCATTTATGCCAAACATTGCAACTATCAGGGAAAATGTTTCCTTACACGCATTCAATACATTCCATATTGAGTCTATAGCCCGCTTTTATGCCGAGATTAAGAGCATAGAACAACTCCGCGAACTTATCGCTTCAGGTCAGTTGGCCGAAAACCCCTGTTTGTTGCTCGGTGGAGGCAGTAACCTGCTTTTTACCGGGAATTACAAAGGAATAGTTGTTCATATGAATAATAAGGGGATTGATATAGTCGGTCAAACTGATGATACAATCCTGGTGAAAGCTTCGGCAGGAGAGAACTGGCACGAATTGGTGACTTATTGTGTTAACAAGGGATATGGCGGGCTTGAAAATCTTTCACTTATTCCTGGCAACGTCGGTAGTTGCCCGATTCAGAATATCGGGGCCTATGGTGTTGAAGTCAGGGATAGTTTTCACTCACTCGAAGCAATTGACCTTCAAAGTGGGGAAATTCTAGTTCTTACGGCTGGTGATTGCCGTTTCGGCTACCGCGATAGTATCTTCAAAAATGAACTTAAGGGTAAGGTGGCAATATGGTCGGTTACTTTCGAATTAAAGCTCAACCCTGTTGTACACATGGATTATGGTGCCATTAAAGAGGAATTAGCCTTACATGGGATTGAGAATCCGGGTATTGCTGACATCAGCCAGGCGATTTGCACTATCAGAAGGAGCAAATTACCTGATCCGCGTTCGCTTGGGAATGCCGGTAGTTTCTTTAAGAATCCTACGGTTGACAAAAAGATTGCCGAAAAGTTATTGGAGTCTTTTCCTAAAATGGTATCATTCCCGGTAGGCAATGAATCGGTAAAACTGGCAGCCGGCTGGCTAATTGAGCAATGTGGTTGGAAAGGTTTCCGCGAAGGTGATGCCGGTGTTCACGAAAACCAGTCCCTGGTGCTTGTGAACTATGGAAATGCTAAAGGGAGTGACATACTCACCCTGGCTCACAGGATTCAGAACTCTGTATATGAACGTTTTAGCGTTAAATTAGAAATGGAAGTGAATATCATTTAAGCAATACGACTCATTCCCGGGATTTTACCCATTTTAAATTTAAAGTTCTCCTGATTTACTACGAATAACGATTATTCAATCAGGTACTCAGCGGGTTAAGATCAGGAACTAACCTGTTACTGCTTTCTCAATACAATCCCATAACTTCCCTGCTGTAAGTTCCCATGAAAATTTTTGCCTTTGTTCCCGGCCGGCAAGTATAAGGCTTTGCCTGAATACTATATCCGAAGCCACTTTCTGCATAGCTTCTGAAATAGAGGAAACGGAGAATGGATCAATCAGGATGGCTGCATTTCCGGCAACCTCAGGCATAGAGGTCAGGTTTGAAGTTATAACCGGTGTATCGCAATGGAATGCTTCCAGTATAGGAATTCCAAATCCCTCGAAATATGACACATAGGTTAGCGCCAATGCGGAAGCCATAAGAGAGGCCAGTTCCGCATCGGATACCCTCCCGGTAAAAATAACATCATCTCGGTAATGCATGCCTTCGTAAGCCAGCCGTATTTCATCGGTCCACCACATTCGTGCTCCTGCAATCAACAATTTTATTCCACGGGCCTCCGTGTTTTTAAACTGGTCGAAAGCTTTAAACAGGTTCACCAGGTTCTTACGCGGATGCAGGGTGCCGATAAAGAAAAAATAGTCACGCCCCTGCGAAAATTTGTCCCTGGTCTGTTGCTGTTTTATGAGAGTCAAGGGTTTGAAAATATCTCCCGCCCCGTTATAGACAACGTCAATCTTAGCCGGGTTCACCTGGTACAGTTTGGTGATATCTGATTTTGAATATTCCGAAACAGTAGCAATGCGAGCAGCCTTATGTGCAAACCGCGGGAACATGCCGGTGTAGTATTTCCTTACCAGGAAAGGAATATCTTCCGGGAAATGCTCAAAGTTCAGGTCGTGTATTACTGCTACTGTTTTTATATTTGAACTTAACGAAACGAAACCATCAGGAGAAAGAAAGATATCTGGTTTTATCCTGGCAAAATGCAAGGGAAGCGATGCTTCGAACCAGGCCAGGAATAGGAACGGGTGCCGCGCCTGGGGAAATAATGTTACCGGGGTAATATTGGATTGATAAATAAAGCTGTCATCATATTTCCGGTCGAAATAAAAATAAAACCGGTGCTCAGGGTGGCGGGCAGTAAGAATACGCAGGGTTTCGTCGGCAAACCTGCCGATACCGTCCAGTCGCCCGGGTATTAGAAGACGAGTATTTACAGCTATTTTCAATACGTTTGAGTTTCAGTGAAGGCAACAGATTATTTACGCAAACCTATGAAATTAATTGTTTAAATGCTTGAATTTATCCTTTATTTCAGTCTTATCAGGGCTGTGGGTACTTTAATATTGTAATATTTTCAAATAGTAGTACTTTTGGCGGCTAATATGGGTTTGAATGAAAACGCTTGTAAAGTACGTATTGCAGAAGATACTTGGATTCAGGAATTACCTTTATATTTTCGCTCTCTATATTATAGCCACACTAAAAAATAACCGCAAGGAAGGCGATTTTCTTTATTTCCTTTCACTTCTGCCTGATCATTCCACCGTTTTAGATATTGGCGCCAATATCGGTGTTATGACAGTTCACATGGCCCGCAAACTCCCGAATTCTGATATCTGTTCCTTCGAACCCGTTCCGGATAACCTCAATACACTGAAGCGATTACTTCTTTATTACAAACTACATAATGTCAGGGTTTTTGAGATGGCCCTGGGGAATTTTGATGGAACTGCGGAGATTATCCTTCCTGAGCATAAACATGTAAAATTCCAGGGCCTTAGCCATATTGAAGGGGTTGAGGGAACCGAAGGTGACAACGGAATTAGGTATACAGTTCCAATGCACAAACTTGATACTATCCCCGGCTTGATGTCATTAACCAAACCAATTTCCGGTATAAAACTAGATGTTGAAAACTATGAATTCCAGGTACTGGAAGGTGCATTGCAATTGCTGACAAAATATAAGCCATTGATATATGCAGAATTATGGGACAACCAGAACCGGGCTGACTGCCTTGAATTCTTGAAAGGAATCGGGTATAGTTCTTCTGTTCTCGAGAACGGAGTTTTAGTTAAATTTGATGCCAATAAACACAAGACCCAGAATTTTTTCTTTCAAATAGCGCCTGAAACAGAAGGCTAGTGCATGAAGCGTAAATTTTTAACTAACCTTGGGTTTATTTTATTCCTTAATCTGCTGGTTAAGCCATTCTGGATTTTTGGCATCGACCGTACGGTGCAGAATCTGGCTGCACCCGGTGAGTATGGATTTTATTTCACGGTTCTCAATTTCACTTTCCTATTTAATATTCTGCTCGATTTCGGGATTACCAATTTCAACAATAAAAACATAGCCCAGAATAATCAACTCCTGAACAAGCACTTTTCGGGCATTACATTCCTCCGTTTTTTTCTGGCAGCCATTTATTTTTCTGTGATCTTTATTGTGGCAAGTATTATAGGCTATGACGGGCGCCACATGTATTTTCTTGCATTCCTGGGGTTTAACCAGTTTCTTGTGTCATTTATTTTGTACCTGAGATCAAATATTTCAGGTCTGCTGTTGTTCCGGATCGATAGTGTTATTTCAGTCCTCGATCGCTTATTAATGATATTGTTTTGCAGTGTCTTGCTATGGGGAAATATTACGACTGAACCATTCAGGATCATTTGGTTTGTGTATGCACAGACGCTGGCCTATATGCTCACGGCTTTTGTCGCCATGCTGATTGTTATCAGGAAGGCTGCTTTTAAGCGCCTTCAATGGAATACTTCCTTCTTCCTGATGATTATCAAGCAGAGCCTTCCCTTTGCACTGCTGGTTCTGCTGATGTCGTTCTATAACCGTATCGATTCGGTAATGCTCGAACGCCTGCTGCCCAAAGGAATTGGTACCACACAGGTTGATATTTATGCCAAGGCATACCGGCTGCTGGATGCTGTAAATATGATCGCGTATTTATTCTCAGTGCTGCTGATACCTATTTTTGCCAGGCTCAT
>JBAXXB010000042.1:0-21337 GCA_037128115.1 Bacteroidota bacterium
GCCGACGGGAGTCCCGGTTCAGTAGTTACCCTGACAAACGAAACCTTCAAAGAAAATGTCTACAATTACCAGGTAAACCAGCAATGGAAATATGAAGGCAAATTGCCTGCCATTGTCGACTTTTATGCCACCTGGTGTGGCCCCTGCAAGATACTGTCACCTCGTCTGGAAAAACTTGCGGAGAAATATGCCGGAAAGATTGTCGTTTACAAAGTGGATGTCGATGCGGACCAGCAATTAGCACAAAGTATGGGTGTTTCGAGTATGCCTACACTGCTTTTTATTCCCGCAAACGGTCATCCCCAACAATCGGTTGGACTGTTACCAGAGGAAACACTGGAGAAAATGATTCAAGAAATCTTGTTAGTTAAATAATCACGTAATACATAGTAACCATGAAAAGTCTTGTGAAGAAGAAGATCGCTAAAACCACTACGAAGAAGGTAGCCCAATGCTGCGCTAAAACATCGAAAAACATTGAGGGTTGCCACGACTAACCTGCATATTTAATTTACTTACATTCAAGCAGTTCGCGGGTTAATTTCCTCCGAAAGCTAAATCCATCAGAAAAGCAGCTATGATCTACTCCAGGCATAACATATTTTCAAGAATAAGCGGGTCGGATAACTATTATATAGTTAACCTGTTAAGCGGAAGTGCTGATATTTTAACCCCTTCCGAAGGCCTCATGCTTCAGGGTTTCCTGGACGGGAAAGAGATTTCGCCTGAATTCCATGCAAGCCTCGAAGAACAGGGATACCTCGTAGATGAAAACGAAGAAAAAAGCCTGTACCGGAGCAAATATCTCGATTTTACGGATACCAGGGACAACGACGAAGTGCAGTTGTTCTTTGTGCCGAATTACAGTTGCAATTTTGCCTGTACCTATTGTTACCAGGATGAATATACGAATGCCAGTACCGAACTGACCGGGGAAGTGATAGACGCTTTCTTTGCCTATATCAGGACGGAATTTGCCGGCAGGAAAAAGTACCTGACTGTTTTCGGTGGTGAACCTTTACTGAATTCGCCCAGGCAAAAGGACAGGATCGCTTACCTGTTGAAACAGGCTAACGAATTGAATCTTGAAATCTGTTTCGTAACCAACGGCTATTCGCTGGTTGATTATATTGATATCCTTGAGCAGGCTAATATCCGTGAAATACAGGTAACACTCGATGGCAAGGGAAGTGTGCACGATAAACGCCGCTTCCTGAAAGGTGGGTCAGCCACTTTTGACAGGATAGTCGAAGGTATTGATGCCTGTCTTCTGCATGCTATGCCGGTGAACCTGCGCATGGTTGTCGATAAGGAAAATATTGATGGATTGGCGGATATGGCGCAGTTTGCCATTGATAAAGGCTGGACCGGGAATGAATTATTCAAGACCCACCTGGGGCGTAATTATGAATTGCATCATTGCCAGGCTATCTCCGAAAAGCTCTTCAGCCGCATTTCGCTTTACGAAACCATATTTGAACTTGTGAAGCAGCACCCGTATATCATCGAATTTTATAAGCCTGCTTATTCCATCTCGAAATTCCTTTCCGAAAACGGCAGTCTTCCCGATCCTCTTTTCGACGCCTGCCCGGCATGCAAAACCGAATGGGCCTTCGACTACACGGGTCATATTTATTCGTGTACTGCAACAGTTGGCAAAGCCGACGAATCGCTGGGTACCTTCTACCCTGAAGTGACCCACAAAGAGGAAATGATAAGCGCCTGGGAAGAACGCGATGTAACGGCCATCAGCGAATGCAGCAGTTGCAGTATGCAACTGGCATGCGGCGGGGGCTGCGGATCCATAGCCAAAAACCGCACGGGAACTGTATGTTCCACCGATTGCCGCCCGGTGAAAGAACTGCTGGAACTTGGATTTTCGGCCTATTTTGATCCAAACTAATCTCCAAAATCCTTGAACCTTTGAACTCTTCTACCACTAAGGCACTAAGAACACTAAGAGACACTAAGAACGTTGACGAGCTACAAGATATTCTTCAAACTCTGAAACGCTGAAACGCTGTAACCCTGAAACCCTTGAACTCTTCAAACCCTTGAACCCTTCCAACACAATAATGAAAGAAATAACCTCCTCCGAATTCGAAACCGAAGTTCTTGCCGGTGGCAAAGTAGTACTCGATTTTTATTCAACCGAATGCCCTCCCTGCGAGGCTGTTGCTCCCAAGTTTGAAGGCCTGGCAAAACTTTATGGCAACGATATCAAGTTTGTGAAGATGTTTCGCCAGCAGAACAAGCCCTTAGCCGAGAAGCTGGGTGTTAAATCATCGCCAACACTTTTGTTTTTCGATAACGGCGTGCAAATGGCAAACACTCTTTCAGGCGGAATCAAGCGCAGCGACATTATACATCAGCTTGATAGCATGCTGACCAGCGAAAGGGTTAAGGAAATAAAGAAAGATATTAAGCCGACGGTCTCAGAATTTGACGTTCTTATTCTGGGTGCCGGTCCCGGTGGACTGACAGCCGGCTTATACCTCTGCCAGTCGAAGGTAAATACAGTCCTTATCGACATAGCACTCCCGGGTGGTCATGTATCAACCACGCACGAAGTCTCCAATTATCCCGGATTTATTGATCCCCAGCCCGGTTACATGCTTTCACATAATATGTCGGAGCAAACCAAGTTGTGCGGAACGGTTTATAAGGTAGCCGTTGACGTCAGCAAGATTGACCTCGAAAAGAAAGAAGTCGTAATTGATGAATTCGAGACCATTAAAGCAAAGAAGATCATTATTGCAACAGGTACTTCCCCCAACCTTATGGGTGTGCCGGGAGAGAGAGAACTCAAAGGCAAGGGTATTTCCTATTGTGCTACCTGCGATGCCAAGTATTACGGCGATAAGGAAGTAGTGGTGATAGGTGGAGGAAATTCAGCCGTGGAAGAAGCGGATTTCATCAGCAAGTTTGCCGGCAAGATCACCATGGTCCACCAGTTTGATGCCTTCACAGCCAACAAACAGGCCCAGGAGAAGTTGTTTGCCAATCCGAAAATAAGCGTGCTTTTTGAACATGAACCCAGGTCTTTCGCCCGCGAAGGTGACAAGATGGTGACCGAAGTTGAGGATCTGAAGACCAAAAAGATATCCAGGCTTGTCAGTGACGGAGTCTTTGTCTTTATTGGCATGAAGCCGAATATCGACATGTTCAGGGATAAACTGGAACTGGATGGATGGGGATATATAAAGACGGATGAGGATATGCGTACCAGTATGCCAGGCGTATATGCCGTTGGCGACGTAATAAGTAAAAAATACAGGCAGATTACCACGGCAGTAGCCGACGGAACCATTGCCGCCATTTCCATTGCAAAAGAATTGAACTAAACGGTAAAACTATAGCATTATGAGCACAAACCCACTAATCATCGAACACGTAAGCCCGTTTAACGTGCCTACCACAGTTGAAAAGCTTATTGAAGCAGCCAGCCAGAAAGAATGGCAGAATCCGGCTGTTCACAATCTGCAGCAATCGCTGGCTAAATCGGGTAAAGATATCCGGCCGGTCCAGGTAGTTGAGATTTGCAAACCGGACTATTCGGGCCGTATGCTTGAGCAAAGTGACGAAAGGATTGTATCAGTAATGATGCCCTGCCGCATTTCGGTTTACGAAAAAGAGGACGGTAACACCTACGTTGCTTTATTGGATATGGCAGCCATGGCAGTCGGATTATCTCCCGCTGCATCCAAAGCTATACAGGGTGCTTCCGACGAATCCTTCGAAATTGTCAAATCGGTCGTCGGCGCTTTCTGAAAACCTTTCTCCTGCTTCCTATTCCTTTCCTTTTGCCGAATGCTTAAAACTACAGGCCTTACCGGCCTGTAGGCAATGCTTCCTATAGACACTCCGGGCCCTTTAGGTCCTGAGGTCGCCCTATGCACTCATAACAGGTTAAAAACCATACATAATGAAGAAGGTAGTAATTCTTGGTGGTGGATTTGCAGGCGTGCAAACGGCCATTGAATTACAGAAAAACGGTGCATTTGATGTAACCCTGGTTTCTGATCGTGATTATTTGTACTTATATCCTGTTTCCATATGGGTTCCGGTTCACATTAAGAAATTCGACGACGTAAAAGTGCCTTTGGCCGACATTCAAAAGAAATTCCCTTTCCACGTCATTATCAACAAAGTTACTGGCATTCAGGCAACTGATAAAACGGTGGTTTGCCAAAACCAAACACTAACTTATGATTACCTGGTGGTTGCTTTTGGAGCTGGGAAAATGCAGAGTAAAGGCATCAACCACACGCTGTCGGTTTGTGGCAAACCTGAGATGGTCCTCGAAATCCGCGACAGGCTGGATGAACTGGTTCGGAAAGGGAGTGGCAGAATTGCGATAGGCTTCGGTGGCAACCCTAAGGATAAATCTGCCGTCCGCGGCGGACCGGCTTTCGAATTGATGTTTAATATTCACAACTATTTGAAATCCAAGAAACTCAGGGAGAAATTCGAACTCACATTTTTTGCTCCCATGCAGGAGCCCGGAGCACGCATGGGTAAGGGTGCTTTAGCCATGATCGATAAAATGTTTGAGGCTTACAACATCAGGAAACGATTCGGCATGAAGATCAAAGAGTTTGTTAGCGATGGCGTCATTTTCGAAGATGACTCAAAATCAGATTCGGATCTCACCATGTTTATTGCAGCGGGAACAGGACCAGAAGTCCTGCAGAATACGGATCTTCCGCTTTCGGATGCCGGCTTTATTAAGATTGACAATTACGGGCAGTCAGCCGGATTCGCTGAAGTTTACGCAGTGGGTGATATTGCCGCTCTCGAAGGCCCTGACTGGATTGCAAAACAAGGCCATATAGCCGAACTAATGGGACGCAACGCGGCATACAACATCATAGCTACCGAGAAAGGAAGTTCCGAACGGAAAGGATACCAGGAACACCTGAATATTCTTTGTGTGATGGACACCGGCAACGGAGCAGCCTTTGTTTTCAGGAATGGCCGCAGAGCCTTTATGATCCCTTTGCCGGTTTTAGGTCACTGGCTGAAGAAAGGCTGGGGTATGTATGCCCGGCTTTCAAAAACCAGTGGCATTCCCCGCTTGCCCGGGCTTTAGCTTATGGTGCAAAACCGAAAATTGGAAAGTTCAAAAGGCTATTCAAAACTAAGGGTCTCAAATAAAGTTTATTCTCATCACATGCGAAAATTACTCATCTTACTCGTCGATAAAAGGGTTCTTATTCTGGCCTTACTGGCCGCCGGGCTGTATTATGCCGTTTCGCAATATCATATTTCTCTATGGTATGTGCTGTTGGCTGGTGTGGTCCTGGGTGTTGTTTTTGGTAAAGTATTCTGCCGCTGGGTTTGTCCGCTTGGGTTAATGATGGAATTTCTGATGGGAGCGAGCCCTGATGGCAGGATCAAAGGAATGTACCAGTACCACAAAGTGGGTTGCCCTATTGCCTGGATTTCGGGATGGCTGAATAAGTATTCCTTTTTCCGGATCAGGCTAAACGATGAAAGCTGTAAAAACTGCGGGATGTGTGATAAGGAATGTTACATCGTTTCCATGGAACCGGTGAAATACAGCTTATTTAAACCTCATATGGACAGGCCCGGCGAAAGCTTCACCTGCTCCAAATGCCTGAAATGCGTGGCAAAATGCCCTAACGGCAGTCTGACCTATAAAGTTTAAAACCTAAAGTAAAATCGGCATTTCAATTCAACCTACTCCCGTCGTACAACTTAATTAATACCAAACTGTTTTATTAATATGAAAGGAAATTTCGAAACGCTGATCAACGATTCCCGCCCTGTAATTGTGGATTTTCATGCACTCTGGTGCGGACCCTGCAAAGTACAATCACCCATTTTAATAGAACTTGCAGCCGAACTTGGCGACCGGGTAAGGGTGATCAAGATTGATGTTGACCAGAACAGCAGCCTGGCCAGCCAGTACCAGGTTCAAAGTGTGCCTACCCTCATCGTTTTCAAAAACGGCAAACCTGCCTGGAGGCAATCGGGGGTGGTAAGCAAAGCTGATTTATTGAAGGTAATTATGCAAAGCAGCTAAGTTGCAGGCAGAACATTCACGGAAAATATTTGAAGATCAAAGGCATACAAAGTATATAAACCAAAACTCGGTGCTTTGCGCCGAAACACCATATAAAAAAGCAAAATGAGCGAATTTGATACCAAAGCCAACGATTGGGACAAAAACAATGTGAACCTCGAACGTGCCAGGGAAATAGCAAACCATTTACTTCAGAATATCCCATTCCGGCCGGGAATGAAGGCCATGGAATTTGGCGCCGGGACAGCATTGCTGAGTTTCATGCTTCACGACTTATTTTCGTCCATAACCCTTATCGATAACTCCGGTGAAATGATACGGGTTTGCAACGAGAAAATCGCTGCCGCTAAATTAAGCCATGTCCTTACCAAAAAGATCGACCTTGAAACAGAGGAAATCGACGAATCGTTTGATCTGATTTACAGCCAGATGGCCTTCCATCATTTATCGGATATCGAAAAAATGCTCCGCAAATTTTATCATCTGCTTAACGCAGGGGGTGTGCTGGCATTCGCTGACCTCTATACCGAAGATGGCTCCTTTCATGGGGAAGAATTTACCGGATACAAAGGCTTTGACCCGGAATGGCTGACCCGGATCCTGGAACAATCCGGGTTTAGCGATATCAGCTATAAGACTTGCTACGTGCAGAAAAAAGCCCGGCCCGATGGAACGCTGGGAGAATATCCTGTGTTCCTTCTAATAGCTAATAAACGGGCAGAATAAGGGGTGTTTTACCCAATGAGTCCAAAAATGCCGCACGAAAAAGTAGAAGGATTATAAAGTAATACTGTCTCAAATAAAATGGCATTTAAACCATTTCCGGATTGATTTTAAAACCGGTAACTGCAGATCAAAGTTACAGCCCGGAGGTCAGTCTAATGTTGAAAATAATGTATAAAGCCTGGCTTGAAACATAAATTCAAACCAGGCTTGAGTCTGAAGTTGGGGGGTGAACTCTGCCAAAACTATTTTACTGCATCCGTATTCTTCTCGAATTTCTTCAGCATCCATTTGATGGCAATCCAGGAAATCAAAATCAGTAAAGGCCAGGTAAACAGCCATATTATTTGTGTGATCATTGTACAGCTTTTATAAGATTAGAAAATGTAGTTTTTAAAACTCTAGGCACTCCAGGCACTCTAAGTACTTTAGGTACTTCTTCAATAAACGTGCGTGTCATTTTTCAGTTCCTTCAGGTCGATCTTCTTATTATCGATGGCACGCCAGGCAATCCAGATGTAAGCAAATACAAAAGGCACAAGCAGCGACACATAACTCATCACCGTAAGTGTATAAAGGCTGGAGGAACTATTCTGTATGGTGAGCGAGCTCTGCAAATCGAATGACGAAGGATAAAAGGCTGTATTGTTAAATCCGGCAAGCAGGAACAAAGCTAAAACAGTAAGAACGGTCCCGGTGCCGGCACCCCAGATTCCCTTGGTGCTGCATTTCTCGAAACAGGTCAGCGGGCGTATGGTTCCGAGTAAGACAAGAGTCACTCCTATGAGGAAAAGTCCCGCCACTACCGGCATCTGAATGAGGTTATGCAGGTATTTGTATGGCTCCATAAACACGTCCCCGGTTTGAGGATTAACCGCAAACCCGGCTGATAAAAGAGTCCAGATTACGAAAGTGAGGAAGAAAAACACAAAAGGGATTGCATTTATCAGCAGTTGTTTTTTCACACGTTCCATAATTTCGGCGTTTCGGATGCGATTCATAAAATAAAGCAGGGCGAGCACCCGCGATAAGAAGAAAACCGCAAGTCCCAGGCTGAGGTTATGCAGGCTCAGGGCAGCTTCGAGCCCGTGGGCAGGTCCCTTCCACTCCGAAATCACGGGCATCTGTTCGCCACTTATCCGGGTGATGTTCATCAGGTTTACCGAGAACGACGAGCCCGTGAAGAATGTAGCAACGGCAGTGCCGATAAGCACGGGGGCCAGTATCCCGTTAAGCAGCAACATGGTTTCGTAGGTCCTCTTCCCAAGGAAATTATTCGCTTTGCTGCGGTATTCATACGAAACCGCCTGCACTATAAACGCAAATAATATCAGAATCCAAACCCAGTATGCTCCCCCGAAACTGGTGGAGTAAAACATGGGGAAAGAAGCAAAAAACGCCCCTCCAAAGGTAACGAGTGTAGTAAACGTGAATTCCCATTTGCGCCCAAGCAGGTTGATCAGCAGAGTGCGCTCCTCATTGGTTTTACCCAGTGTATAAATAAGTGTTTGCCCTCCCTGGACAAACATCAGGAAAACCAGCAGGGCGCCTAACAGTGATACAATCAGCCACCAGTATTGCTGTAATGTGATATATGAAAATGCTTCGAACATGGTTCAGTTAGGTTAAATGGTTAGTTATTTATGGATGGCGAGGAGGTGGAAACATCTTCGTCCCCCGGGCCCTTTTTGATCTGCGAGCACATGATTTTGATTTCTGCGATCAGCAAACCAGTAAAAATGACAAAGAACATCCAGAAAGTGATCTGTACTGAAGATGTTTTAAGTTGGGAAACGGCCGCAATGGCGGGTAAGATATCCTGTATCACCCAGGGCTGCCGGCCTACTTCGGCTACCACCCATCCCAACTCGGATGCGATATAAGCCAGCGGAATTGTCCATAAGGCAGTGTAAAGAACCCATTTGTTGGAAGCGATCCTGTTTTTAAGCGTGAGCCATAATACCACGAAGAAAAGCAGCAGGAAATGGAATCCCAAACCCACCATGGTCCGGAAAGAGTAGAAGGTTGTCGGAACGCTGGGTATCAGTTCGTGTACGTCGCGGCCGGCATAATAGCCATAACCAAAGTACTTGTAGTTTTCCTCGAACGTGGCCAGCGCCGCTTTAGTGAGGCTGTCGTTCCCTGCTTTCTTTGCTTTGGTGTACTCGGCAAGCGAGAGTATCGCCAGCTTCCCTTTCTCGCTTTTCTCTTTGTAAGACAGAATATGCCGTTCGGGATTACCATGCACCAGGTCTTTTATACCCGGAACATAAGCGTTGGGATCCAGAAAAGCCATATACGAGAGCATATTCGGAATTTCAATTTCGAACCTGAAATCCTGTCGCTTGTGACCTTTATCTTTAACATCCTCCTTCAGTATACCGATGGCAACCAGGGGTGCATTCTGCTGACCTACATAGAGGTTTTCCATGGCAGCAAATTTCATAGGCTGGAAACTGGCCATGTTCCGGGCTGAACCATCGCCGGTAAGTACTACGAATAACGAGGTCACCAACCCGAATACGGCAGCTACTATGATGCTTCGTTTTGCAAATAAATGCTCCCTGTTCCTGAGCAGGAACCACGCGCTCACCCCTACTACAAATACCGAGGCCAGCACAAAACCCGATGAAATGGTATGAAGGAACTTGTTAATAGCCACTGGTGAGAAGAGCACTTCCCAGAAATTCACCATTTCGTTGCGTGCCGTGTCGGGGTTAAACCTCATTCCTACAGGATTTTGCATCCAGCCATTTGCAACCAGTATCCATAGTGCCGATAGGTTCGCTCCAACAGCCACCAGCCAGGTGGAAAGAAGGTGGAACTTCTTGCTTACCTTATTCCATCCGAAAAACATCACGGCAATAAAGGTGCTCTCGAGGAAAAATGCCATAATACCTTCGATGGCCAGCGGAGCACCGAAAATGTCGCCTACGAACCAGGAATAGTTCGACCAGTTAGTGCCGAATTCAAATTCGAGGATGATCCCGGTTGCCACGCCAATGGCGAAATTCACCCCAAAAAGTGTCATCCAGAATTTGGTGATGCGTTTCCATTCAGGGTTCCCGGTCTTTACGTACAGGGTCTCCATGAAAGCTACGATAAACGAAAGCCCGAGGGTGAGCGGCACAAACAACCAGTGATACATGGCTGTGAGCGCGAATTGTGCCCGCGACCAGTCAACGAGCGAAAAATCAATGTGTTCCATCAGTTATTTATTTACTTCGTAAGTTGTTCGATTACATGGTTACTCCGCTCTTCGTCGGTTTTGAAATTCGTTTTGAGAAGATCAGGAAAGAAAAACAGTTTCAATACCAGGAAAAGGATGATCA
Source organism: Bacteroidota bacterium (assembly GCA_037128115.1). GTDB lineage: Bacteria > Bacteroidota > Bacteroidia > Bacteroidales > UBA4417 > UBA4417. The sequence goes on from JBAXXB010000042.1 coordinate 10,105, forward strand.
GCTTGATGATTATAATCGCCCATAACCTCTTACCCACAGTCATGCTCTTAAAGCCCTGCATGTAAAATTGAAATATATTTTTAAAGACTTGCATTTTACTCCATCGATTAGAAGGCGGTGTATGAGCTCACAAAATTACCCTAAAGATAAACCCTTCAGCCACCAGCCTCATTATTTAAGCACTCCAAGTACTCCAGGCACTTTAAGTACTCCAGGCACTTAAACTCCCTAATGGCCACACTGATGCCCGTCCGTTCCGGCCTGGTGCGCTGCATGTTGGTGACAGCTTACGCCGCTATCGGTAAGGGTACCTGCCACGAAGCTTTTTACCACTTCGGCTGCATCGCCCGAACATCCCCTCACCACGTCAATACCTGAATTAAACAGCACATTGATGGCTCCTCCTCCAATTCCCCCGGCGAGCATAATTGTTACCCCATCGGCGGCTAAAACACCTGCAATGTTCGATTTACAGCCGCAGCCTTCCACCGAAGGTATGGTTTTCACCCCGGTAATTTCTCCTTCAGCCGAAATGCTGAAAATACTGTAATATTCGCAATGGCCGAAATGACCATCCACCTGCTTGTCACCGGTAACCGGAACTGCTATTTTCATTTTGTATCTGATTGAATATTAAATTAATATGTTTTTATTAGAGCGACTCACTTATTTTTCTATTCCTAAAAGCGGCGCATGGTTGTATTTTCGGTCCTTAACGACCAGGGTTGTAAAATCCATGTTTAGGGTGCGGTTTAGTAAGATATCGTGCCCGAGGCATATTCCTGCTATTACTGTTAAATCCACATGTTCGGAATTCAGTTGCTCAGCCTGCCCTAAAGGGTTACACGAAACCTTATGTATGCAACTCTCTGTGTTCACTTCGCTTTGCTTCAGCCCGCCGACGCTGCAGGAAACTGCCGATACATCCAGGCCCCCGGCAACCAAAATCGTTTCAATGGCTTTGGCATAGGGTTCCATACCAAAGCAATAAGCCAATCCCAGTTTTTTATAGTTCATCAGCCGGGCAAACTCCACAATTTCCTCTATACGGGAAAGAGTCCCGGCCCTTCCGGAGTCAACCAGGACGGCGGCTGCCTTCACAATTCCAGTGTTGGATGAATTCATATAGTCTGCTATTACTTCCAACTTCTCGAAATTTTCCTGCTTGCAGGAGCTTTGTTGCTTCCTGCACACTTTGTCATCGCATTGCGTGCAATTCATACCGATTTCCCCTTATCTGCGTTTAGCATTACCAATTCCTTATTACCGAAGGAACTGCAGTTTTTACACTTAATATGATTTTCCAGCCCATTAACCAATTTGAAGCACTTTTTGCATTTATACCACTGTTTTTCGAATTCTACATTGCCGCCTTCAATTTCAATGGCAAGGCATTCCACGAATGCCCGGGCAATTTTTTTCAAAGCGCTGTTGTAAATACGTGTAAAAGTAGGACGCGAAATATCCATCTTTTCGGCAGCGACATCCTGGGGAAGATTCTGATAGTTCACCAGGTTAATGCTTTCATATTCATCAAACTGCAGTTTCACAAACTCCATATCACACAAAGGCATTCCAAAGGGTTTGAAGCCTGCCATTTGCGGTGGGTTAAGAATCTTGCGGCTTCTGATTGGGCGGGGCATAACAATAATCTTTCCTGTAGAAGCGGCAAAGATAATGAACGTACGTTCATTAAGCAAATAGCAGTTGAAGAAGCTTATCCCTAAAGTTTGTTAGCTGGAGCGATACAAAATGCTATTATTAAACTTAAACCTGGAAGGTCGTTATGAAATTAGAAATTCCTGTAAAAATCATTTGTGCCCCGATAGTAGCAACAATCAAACCTGTTATCCGGATAAGCGCATTCATTAGATTGTACCGGCTCAGCACTTTCCCTATCCTGACGGCATTGAGCATGAATACCAGGTTGATGCCTATAGCTAAAGTTATTGCAATAATCGTGATCAGTTTGCCGTAATGCTCCGGGAATGTTACTGCAGCTGTAATGGTTGCCGGTCCTGCAATCATGGGCATGGCTATCGGTACTGCCGACAAATCCACTAGCTTTACATTCTGATCCAGTTGAAGGAAGTTGCCTTTCTGCAATCCGGCAATCCCGTTGTAAAACAAAACTACGCCACAGGTCACCCTAAAGGCGTATAACTCAATATGAAATACATAAGTAAAAATGAAATGACCAAGAAACAAAAAGGAAATCAGGATTATCAAAGCTGTAAGGGAGGATTTTGAAGAAAGGTATTTTAAGTCCCGAATCGAAAACTGGTCCTGTAGTGAGCTTATTACCAGTATTTTATGGACAGGATTTATTAAGGCCAGTATAGCAACAACAGCGCTCAGTAACAATTTGAAATCCATAATCTTATAGACTCTTATTAATCAAACAAAAGTAGCTATTCACACTAAACGATGAGTACGTTGCCCTACAGTTTATTTTTTCCGGAGCCTGATTGTCATAAAGTAAAAAAAAATACGGAATAGGGACGGCAGGAATAAATGTTTTTAGCCTAAAAATGACTAGCTGCTTAAATTTAATTTGTAATTTCATTGCCTCTATTATAAAACAATCACTTATGGCAAGGGTAGTAGTATTGGGTGCCGGTATAGCCGGTCACACCTCCGCGCAGATTCTGAAACGAAAACTTGGAAGGAACCACGAAGTTATAGTGGTCAGTCCGAATACAAAGTACCAGTGGATCCCATCCAATATATGGGTTGGTATTGGCCAGATGACGGCTAAGCAGGTCACCTTTGAACTGGCACCGGTTTACAAAAAACTGGGCATTGAGTACAAACAGGCCAAAGCAACGGCATTGTTTCCTGAAGGGGATGCCAGCCATCCGAAACCATTTGTCGCTATTGAATACACTTCGCCTGGTAAATCCGGGCAAACTGACAAAATAGAGTTCGATTACCTGGTAAATGCTACCGGTCCCAGGCTCAACTTTGGTGCAACCGAAGGCCTTGGTCCAGAAGGTTTCAGCGAATCGGTCTGTACCTACCTGCATGCCGGCCATGCCTGGGAAAAGCTTCAGGTATCGCTCGAGAAGATGGCAAAGGGAGAAAAACAAAGATTTCTGATTGGCACAGGCCATCCGACGGCCACCTGCCAGGGAGCCGCTTTTGAGTATGCACTGAATGTAGCTTTCGAGATCAATAAGCGAAAACTCAACGACATGGCAGAGATCACCTGGATCACCAACGAATATGAAGTAGGTGATTTCGGCATGGGTGGCGCATTTATTAAAAAGGGAGGCTATGTTACCTCGACCCGGATTTTTACCGAATCTATTCTCTCCGAATATGGAATAAAATGGATCAAGCGGGCTGGCATCACCAAAGTAGAAGAAGGTAAAGCGCATTACCAGACCCTTGACGGGGAAACAAAAGAGCAGGAATTTGATTTCGCTATGTTAATCCCTGCTTTTGCGGGTGTCGGGATCAAGGCATTTGGGAAAGACGGAATTGATATCACTTCTGACTTGTTTGCACCCAGCGGGTTTATGAAGGTTGATGCGAATTACCAGCCCAAGGACTTCGAAGACTGGTCGGTAGCAGACTGGCCATCCGTGTACCAGAGTCCAAAATTCGATAATATATTTGCTGCCGGTATCGCATTTGCCCCCCCGCATGCTATTTCGAAACCCATGACCAACAAGAACGGGCTGGCCATTTTCCCCACTCCCCCGCGAACCGGCATGCCTTCGGGTATCATGGGCAAGATTGTGGCTCTAAATATTGCTGAACGGATTTTGACCGGCAGTAAGGAACTAAAACATAAAGCATCTATGGGCAAAATGGGCGCGGCCTGTATCATTTCATCCGGCTATGGTTTGCGCGACGGCATGGCTGCAACTATGACTGTTTATCCTATTGTTCCCGATTACGAAAAGTACCCTCAATGGGGTCGTGACAGTTCCTACACTATGGGCGAACCCGGACTGGCCGGCCACTGGATCAAACTGGTATTGCATTTTATGTTTATATACAAGGCTAAAGCCAAACCTTTCTGGTGGATGATCCCCGAATAAACACTATTGTTGGTTTCCGCCCCGGAATTCATAAAAGTAAACTTTACCTCTAAAAGCCTGGTTAAATGATAAAGAAAAATATAGTAAAAGGATACAAGGACGAAGCCTACCCTCCAGTTCCAACTGGTAACACACGTTTCTGGCGCAAATTTTTTCCCTGGCAACTAGTGCGGTTTTTTGTGCTGAATCTCAAGATTATGCGTATCATAATAGGGGGGCACTCCTAGTGAAACTTACCTCTTTCATATAGGTTTGACTATCTTGAATATTCCATCTTCACTTACTGAAGATTTGCTGCCAGCAAAAGGTTACAAATAATGCCACGTCTTTTCCCCCATCCAGGCCATGTGCCAGGCAGGGCAAAGGCTTGGTTACCTGCCTGTTTTTTCATTCCCCGCATCCTGTCCCGTTGAAAGCACCGACCCTGCGGTAGTTTAAAATTTCGATACGCAACATCAATATCAACAGTGTACCGGTGCAAACCAGGGCCCTGGTGGCATAAACCGATGCCAGCCATCCTTTACTGGCAAAAAGCGAAATACCGGCAGCCAGTAACATTCCTATCCATACGGAGAAAGCTTCCGTGTTTTTCTCCTGGTGTGTCATGCGTCCGAGCACCGGGAAATAGGAAATCACCATGATACTCTGAACAGAATAATTTGTGATGACATGGTTATCGGAGAGTATCCAGAAAAGTATAATACCACCTACGGTAGCCAGGCATCCCAGGTCGAAGCGGTTAAACCGGGTGGAAGGATCACCCCAGATCAAAATGGAGACCGCCACGCTCACTACCAGTATCAGATCCGTAAAATTCAAAATATTATCGCTTATACTATAATTGCCTTCGGCAAAATAGGTGAGCAGGCTTATGCCTACGGCCAGGGAAAAGAATGTCCACATGGCCAGCGACGGGCTGATCCTTTTATGGTATAACAAATAGATGTATCGTGCTAAAATTAAAACGTTAATTACAGATACAGTGATATTTATAAGCAATTTGGCTAAAGGCATAATCTCATTTCTTCTTTTGGTATAGCTACGGTAAATGTACTGAAAATCATGTTTTGACCCACGTTTTTTTACTATTTTCAGTATTTGTAAAGCGAAAGTCCTGGTGTTCTATGTCTGGACATAGTGCTCGGAAAGGACATATTATTAACAATTTCAAACAATGGAGTCTCATCTGTAGCAGATATTTTAACTTTATACCATCTATAAACTATCTTTCTGCGCATAATAAAAACCGTCCTCAATTGGCAAAAGGCACTCTCACCAAAGAATCAATAAGCCGCGTTTTCAGCAAAGCACTGGCGGATAAGAGCTTAATTGGCCCTTACGATACGGCCATGCTGTTTTATGACATGGAATTCCTCGAATCAAAGATCCTCGGCCTGCAGGAACTATTTCCTCCATCCACCTTGCATGCCGTTGCCATGAAAGCCAATCCCCTTTCAAAGATTCTTTTAAAAATAAATACTTTGGGGGCCGGTATAGAGGTGGCGAGCCTGCCTGAACTTTACCTGGCCGAAAAGGCGGGATTTGCCCCCGCATCTATCGTTTTCGATTCCCCTTGTAAAACGAAGGAAGAGATAACATACGCCTTGTGCGCAGGTGTCTGCCTGAATGCCGATTCTTTCGAAGAACTCAGCAGGATTGACGGAATACTGAAAACGATAAAGTCTTCCAGCCTGATTGGGCTGCGTATCAATCCGCAGGTAGGTTCGGGCAAAATTGAATCGACCAGCGTTGCCGATACGATCTCAAAATTCGGGATTCCTATTCACAACAATCGCGAGAAGATCCGGGCTGCCTACCTGGAATACGCGTGGCTCATAGGGATACATGTGCATATTGGTTCTCAGGGCTGTGAAGTTCCTTTAATTGTCGAAGGAGTAAGGAAAGTGCTCGACCTGGCAAATGAAGTGAACGGTCTGCTGAAGCAGGAGCAGGGACAAACACAGATTTCTGTTTTCGACATAGGGGGCGGGCTTCCCGTTTCGTACCACCCGGATGTAAATGCCGTAAGCATGGAGCAGTATAAGACAATGTTGAAGAATAGCTGTAAAGAACTTTTCGACGGGCAGTATAAACTTATTACTGAGTTTGGTCGTTATTACCATGCCAATGCCGGCTGGGTTGCCTCGAAAGTAGAGTATGTGAAAAGGGAACCGGATTGCAATATCATCATGACTCATATAGGTGCCGACCTGTTTTTGCGAAAATGTTACAATCCCGGTGACTGGCATCATGAAATCACCCTTGTCGACAGGCATGGAAAGCTAAAATTCGGGGCTAATACCCATAAGTATATGGTTGCCGGGCCACTCTGCTTTGCCGGCGACATTATTGCCAGGGACCTGGAATTGCCGGAGGCAGAAGAAGGGGACTTCCTCCTGGTTCATGATGCGGGAGCCTATACCCTGGGCATGTGGTCGCGCTATAACAGCAGGCAAATACCCATAGTTATAGGGTACTATTCCGGCAAACCTACCTTTGAAATACTTAAAGAAAGAGAAAGTCCGGAGGATATACTGCATTTCTGGGCCTGATTTCTGATGGCATCCCTTCCCTTGGCTTCTTTTAGAAGCGTTAAGGCATTTCCGGAATCCAATTCAAAGCCATTTAGTCTTGAGGATCGTTCGTGTTTTCTTTTTGCATATTCGAATAAAAATCGTCCACGATCTCGTGCGCCTGTTCAAGATCCTGCATGGCGACATATACTTTAGCTGAGGCCCCTTTTACAGGAAGTGAATTCCAGGGGAGAGCGTAAGCCTCCTGGATAATAGTCTCAATATCATTATCCTCGAGAATGCTCTTCAGCAGACCGGCTTCCCAGGCTGATCCTTCAAAGACTTCGGTTGGAGCCAGGTTTTTATCTTGTTTTGTCATGGTTCAGTAGTATGGAATGATGAGGGATAAATTCTAAAAAATTACTTCTTCCGGTTTTGTGACCGTCATTCTCGGATACAGAGAAGAAATTTTTAAGGAGATATATTTAAAGATATCTCAGTTTAAAACCTGCACAAAGATAAGCACTTATCTGCCACCGGGAGGACAATTCTCAAACAGGAACTTCCGGCTGATGGTCGACAGGTGCTGGGAGGTGCCTTCACCCTCATAAATCCCATGCGAACGCATGGGATAGGCCATCATCTGGAAAGCTTTATTGTATTTGATAAGTTCGTTGACCAGGATTTCGGCATTCGAATAATGCACATTATCATCGCCGGTACCATGAATATAGAGGAGGTTACCCTTCAGGTTTTTGGCATAGGTATAGGGTGAGCCGGCAATAAAATCATCCCTGGTCTCTGATGGAATCCCCATGTATCTTTCCTGGTAAGCGTTATCATAAGCCAGCTGGTTCCCGACTGCTGCCACGGCTATCCCTGTCTTGAAAATGTCAGGGTATTGGAACAGCAGGTTAAGTGTCGAAGAACCTCCGCCACTCCAGCCATGAACGGCCACGCGCGAGGTATCGCAAAAGCTCCATTTCAGCACTTCTTTGGCTCCTAAGGCCATGTCGCGGATATTGAGCCGTCCTATATTGCGGTAGATTGATTTGCGCCACTCGCGTCCCCTGGGCGACTGAGTGCCCCGGTTATCGACGGCAACATACAAGTAACCAGTATCAGCAATGCTCCCGCCAAACTGGCCGTTACGGCCTATACCGTACCTGTCATAAATGGTCGATCCCCATGGTTCACCATACACATAAAAAAATACAGGATACTTCTTCGCCGGGTCAAAATTCTTCGGCTTTGCCATCCAGCCATCTAGGCTTATGCCATCTTCGGTAGTAACTTTAAAGAAACTGATCTGCTTTCCATAGGGGTCTTCCTTCAGGTTTTTGACTATGCTTTTGTTTTCGTCCACGGGCTTGTTGTCGGGCAAACTTACCCATTCACTGGCCGGTGCAAACAGGTGGCTGGAAAACGAATGTTTGGCCCATTCCCCTTCGGGTGAAACGGTATAATCATTTATCCCGGCCAGTTCCTTGCCGGTTAGGCGCTCGGGCTGCCCTGAGCCATCAAGAGCGGTGCGGTATAAGTATCGTTGGGTTGCGTTATCGGGGGATGCGGCAAAATAGATAGTGTTATTCTTCTCGTCGATATTGTAAATTTTAATTACATCGTAATCGCCTTTGGTAATCAGGGTTTCTTTGCCATCAATGCCGATACGGTACAGGTGCCTCCAGCCATCTTTTTCACTTGCCCACACAAAAGCCTTTTTGCCTTCAGTCCAGTTCCATCCGCGGTTATCGTTGGTATTCCATGTAGCTTCAATATCGACCCAGGCCTTGTCGGTATCGGTATATATGACCTTACACTGGCCCGAAACCGTATTGGCAAGCATTATTTTCGAGACATTCTGTTTCCGGTTCAACTGTTGAACAATCAGTTCATTTTTCCCTGACCATTCCATGCGTGTCAGGTAGTTTTGCCTGGGGTCACCCTCAATATTCATCCAGTTGGTTTTAGCAGTTACCACATCAACCACCCCTATTTTCGCCGGGGAAGGATCCTCTCCGGCGACCGGGTATTCTACTGGAACCGTGAAAGAGTAAATGGAGTCTGTTGTATTAAGCATCAGGTAATTGCGAACCTGGGATGCATCAATGTTCCAAAACGCAATTGCAGAGCCGTCGGGCGACCACCTGAATCCGTCGTTGCAAAACAGTTCCTCGGCATACACCCAGTCGAAGGTACCGTTAATGCTGCGGTTGCGTGTATCGAAAGTCAGCTGCCTGATCGTCCTGGTGGAAAGATTTTCAGTATAAATATTGTAAACTACATTCCCGTTCCCGGTATCCTGGTACACATAAGCTACCTGTTCGCTTTTGCCAGGTGAAAATTTGGCATACATCAGCCCGCTGCCACGCAATCCATTGCCCAGTTGCTTAAGGCTTCCCGAGGCTATGTCGTATACCCAACATTCCCCGCTGGTTTTATGGTACACCGTTTTTGTATCCACATTCAATAACAACCGTTGCCGGTCATCCGAAAGACTGAACGAAGAAACAGCCCGCTTCCTCGTGCCATCCGCGGGTAAAAGGGTTTCAAAATCATACAGGGTCGATTTTGTCATAGACGGTAATTCTGTCTTAACCACCTTGTACTTATCGAGAGTCAGGAAACTGTTGCCGTCCGGTTGCCAGATCATGATGCCACCACCCCTGGGCTGGGCAAAGCAGTATGTGGTTAAAATCAAAAGCGAAATAAGAAATAGCAACTTCTTCATACTGTGTTATTTGATTGGGTGGAGCGAGGTGGTAACTAATAAATCGCTTAAAAGTATAAAATTGATCAAAGCAGGCATCAAAGGTGAATAAAAAAACAATTCCCGGCAATTCATTTTCGTTGAGAAAACCGGTCAGGCCGGAAAGATCGAAAAACTATTAAACAGAGTTTTTTGTATGTTTGCCAAAAACAATACTATGCTTAGTAAAGACAGAGTACCTGATTTGATCGTAATTGCTTGCTTAGGGCTGCTTTTGGTGCTGCTGAATTATTCCGGCAAGATTGGTATCCTTTCTGATTACCCTTTCGTATTCCTCCTTGCAATGTACTTTATTGGCCGGGCAGTAACCTGGTATGTCATCAACCAGCATATGGAGGGCGGGGGAAAGGATAATGACAGGAATTAGCAATTTACAGGAAACCCGGGTTGATCTCAGCAACTAAATCCAGGAAGCAGTAGTATTCGCCTTGCCTACACTTAAAAAACCTTGTAGCAGGACAAGGAACTTCCTCCAGGAGGTAAGAGTTTTTAAGTTATAAGTAAGTTGAATATCAATAGGTTATTATCCTATAACTAAATTGCCCTTTAGCTTAACAGGTTTTTAATTTAAAATGCACTGGTTTTTTCATCACTACTGCCTAATTCTTGCATTTTACAGCCGAAACAACCGGAAATAGTAATAAATTTGAACTTTCAAATAATCCCATCATGTCAGCAAAACATATTCTGGTCATATACCCGGAAGTAGATATCACCAAGATAGCCGTATACCGGAACATCAGCCTGGTCTTTCTCAAATCCATTCGTCATAAACCGGATGCCCTGGCGGGATTTACGAATGTGGTTGATGAACTTGATTACCGCACAGGACTTATCCTCGAGGAATTGAAAAACAACCAGATTGATTTCGCCGATATTGCGGTTGTAATGGCACGTGGAGGTTTAATAAAACCTCTAAAATCTGGTGTATACCAGGTAAATGAGGCCATGAAACGCGACCTGAAAATTGGTGTAATGGGAACTCATGCCACTAACCTGGGCGGATTGATTGCCGATAAAATTGCAGCGCATTTTCCCGGTGCAAAAGCCTACCTGGCCGATCCGGTAGTAGTGGATGAACTGGAAGCTATTGCCAGGGTTTCGGGGCTGCCGGCTATCGAACGCAATTCCATTTTTCATGCACTGAACCATAAAAACGTTTCGCGTGAATATGCCAAAAGCATCAACCGCAGTTACGACGAATTAAGACTTATTGTGGCCTACATTGGCAGTGGAGGTGTTTCGGTAGGTGCCCATCTCGGGGGCAAAGTAATAGATGTAAACCAGGCTTTTGATGGTGATGGACCCTTCTCTATGACACGGACCGGGGGCTTGCCGGTAGGCCAGGTAATTGACCTTTGTTTTAGCGGCAAATATACACGAGAGCAAATGCGCAAACTCATAACCGAGCAGGGTGGCATACAGGCATATCTTGGAACCAAATCATTGAACCAGGTGCTGGCCATGATTGACGAAGGTGATGAACAGGCAACCTTTATCATGGATGCAATGGCTTACCAGATTGCCAAGGAAATAGGTGCTATGGCTACGGTTCTGGAAGGTAAAGTCGATGCTGTTCTTATCATGGGAGCCATTATGAACAGTAAATTCTTCACCAATCAACTGATGCGCCGCATCGAAAAAATTGCCACCGTATCTGTCTACCCTATCGTTAACGACCTGGATTCGCTGGCCATGAACGGGATGATGATCATGCGCGGCGAAGCCGAAGTAATCGAATACGTTTAAATTCATAGCATCAACCATTTTTATTCCGGGTAGCCCTGCGCCCCTGAACAGCTGTGCCCATGGGCTTATTCCGTGGGGGAAAATCACCTTTCTTAAACATTAGTAACCGACAAAACTTATAAGTGAACAAGTCGGTCAACCGAGGCTGACCA
>JBAXXB010000043.1:0-21051 GCA_037128115.1 Bacteroidota bacterium
TACCTATGTTCGATACGTTTAACAATACGGATATGGTGAACGAGGCCGATTTTAAAACCAATGGAGTTGATCCAAGGTTAGATCATACTGTAGGAGTTCCTGGTCACCCATTCAAATACCGTCCTGACCTTATGATATACGAAGTTAGTTGGGCCAGGATTCCGGGCGTTTATGGCTTCTTTAGCAATATGAAAGAGCAGCAGTCACCCGATTGCGCTTGTTATTTCAAAAAAGGACCTTTCATGGGCACTTCCAAAAACATCGATTTTTTACGTTATAGCGATGTACTGCTTATGCGTGCTGAAGCCCTCATTCAACTCGACAGGCAAGCCGAAGCTCTTCCTTTGATCAACCAGATTCGTGCCAGGGCTAAAGCAAGTACAGGCAGAACAAAATTACTGGATGGAACTGATCCTTCAAATTATCGTATCAGTGAATACCAGGATGGTGTAAACATAAGCTGGACCAAAGACAATGCATGGAAAGCGCTGATGTTCGAAAGAAGGCTTGAATTCGGTATGGAAGGCGACCGCTATTTTGACCTGGTTCGCTGGGGTATAGCTGCTGAAACATTGAATGCTTACCTTGCAGTTGAAAAGACCAAAAGGGATTTCCTCTCCTTTGCCCATTTCACCAAAGGCAGGGATGAGTATTATCCTATCCCACAAAGGGAAATTACCTTTACCAAAGGTTTGTATCACCAAAATCCAGGATACTAATACCTGATGGCATCGATAATCAAACAGCCAGGCATCTACTCGCGCCTGGTTGTTTGATTACCTTTGTAATTGACATGGATTGAAATCAAAGGAATTAAGCTTAAAAACTCAGCTCTGTAAGGAGTAAATCTGCTGAAAATAAACCAGATATGAAAAAAAACTTACTCATTTTAAGTTTATTAGCAGCAGTATTCGCTTTTACTGGGCTGTCAGCTCAAAATGCCGTACAATCATATGAATGCAACCCGGTTGCTAAAAAATTTATACTTCTGCCGGTAAAAACCGGGGCAGCCAAAACCTGGATAACAGTAAATATTGACGGGGTATGGCAAAGCGAACTTGAAATTGAACTGGCTCCCGAAAATCCTGACTTCTACGCAACACTCGAAGTTGGACAATGGAATGGCAAAAAACTTGTATTAACAGCCGAAACGGTAGTACCCGGTTCGAAATGGCTGGGTCTTATTAAAACATCGGATCAACTCTCAGATGAAACCCTGGTTTATAAAGAGGAATTAAGGCCGCAATTTCACTTTGCACCCAGGCGTGGATGGACCAATGATCCGAATGGCCTGGTTTATTATAAAGGCACTTACCACCTGTTTTTTCAGCATAATCCATACGGTACGAGTTGGGGAAACATGACCTGGGGACACGCTGTAAGTGCAGATTTGTTGCACTGGAATGAAATGCCGGATGCCGTTATTCCGGATAAGAACGGAGTAGTCTTTTCGGGATCCGCAGTGGTCGATTGGAAAAACTCTTCGGGATTACAACCCAAACCGGTTAAAGATAAAACGGGGAAAATCACCAACCCGCCTCTGGTAGCATTTTACACATCCACGGATGCTAACCGGGGGAAAGGCAAGTCAGCACAGTCGATGGTGTACTCCGTTGATGAAGGGAAAACCTGGTTGAAATATGCCGGAAATCCCGTAATCCCTCATATTATAGGAGGGAACCGTGACCCTAAAGTATTCTGGTACGTAGACAAGCAGAACTCCAAAAATCCTGATAGCGGGCACTGGACTATGGCTTTGTACATGGATGGGGAAGATTATGCCTTGTTTTCGTCGGATAATTTAATTCAGTGGAATAAGATATGTGACATTAAGAATTTAGGCTGCAGCGAATGCCCCGATATGTTCGAATTGCCTGTAGATGGCAACAAACAGAAATCCCGTTGGGTATTTTGGGGTGGTAACGGAAAATATTTAATCGGGAAGTTCGACGGGAAAGAGTTCAAAATTGAGAGCGGCCCATTTACTGCTAAATACGGGGGAAATGATTATGCGGCCCAATCGTATAGTGATATCCCGGCTAATGACGGCAGGCGAATACAATTTTCATGGATGCAGGGTGGCGAATACCCAAAAATGCCTTTCAACCAGCAGTTTACGAGCCCGCGAAACCTGACTTTACGCACCACTCCCGAGGGTATACGGCTCTGCATGGAACCCGTGAAAGAAATTGAAAAGCTAAGATTACCAAACCCGGTTACCTTTTCCACAACTTTAAAGGGAACGGATAAACCAATTAAAGCATCCAACGTGAAGGGAGAACTTCTGGATATCGAAATTCAGTTTGACCTGAAATCGTATAATGCTGCTGATACCAACAATGTGCTGAATGCAGAAATCTTCGGACAGAAAATTTCGTATAATACTGGCACACTAACTATTAACCTGGCAGGAATTAAAGCTCCGCTTGCGCCGGTAAACAATCAAATTAAACTGCGTTTATTGATTGACAGGACTTCGATAGAGCTGTTTGCCAATAATGGAATCATACAGATTGCCAAATGCTTTGTAAACAAGGAGAAGGCCCCTTGCAATATGACGATTTCCGGGAACAAGGAACTTGCTGATGTAAAAATTGTGGCGTACCAGATAAAGTCTGTCTGGAATAAATAGCAGTACATTTAGAGTCGGGAAAACGAAATTCAAAGTAGTAGAAATCTATAACTTCAGGAAGAGCAGATTTATGAAAGGCTTTTTAAAACTAATAATCTTGATTATCTGCTTATTAGCTGCTTTTAAAAATTACGCTCAAACACCGGCTCAGACCATTCCTGAATTTACATTTTACCGGCTCGACAAAACGCCTTTCACAAATAAAAATGTTACAAACGGCAAAGAGGTGTTGTTTATCTTTTTTGATGTCACCTGCGATCACTGCCAGCACACAATAAGCACGTTAAATAAACGGATCAGCGAATGTAAGAAAATCTCTATTTACCTCATCTCGCTGGAAGACAAAACTGCCATAACCAGCTTTTTTAACCTATATGGCAAAAATCTGCCCGGACAGAAAAATGTCACCATTCTGCAAGATTCAAAAGAACAATTTATTACACAGTTTAATCCAAGAAAATACCCTTCTGTATTCCTGTATTCAGCTCAGAAAAAACTTCGGCTGTACGACGATGAAGATCAGTACCTGGAGAAATTCTTCAAAATAATCACTACCTCAAAGAAATAACGCTTACCGATGAAACCAGGAATCTACATAAAGCTCAATGTTTTAATCTTATTACTCCTGGTTTTTGGTAAAATCAGTGGTCAAACTATCACCATTCCCGTCGAAACAAAAGACAACGCTCTGGTGCTCCAAACGGATAAAGACAATCGCTTATGGATTGTTTATTTTGGGAATAAGCTTCTAATTGCATCCGAATATGCTGCCACTTCCCAGCAATACCATTTCCCGGAAGGCAATTCCGGTATTTATAACAATGCCTATACCGCTTCCGGCACCTGGAACCTTTCGGAACCTGCCTTGCAGGTTACCCATGGTGAAGGCAATCCTTCGACCGAGTTAAAATATGTAAGCTTTCAAAAGCAGAAGGAAGGAGAAAATGTTACTACAACCATCATAAAACTAATTGATCCTGTTTACAAATTACAGGTTGATTTGTATTATAAGACCTGGTACAATGAGAATGTAATTGAACAATGGACTGAAATAACCAACAATGAAAAGGCTGCTGTTGTTTTACAGAAATATGCATCAGCCAACTTGTTTTTCGGCGACAAAAATTTCTATTTAACAAGTTTCCAGGGTGAATACCTGAAGGAAATGCAGCCGTCGGAAGAAAAGCTGAATCAAGGTATTAGAAGCATTGAATCAAAATTGGGTACTAGAGCCATGTTGCTGGGAACGCCTAATTTTATATTGTCATTTGACGGGCCGGCCAAGGAAAACAGCGGGCAGGTTGTCCTGGGACAGTTGGCCTGGAGCGGAAATTATAAACTGGATTTCGAAATTACTTCAAATAAAACGCTGCGTTTCGTTGCAGGCATAAATCCCTATGAATCTGCGTATTCGCTTGTTACAGGAGCAACTTTTAAAACACCTTCCCTGGTTTACACGGTTTCAAATAATGGAACCGGGCAGGCCAGCCGGCAGTTGCAAAGCTGGGCCCGGAAATACCGGGTATTAAACGGTGAGGGTGAAAGGCTTACGCTTTTGAATAATTGGGAAGCTACCTACTTCGATTTTGATGAGCCTAAATTATCCACATTGTTTAAAGATGCAAAAAGCCTTGGTGTAGACATGTTCCTGTTGGATGACGGCTGGTTTGGGAATAAATATCCCAGGAATAATGATGATGCGGGCCTGGGCGATTGGCAGGAGAATGTTAAAAAGCTGCCGCATGGTATTGGGTACCTTGTGAAAGAGGCGAAAGCAGCAGGCGTTAAATTTGGAATCTGGATTGAACCTGAAATGGTAAACCCTAAAAGTGAGCTGTACGAAAAGCACCTTGACTGGGTGATACGGCAGCCGGAACGCCCGGAAAAATATTACCGTAACCAGCTGGTTCTCGATTTGTCGAACCCGGAAGTCCAGGATTTTGTGTTCGGGATTGTAGACAATCTCTTCACCAAAAACCCAGATCTGGCTTTTATTAAATGGGATTGCAATGCTGTTATCTACAACGCTTATTCCGAATATCTTAACAAGAACAAGATTCCGCAGACACAATTGTACGTGGATTATGTGAAAGGGTTATACAGCGTTTTGCAGCGCATCAGGGCGAAATACCCGACGGTTTCAATGATGTTGTGTTCCGGTGGAGGTGGAAGGGCCGATTACGAGTTGCTGAAGTATTTTACCGAGTTTTGGCCCAGTGATGATACAGAACCGGTGGAGCGCATCTTCCTGCAATGGAATTATTCGTATTTCTTCCCATCCATTACAACCGATTGTCATGTAACCGATTGGGGCAAGCAACCCATTAAATTCAGGGTGGATGTTGCAAGCATGGGTAAACTGGGATTTGATATAGTCGCAAACAAGTTGAGTAAAGATGATCTGCTTTTTTGCCAGGGCGCCATCAAAAACTATGATTCGTTCAAAGATATTGTATGGCATGGAACACAATACCGCCTGGCGAGCCCTTACGAAAATCCGGTTGCTTCAATAGCTTATGTAACTGAAGATAAATCAAAAGCAATCATGTTTACATATTTACACAGCACCCGTTTTATGGAAAATGCAACCGAAAGGCCGATTGCTGTGAACGGATTGGATGGAGAACGAAAATACAGAATCAAGGAAATCAATCTATACCCGGGAACAGTTTCTACCATCGACTCCAACCAGGTTTATTCCGGGGATTTTTTAATGAAAGTTGGGATTAACCCGGATGTAAATGCAAAGAGATCAAGCGTTGTGTTGGAAATAACCGAAGTAAGGTAACGCAAATGGTTTAATCACAGTGTATTGTGTGACATTATATTGACAGCGATTTTTAAAGGCAGTAAGAACTAAAACAAATTATTTAACCATAGCGTAAAATTATGAAAACATTAAGCATCCTTCTCCTGGTTCTGGTTTCCGGAACGCTTCTTTTTTCTTCGTGCAAGAGTTCTGCTACGAAAACTAAGGATTCCGCTGCTCAATATTCCGAGCAATATCGTCCACAGGTTCATTTCTCCCCTCCTTCAGGCTGGATGAACGATCCGAATGGAATGGTCTTTTTCGAAGGTGAGTACCATTTATTCTACCAGTACTACCCTGACTCAACCGTTTGGGGACCAATGCACTGGGGGCATGCAGTCAGTAACGATCTCATGCATTGGGAAAACCTCCCGATCGCGTTGTATCCCGACAGCCTCGGCTTTATTTTTTCAGGAAGCGCTGTAGTTGACGCCAACAACACATCCGGATTTGGGAAGGAAGGCAAACCTGCCATGGTTGCTATCTTCACGCTGCACGACATGAAAGGCCAAAAAGCCGGAAAAAAGGATATTGAAAGCCAGGGAATAGCTTACAGCCTTGATAAAGGCCGAACCTGGACCAAATATGCAAATAATCCGGTTCTGAAAAACCCTGGAACGCTCGATTTCCGCGATCCGAAAGTTTCGTGGAATGCGGAAGCCAAAAAGTGGATCATGACACTGGCTGTCGGCGACCATGTATGTTTTTACTCCTCCCCAAACCTGAAAGAATGGTCGCTCGAAAGCGAATTTGGTAAAGGCATTGGTGCTCACAGTGGTGTATGGGAATGCCCTGATTTGTTCCAAATACCGGTTACGGGAAAGGCGGATCAGAAGAAATGGGTCCTGATTGTAAATATTAACCCTGGAGGGACCAACGGGGGCTCTGCAACTCAATATTTTGTAGGTGAATTCGACGGGCATAAATTTACAAACGAATCAACCGATATTCAATGGGCTGACCAGGGGAAAGACAATTATGCTACCGTTACTTTTTCAAATATTCCTGATTCCGACGGAAGGCGTATTTCAATAGGCTGGATGAGCAACTGGCAATATGCAAATGTGGTTCCTACCGGTGTGTGGCGGAGCGCTATGACACTTCCACGAGAACTCAAACTGATTTCAGAAAACAATAAATACATGATGATTTCGGAACCTGTAAAAGAACTACAGGTATTGCGTGAACGCAAAACTGAACTGAAACCGGCAGTCGTAAAAGATAAGCTGGAAGTGGAACACCAGTTTTCACAACCTGTATTACCGATAGAACTGGATTTGAAATTTTCGCTTCCAGGAGCAGGTGCTTCAACCGATTTTGGACTGGAACTCTACAACACAAAAGGTGAAAACCTGCTGATAGGATATGATAAAACCAAAGGGGAATTTTATATAAACCGAACGAAAGCCGGCAATAGCAATTTCTCGAAAGATTTCAACGGGATCCATGTTTCACCTTCAGTCCTTAATGCTTCTACCATTGATATGCATCTTATCATTGACGCTGCATCGGTTGAATTGTTTGCTATGAACGGGAAAGTAGTCATGACCGAAATATTCTTCCCGACAGAAGAGTTCTCAAACATTCGTCTTTATAGTAAAAACGGAGATGTGCAGCTTGATTCTGGCTCCGTTTACAAATTGAATTCCATATGGAAAGCAACTGCGGAAAATAAATAAGATAAAGCCTTTGGGCAAAAAAGCACTAATCAGGATTGGTTATCTTGGTTTGTTAGATTGGTTGATTGAGGTTTGACAGCAACCTGGCCCTGAAATATTCCTTATGCAGGAATATCCAGTTTCCAGGTTGCTTTATTTTCAAATGTCACTATACGCAGGTATCTGAAGGCAACCATATACCTGAAATTCGAGGTGGTTCTTCGTTCTATGAATTCAAATACTATTCTAATTTAATGTTTTTTCAAAATAAAACCTATACTAATAAAGTATCTTTGCCAAGTCAATCTGGCTTGTCTTTATAAAGTTATAAGTATAACAAAGATAAGTTGCACTCAACTGTCTTCATGATTGACAATACCGATACTCTTTTAAACAAAATTGAAGGAAACCACTGTTTAAAAGGATGAAATAGTTTCACTTTCACAGCGTTCCAAATTAGTGAAGGAATACCAGTATTCGGAAGCATAATCTATGTAATAGGCAGATAAAGAATAGGTTAGCGTGAAAATCTCAAATATGGGGAACACTTCAAACGAATAATACACTGAAATTGCTGGCAAACGGACTTGCAGAGAACACTGCTGATATCGAAAAGCTATTATTAGAGGTGCATTGAAATATAACAAGAATGTCGATTAAAAAATGAATATCAGTACTTTTAAGGCATTTAGAAGCCGTAATTACAGCCTATATTTTTCGGGTCAATCCATCTCCCTGATAGGCACCTGGATGCAGCGTACAGCTGTATACTGGCTGATTTATGTGCAGACCCATTCAGCCTTCATGCTCGGCCTGGCAGTTTTTGCTGCTCAATTTCCTTCTTTTATTTTCTCTCCCCTGGGTGGAGTGGTTTCCGACAGGTATAACCGCTATAAAGTTATGTTAATCACACAAATAGCCTCATTGGTTCAGGCTATATTGTTAGTTGTTCTGGTTGTGTTTACGCAGTATTCCGTTTGGGAAATATTTGTATTAAGTGCCATACTTGGGACAATTAATGCATTCGATATTCCTGCAAGGCAATCAATGGTGTACCAGATGATAAATAATAAAGAAGATCTGCCCAATGCCATTGCACTCAATTCGTCGATGGTAAATTTAGCAAGGTTAATAGGGCCGGCTTTATCGGGTATCGTGTTGGAGAAACTTGGCGCAGGAACCTGTTTCCTGATTAATGCCCTGAGTTTTGTTGCCGTTATAGTATCTTTAGTACTGATGAGATTTCCTGAATTTACCCCACTTGTTAATACAAAAAAGGTATTTAAGGAGTTTAAGGAAGGTTGGGACTATTTAAAACGTACTCCATCCATTGGTTTAATCATTTTATACCTTGCAGTTATCAGCCTGTTGGTGCTTCCTTTTATAACATTACTTCCTGTATTTGCTAAGGTTATTTTTAAAGGAAACGCCTCAACTTTTGGTTTTCTTAACAGTGCTATAGGCCTTGGAGCCGTTGGAGGGGCTTTTTTCTTAGCTTCATTAAAGTCAGGTGTTAATTTAAGAAAGATACTGTTTATCAACCTTTTAATCTTCGGCTTAGCATTGGTATTGTTTTCACACATTACAAGTCTGGCAGTCGCTCTATTTTTTGCCGTACTGGCTGGTTTTGGAATGATGTCGCAGGCAACTATCAGCAATACCATTATACAGACCAGTGTTTCTGCTAAAATGAGAGGAAGGGCTATCAGTTTTTATGCAATGGCATTTTTTGGAATGCAGCCTTTAGGGGGATTATTGGTTGGCAGCGTTTCGCATTACCTGGGGGCCCCCAATACTATTTTAGCCCAGGGAATTACAGCCATTATGATAGCCTTCATTTTTCTGCCCTTCCTGAGAAAAGAAACGTTGAAAAGGAAAGGCAAAATGGCAGTAAACGATTTTGACGCCCTTTCCATTAATACAAATCAGTAAAAACGATTAAAAAAATTGGATAAAAAATGGAAATTATACAGCTGCAATTAAGCATTGTTAATGTTTATCTTGTAAGGAATGGCAGTGATTATTTCCTTATTGACACCGGACTCGCATACAGCAGGGCAAACCTGGAAAAAGCGTTGAAAAAGGAAGGTGTTAAACCCGCAGATATCAGGCTCGTAATAGTTACCCACGGCGACTTCGATCACATCGGAAATTGCGCATATCTCCAGGAGAAATATGGCATAAAAATAGCTGTTCACTCTGCTGATGCTGATATGTGCATAGCTGGTACGACAAATCCAAACCGAAAAAGAAAAGCGTCGCTTTTTAAAAAGCTTTTACGCCCTATTAAACAGCGGTTGATTTATGCGCCACTGATGAAGAGATTCCCGCTCGAAACTTTCGAGCCGGATATGTACCTTTGGGATGGGCAGGACCTCAACGACATCGGGCTTGATGCAAAAGTGGTTCATATTCCTGGTCATACCATGGGCTCGGTTGGCATACTCACCGGTGAATGCGACTTTTTTGCAGGTGATACCATGAACAACCGGAAGAAACCAGCTATTGCCGATATTATCGAAAATGAAGCTTTGCTCGCTTCAAGCCTTGAAAAGATTAATAAACTAAGTATAAGGAATGTTTATCCCGGACACGGTAAGCTTTTTCCTATGGCTTGCTTGCAGGGTAAAGGAGACTTAATCAAGTTTTGAGCACTATTCCGAGGTGTTATTCTGAACAAAATCTGTTGGAGATACGGTAAACAGATCTCTAAAGCACTTTGAGAAATAGGATGGACTTGAAAACCCGGTTTCATAGGCTACCTCGGCAACGGTCTTCCCGCTTTCGCGTAGCATTTCAGCTGCCTTTTTCAGTTTAAGATTGCGGATAAATTCACTTACCGATAGACCTGTAAGGTGTTTGATCTTACGATAGACATGAACTCTCGAAAGACCGATTTCTAAACTCATCTGTTCTACACCATACTCATTGTCGGTTAAATGCTTCTCAATGATAAAATTGCATTTTTTCAGGAAGGCACTATCCAACTGTGAAATTTTATTTTCTTTTACAAATTGCGTAATTACGTCCTGCTGGTAATGCTTGCGCAACTGCTGCCGGCTTTCAATAAGCTGTTTAACACGCACCTGCAGGTGTTTCTTGTTAAATGGTTTCGCTATATACGAATCTGCCCCAGTTTCGAGTCCTTCAATTTTATCGTCATGGGATGATAATGCAGTTAGAAGGATAAGGGGAATATGGCTGGTCCTGATATCAGATTTCAGTTTTCGGGTAAACTCTAAACCATCCATTTCCGGCATTAATACGTCACTTATTATCAGGTCAGGCTGTTCGATGTATATTTTCTCAAATGCCTCAACACCATTCGAGGCTGTAATGATCCTGTAATTATCAACTAAACAGGATTTTATAAATTTACTCACATCGGCATTGTCTTCAACAATCAGGAGCAGCGGCATATTTTCATAATCGTCCGAAATGTAGGTTTGAGCCTGGTTTTCCAAATCCGAATCATCCTGGCTTAATTCGGGGAATATCTGTTTTTCAATCCGATTATAGTCCTTATCAAGGGTACTGATTTCATCAGCCGAAAAGTGATCTTTACCTAGTTGGAAATACACTTTAAAAGAAGATCCCTCACATTTTTTGCTTTTCACATTAATATCCCCATGATGCAGATCAACAAATCCTTTTGAGAGTGGTAATCCAATTCCTGTACCTGCGCCAACATTTCCCTTGTCCTGTTCAACCTGGTAAAATCGTTCAAAAATCCTTTTCAGGCTGTCCTCTGCAATCCCTATTCCGTTGTCCCGTACTTCGATTTCAACCGCTTCCTTTTCAAGTCCATTGAAATTATGTGTTACTTTATTGATATTTATATCGATACTGCCTGATTCGGAGGTAAATTTAAATGCGTTTGAAAGCAGGTTAAAAAGAATTTTATCAACCTTGTCCCTGTCGAAATAGAGCAGTTGTTCGTTTTGTGAAGCATTCAGGCTGAAAATGATCTTCTTCCTGTCAGCCAGTTCGTTGAATGATTCTTTGATCTCTTTGGTAAAACTAATAATATCGTGTTCAGAGGCACAAATTTTCATCTTTTCATCTTCAATCTTTCGAAGGTCCATCAGTTGGTTGATCATCCGTAGCAGGCGCGTAGCGTTCCTAAGCATCATCTGAAGCTGGCTGCGGAGTTCCAGTGATATTTTCCTGTCCGATAGAATGTTTTCAAGCGGGCCTATCATTAAAGTGAGAGGTGTCCTGAATTCGTGTGAGATATTGGTAAAGAAAACCAGTTTTGCTTTTGTGGCTTCCTCTAGTTCGAGTGAAATTTTACGCAACTCCTCATTTTGCCTTGTAATCGCTTGTTTCTGAACTTCAAGTTTAAGATTGGCTTTTGCTTTATTTCTGAAACCCCTGAAAAGTAAAATAATCAGGACCAGGACCAGTACCAATGAGCTGAGTGCAACGATTAACCAGAACCGCTGGCTATGGTATTTTTTAACTTGTTCGTCCAGGATTTTCCGGGAATTAACAATACGGTTATGGAGATTCAGTATCTCATCGGTCTGGAATTTCAATGCACGTACATTCGTCGAGTCAATTACCAGCGTATTAAGAATATTATCTTTATTCACCGGCTTATTATTGAGCAAATCCCAGGCCAGCGAAACCGCCAGGCTGCCGCCGGTAGGATAAAGCAAGGTGGCATCCAGTTTACGGTCCATTACAGCCTGTATGCCGCATCCGGTTCCTGGTAATCCATCAACTCCAATAAAAAAAGCATTCTTTCTGTTGAATTTCTGAATGTATGCTTCGTAGGCACCCAGTGCCATGACGTCGTTATGAGCATAAACAAGATCAAAAGGTTCGTTCAGCTCAAGGTATTTTTTCATGACTTTCTCGCTTACAGCAACCTCCCATTCGCCCGATAATGATTTGGCAATACTAACCCCGGGTGCTTTCGAAATTTCCTCAACAAAACCTTTATGACGTTCTTTTGCCGGGGATGATCCTTCCAGCCCCGAAATTTCGATAATGCGTCCTTTCCCTTTTAAAAGCTTTACCGCGTATTTTCCGGCTTCTTTCCCAATCTGGTAGCTGTTGCCGCCTATAAATGCAGAATAATCGCCGGATTCAATCTTGCGATCAATCACGATAACAGGAATACCTTTGCTGTATACTTCACTCACAATACCGGTTAATGGTTCCGATTCATTTGGCGACACAATAAGCAGGTCAATTCCGGCTGCCAACAATTGCCTGATATCATTCACTTGTTTCTTGCTATTGTTTTCAGCATCTTTTATAAGAAGCTGCATTCCAGGATAATAGAGTAATTCGTTCTGCATTTCCTGGTCCATCGATTTTCGCCAGGCATCAGCAGTAGTGCACTGGGAAAACCCGATCAGAAATTTAGAGTTGAGTGCTTTTTTCTGTGCTTTTACATAGTTATTATGTAAAAGCAATGAGCATACAAGTAGGATTAGAGAAATGTTTTTCAAAACTTGAATCAGTTTTTTGAATTTGTCATAAAAGTATAAAATTTAATCTAGGATTGAAATATTATGATAATCAATTTTACACTTTCGGTTTTATTGTGGAAGGTTATGGAAAATTTAATGCATTAACTCTCTCATCTGAAACGATTTAAACGGTTGTTTCAGAAGAATATATGCTTTTTTACGGTATCAGATTACGAAGATGCAAGAAGACCTGTTATCAACTTATCTCACTGAAGATGAACAAATATGCGTTAAAAGAGTCTGTTAAACCTATCAGTTTGAACTATAATATTTTGGCTATTCTATTGCTGTTCCACGGTTTGCAAAGGCAGAAATGCAACCGAAGCAACGGAAAATTCTTCTCCCTATTTCGGTATCCTCGGATGTTAGATCAGGCTTAGGAAGCAAGCGTTTTTATACAGTAACAGCTTAAACCGGAAGTTTGAAACGCATCACCACTTCACCGGTTTGCTGGTTAACTTCAATGGTCTGGTTCTCGAGGCCCATATCTTTCCCCGTCGACATTTTGAAAAGCCCTGCAAGAAACTGCATGCCACTATTCATAACCTGTTCAAATTCAGCTACTTTTTGCTCTTTCTGCTGGAAATCAGCCTTTTCCAGTATTACAGCGTCCGTTACCGGATTAATTTCCTCGGCTTCCTGCAGCAGGTCAATAATCCCGGGTTCGGGTTCTTTGGCTGTATCATTCGGAATTCCTGAACCGCTAAGAGCAAGTTTCGGTTCCAGGATTTCGGCATTTTCGGTCTGTTCAATAAACTCTTCCAGCTGGTCAATAAACTGCGAGCGGCCTTTGGACGAAAAATCGACAAAATTGGTTCGGCTTGAGCTGTCCAGTACCCCGTCGAAGAGGTTCTGCTTAACAAGCAGCCCCGAGGCGATCTGCTGCTCTATAGAATTCCGTGTAATAAAATTGAATATGGTCAGTTTGCTGCTTTTCTGACCCAGTCGGTCGATACGCCCTATGCGCTGGTTCTTTTTGGCCGGGTTCCATGGGAGTTCAAAATTGATAAGTGTATCGGCTACCTGTAAGTTGAGTCCCGAGCCCCCGGCTTCGGTCGAAAGGAAAATTTTACAATGCGGGTTGGTTTCGAATTTACGAATCAGTTCGCCACGCAGCTTAACCGGCACACTGCCATTAAGTTCGGCAAAACCTATGTTGTTTTCACGCAAAATCTGGCCAATCAATTTATGAACTTTCACCCATTCCGAAAAAATGATGATCTTACGGTCGGAATTGGCAATATCGAGTTTTTCGAGTAGTATATACTTTAGTTCCTCCAGTTTTGGCGACTCATTTGTTTCCTCATCAATCAGGTAAGTCGAGTCACAAACCATACGCATGCTGGCCAGTAGTAACTGGAGTTTCTGCAGATCGTAAGGTGTTAGGAATTTCTTGCGGATAATCTGTGCAATGCCTTTTGCATACGATGCATGGTATTCAGCCTGCAGGGGTGAGAGGTTGACCGGGACATTGAATTGCTGCACGTTCGGCAACTGTTCGAGTACTTTCTTCTTCTCCCTGCGGAGGAGTATGGGCTCCAGCCTTTTATTGAGCTGCTGCAGGTTATAATACCCGTTTATCTTGTTATGTTTTTCGGGATCGAAAAGGCAGTGCTGGTACGAAAATTCCCAAAGCGGCCCGAAGAAGTAAGGGTTAATCACCCCTACAATCGAAAATATATCGATAAGCCGGTTTTCGATCGGCGTTCCGG
The DNA here is from genome assembly GCA_037128115.1 of Bacteroidota bacterium. Lineage (GTDB taxonomy): Bacteria > Bacteroidota > Bacteroidia > Bacteroidales > UBA4417 > UBA4417. The sequence continues at coordinate 14,295 of JBAXXB010000043.1, forward strand.
TAATCACCAGTACATGCTTAAAATCCAGCCTGCGTATGGAAGTAGCCGTTTTGGTTTCAAAATTCTTGATGCGCTGGGCTTCGTCGAGTATAAGGAAGTCGATGCCGGTCTTGTTCAGCAACAGGTGATCACGCAGTACGGTCTCGTAAGTGATTATAAAAAAGAAATGATCCTTGTCCTGGTATTGTTTCTCCCGTTCTTCCGGCAGGCCTTCGATGACCAGGGCTTTTTCGTTGGAGAACTTTTCGATTTCTTTTTTCCATTGTTCTTTGAGAGATGCCGGGCAAACTACCAGGGTCTTGGTAAAGCCAAAGATATCCTTCTTTAGTATGGCTGTGCCTATAGCCTGTAAAGTTTTCCCCAATCCCATTTCATCGGCAATGATGGTGGCTTTGCGGAACAGGGCAAAGTCGATACCGTCCTTTTGGTATGGGAAAAGTTCTCCTTTCATTGCCGAATATTCCGGCTTATAAGTGGTTCTTAAATTCTCAAGAACGTCCTCTTCGAAGGCGGCTTCTATTTTTTCCTGTACTTCGGGCCTGATACGGATATGGGGATATTGCCTGGCTTCTTCGATAAAACCAAGAAATATTTTAGCATCAGCGTCTTCGATAAACGTTGATTTCTTGAAATAACGGGAAATCAGGAGTTGCTCGTCGACAGGCATAGGATGCGGGAAATGCCAGCTGATTTTATATTCGTTCAGAGGGTCACAGAATATCTCGATAAAGGGGTAGTTTTTATTCAGGCTATCGAACAAGGCCTTATCTTCCTTCAGTTTCCGGAAAGCGAACATGATGTGCTTGGTGGTGCCGAGTTTGTTGATGCGTGAATCCATGCTATCACTGTAGCCTGTTTCGTTCTCGAAATCACGCAGGAAAACCCTGTATTTGATCCCGGTATCGCTGACAAGAATATGATCTCCATGAATATTGGAAGCCCAGCGGATACGATACCTGGCTTTGTCGGCCTTGAGCCGGCGTTCTTCCATCACCCGCTTTATCATTCCTTCGCGGGTATATTTTTTATGCTCTACCGGTTCTTTAGGATCAAGAAATTTAAGCTCGTTTTCCACCTGGAGTAAACAGGCATAAGAATTACGGTCCCAAGCCACCCTTTTACCGTCAATAGAGGGGAACACATCCTCATCAAACAAGTGAAGAGAATATTCGGCTTGTCCGCTGCCGGTCTGCGAGTCAACCATCAGTTCGAACTTAACCGCCGATTGTGATAAAACCTGGCAGGCGTTATTGTTGAACAGTATTTCACCAAATGCAAGTTCTGTCCTGTCAGCCTGGCCCTGGTGTTTTGATATTTGCTGCCTGATTACTGATTTGATATCCATAGTACGGGCTATATAAATTTCGTTTTTAGGCTGTAAAACAGCTAACTGACAGCCTTTTGCCTTCTTTGCCTTGTGAATTATTGGTTAGCGGTTTTATTCATTTCAAAGATACGGTAAGATTATAAAGTTATGAAATACCGCTGGTAAATTTGGCTGCAATTGTTAAAGAAAATTTTGTTAAAAAGAATTTGGTCCTGAATCGATGCCGGGTAATTAGTAACGTTTTGATAAATCGTCTAAAACCAGTAGAAAATCAACCTGTTATCGATACACCTATTAATTTGCCTATTCCAAAGGTAATGGCTGCTGCTGCCAGTCCGAAGATCACCTGCCTGAATCCTGAAAACCATACACTCCGTCCTGTGAATAAGGTAATGGAAGCACCGATCAGGAAAAGCCCCAGTGCGCTTAAAACGGTACTTATAATAATGGCCTCTGCACCCTGCAGAAAGAAAAAAGGGATAACAGGTATAATGGCTCCCACCGAGAAAAGCAGGAATGAAGTGACGGCAGCCTCTATGGCTGAACCTTGCAGGTCTTCGGTATTGATGCCCAGCTCTTCCTTTACCAGTATTTTATGCGCCAGGTCTTTGTCCGAAATAATATCTTTGGCCATGGCGTTGGCCTGCTCCTCGGGTATTCCTTTCGACAGGTAGATCAGTGCGAGTTCTCTTTCTTCTCCCTCGGGGTTGGCTTCCAGTTCATCCATCTCCAGTTGCATCTGGTTCTCCGATAGTTCCTGTGAGCTTTTCACCGAAATCCATTCGCCCAGTGCCATTGATAAAGCACCTGCCAGCAGCCCGGCAAGCCCGGCCAGCAAAACACCCTTCTGGCCGTTTGTAGCCCCGGCTATACCCATAACCAGGCTGAAATTGGAGACCAGCCCGTCGTTTCCTCCCAGCACGGCGGCCCTCAAAGCATTTCCTCCCACCGAGCGGTGTCTCTTTTCGAAACGGGCCAGGCTTGAACCCGAAATCCGCGGGTTATTATTGATGATGTTCCTCAGTATCGAAACATGCGCCGTATCGGAAAGCGATTCGGCCGTGTTGCTTTTTTTGCGGGCAGTCAGTATGGAGGATGAAATACTTTTCTCGGTATCCAGCAGCACTCCAAGTATATAGTTGTAACCCAGTATTTTGCCTATTAATTTCAGGGTTCGGGCTCTTCCCGAGGGGGAGGGCATCAGCGAAATATCCAGGTTGCTCTTCTGCATAAAGGCTAAAGCATGGCTCTGCTCTATTTCACTCATCTGCTGAAACACATAAGCCACATGGGGATCTTCCTCGTGTTCAGCAAGTAATTTGTACAGGAAACTTGCATCAATCTCAGTTTGAATATTCTTGATATTCATAATGTTAAGGGATGTTTGTTGGAAATTATAAGCATTGAATTTCCGGGATTCCCGGAATAACTGAATATTTCAAAATTACTACTTAAATGCCAGACGACCAATTTGCATCTTCACTAAAAAAGCCCTGAGGCAGATACCTCAGGGCTTATCATTTTTTTAATGGTATAGTCTATCTTACTTCACTCCCGTTGTTAAAGGCTTCGGTAGGAGAAACAAAGCAGAGTCTTCCTTCCTTGTTTTCGGCCATCAGGATCATGCCTTTCGATTCTATGCCTTTGAGCATGCGAGGGGCAAGGTTGGCCAGGAGCACTACTTTTTGTCCGATGACTTGTTCCAGTGTATAATGTTCGGCTATGCCGGACACTACGGTACGTTTATCAATGCCAGTGTCCACCGTAAGTTTCAGCAGTTTGGCCGTTTTAGGTACTTTTTCGGCTTCGGTGATAGTGCCAATCCTCATGTCGAGTTTGGTAAAGTCATCGTAGGTGATTTCTGGTTTCATCTCAGCCAGTATACTGTTTTCGGCAGCGTTTTCGGCCTTGGTGTCGGTGAGTTTTTTGATTTGAGCTGCCATAGCCTCATCTTCGATGCGCTCGAACAGGAATGCGGGTGGATTCAGTTGATGCCCTGGACGGAGCAAGGTACAAGACCCGGCTTCAGCCCAGGGTTCCAGACTAAAATTCAACATTTCGAGCAGGCGGGCCGAAGTAAACGGCAGGAAAGGCTCACACAGGATTGACAGGTTGGTACAAACCTGCAACGAAATATTCAGGTTGGTTTTCACCTTTTCGGGATTCGAGGCGAAGTTCTTCCAGGGCTCGGTTTCGGTGAGGTATTTGTTGCCCAGGCGGGCCAGGTTCATCATTTCATTCAGGGCTTCCCTGAAACGGTAACTCTCAATGCTGCCAGCAATTCGGGCAGGGAAATCGGCCATTTCGGCCATAGCCTGCCGATCGGTGTCATTTACTTCACCCAGAGCAGGAACTACACCAGCAAAATACTTATGGGTAAGTACCAGGGTGCGGTTTACGAAATTTCCGAATATTGCCAGTAGTTCGCTGTTGTTGCGCGTCTGGAAATCCTTCCAGGTAAAATCATTGTCCTTGGTTTCGGGCGCATTGGCTGCCAGGGTATACCTAAGCACGTCCTGCTTGCCCGGGAATTCTTCCAGGTATTCGTGCAGCCATACCGCCCAGTTACGTGAGGTAGAGATCTTATCTCCTTCAAGGTTTAGGAACTCATTAGCCGGAACGTTATCAGGCAGAATATAGCTGCCTTCGGCTTTCAGCATGGCCGGGAATATGATGCAATGGAAAACGATGTTGTCTTTACCAATAAAATGGACCAGTTTTGTATCCTCTGATTTCCAGTATGGGTGCCAGTCTTTCCCGGTCTGGGCCGACCAGTCACGTGTCGCTGAAATATAGCCTATAGGCGCGTCGAACCATACATACAGCACTTTGCCCTCGGCGCCTTCCACCGGTACTTTCACTCCCCAGTCGAGGTCGCGGGTCACGGCGCGGGGCTGAAGCCCGCTGTCGAGCCACGACTTGCACTGACCGTATACATTCGTTTTCCAGTCGTCGCGGTGAGAATTGAGTATCCATTCCTTGAGCCAGGTTTCATACTGGTCGAGGGGTAAAAACCAATGCTTGGTTTCTTTCATCACGGGTATGTTGCCGCTGAGTGCCGATTTTGGGTTGATGAGATCGGTCGCATTGAGTGTCGATCCGCAACTTTCGCACTGATCGCCGTATGCCCGTTCGTTGCCGCAGCGCGGGCAGGTGCCTGTAATATACCGGTCGGCAAGGAAATGTTGTGCCTCCTGGTCGTAATACTGCTCGCTTACTTTTTCAATGAACTGCCCGTTATCATATAATTTCCTGAAGAATTCCGAAGCGGTTTCGTGGTGAATAGGAGCGGAGGTGCGGCTATAAATATCGAAAGAAATGCCCAGTTCCGAGAAGGATTTTTTTATGATTTCATGGTATTTGTCTACTACCTGCTGGGGCGTGATTCCCTCTTTACGTGCACTTATGGTGATAGGCACCCCATGCTCATCGCTCCCGCCTATAAATAACACATCCCGCCGGTTAGCGCGTAAAAACCGTACGTAGATATCCGCCGGAATATATACTCCTGCCAGGTGCCCTATATGGATAGGGCCGTTGGCATAAGGTAGTGCCGAAGTTACAGTATATCGTTTAAATGCTTTGGTATTGGAATCAGTCATGGTTATCCTCCTGGTAAAATAGGGTGCAAAGATACTGAATAGCTTAAGAATTGGGATACGTTTGACTTGTTTGCAGGGAAAACTCAGGGAAAATAGTTGCAATCCTTCAAATTGGCTGAAGTGAGCAAGAGCAGGAAGGTAAATTGTCAGGGCGAATTTGTCCTTCTTTTTTGGTCAAAGGGATTAACCATCTTAGTGTTCCTTAGTGTACTCAGTGCCTGAGTGGTTTTCTTTTTAAAGTTCCATCTACATTCTGTAAGACTATTCCTTATATTTGATGTTCGAAACTATCCGTGATGATCTGTCCTCCATACCTGAAACCAGGCGACAAAATAGCCCTTGTCGCAACCGCCCGCAAAGTTTCGCCTGTCGAAATGGACAAGGCTATACGGGTTTTCCAATCCTGGGGATTACAGGTTGTTACAGGCCCACACCTTTTTGGCGAAAAGGACCAGTATTCAGGTACCGATGAAGAACGGGCTGCTGATTTGCAAATGATGCTGGATGATTCAGAAGTCAGGGCAATTATTTGTGCTCGCGGAGGTTATGGTACCGTCAGGATCATAGATAATATTGACTTCAGCGCTTTCCAGCAGCATCCGAAATGGATTGTAGGATACAGCGATATTACGGTGCTTCATTCGCATATTCATACCCGTTTCGGGATTGAGACCCTGCATGCCACCATGCCGGTGAATTTCGCCGATGAAGGTTCAGCCGAAGCGATTGATTCACTTCGCAAGGCTTTGTTCGGGGAACCTCTCGAATATGTTACCGGCACTCACACGTTGAACAGGGCAGGAGAAATAAGTGGCATTCTAACGGGAGGGAATCTTTCCATTCTGTATTCCCTGCTAGGTTCACCATCGGATATCCAAACAGAAGACAAAATCCTCTTTATCGAAGACCTCGATGAATACCTCTACCATGTGGATCGCATGATGATGAACCTCAAGCGAAACGGCAAGCTTTCGGGGGTCAAAGCCCTGGTTGTTGGAGGGATGAACAAAATGAATGATAACACCATTCCATTCGGCCGTCAGGCCGGGCAAATTATTGCGGAATATGCAGAACAAGCCGGTATTCCGCTATGTTTCAATTTCCCTGCTGGTCATATAGCCGATAACCGGGCATTGATACTGGGACGGGAAGTTCGTTTAGTCATAAATGATGCAGGTGTGACCTTACGCTTTTTGCCTGCAGATGAAATAGGGAAAACCGGGAATATATTTCGTAAAATGCTAAAACCGGCTGCCTTCTTCCTGGGTTTATTTGCCTTTATTTATACCGTTTTGTACCTGATCAGGCTGATAAACAAATAAATAAGCTTCCGAAATTCTTTCTTCGGGCGCCTGGTACCAGGCTCTATCTGACATAAATCAAACAATCCCGCCATACTTTGGCTGAACACAACGAACTCGGGAAAATAGGAGAGGACCTGGCCGAAAAGCACCTCCGGCGAATCGGCTATCGTATCTTGCACCGCAACTGGCATTATGGCCACGATGAGATAGATATTATTGCCCGCGACGGGGACTGGCTCGTTATAGTTGAAGTAAAAACCCGCACTACCAACCTGTTCGGTGAACCTGAGATGGAAGTTAAGCCTGCCAAGATGAAAGCCATTGTCCGGACAGCCGAAGCTTACATTCTTGCTGCGGATTTCAAAGGAGAAACCCGCTTCGATGTGATCGGGATATTACTAGGTGACGGCAAGGTAGTATTGAAACATATCAAGGATGCATTTATGGCAAGAATGTGACTAGGTATGGTGTATACGATTACACAATACAGGCATGATTGAGATTGGATTATACTGAACTTTCCT
>JBAXXB010000044.1:0-20989 GCA_037128115.1 Bacteroidota bacterium
AAGGTTATTATTCTGATTAACAATGAATTAAATTATAGAACTCCCCTAAATAAAAAGGGTCTTTTTACCATAGAATATCAACTCTCCAGGATTTTATCCTGAGCCTTTCTACAATTTATTTGCACTATACTACTTGAGAGCGGATGTCCAGAATATAAAGCTTTACCGGTTTCCGAACACCATGTCCAGCGTTGGCCACATTTGCCATTCGGGAGAGCCATAGGGATATTTTCCGTATGCCAGTATATATCCACCCCTGATGCATAACGATTTGCCAACAGCCCACATCAGTGTTCCTGAATTTTCGAAAAAGAAATTGTTTTCGGGGCGGGTAATTATGAACACCTTCACCCCTTCTTCGTAAAACCATTTGGTACAGATTCCCCCTTTAACAGCCGCACCCAGGCGGATGGAGGTAGCTTCGTAGTAATGCGCCATGCGCGGGTATAACAATGGAATGTCGATGGTTGACTGCGGATCCGGTTTACTGCCGCGTAATGCAAAAACATATCCTGCGTTGGCCGATACCAGTGTGGAAGGGTTTATTTTCCGGGATACTATTATGGAATTGCTAACCGAGAGTATGAAAGAATAGGAATATTCAGGTGATATGAGTCCTCCAATGCCTTTACGGCTGACGAAGTTCAGAAATGGAGTAGGAATGCTGAGGCTATGCTCACTAGCTAAGGTAAAATTATTTTTCGTTCCCAGTGCAACTTTCAGACCGGCTCCCGGAAAAAGCGGCAGCATCAGCACATTGGTATAGACTTCCAGCTTTTTGTTGATCCCGTACCTGAAAGGCTGGAATATTCCACTTTCCCATTTGCCTGCAGGTACCAGGTAAGCCGTATTATAATTCCATTTTTTAAGTACCGGCTCATCCTGCGCATGAAGGAAATTCACACAGCAAATAAGGGCAAGGCATATCATTGATTTCCTGATCATGTTGATACGATTATGTTTCGCTAAGCAATAACGTTAACTATTTCCTGTTTTTAGGCGAGGGGAAAAGCCAGGTTCCGGTTTATTGATCTCCATTCCCCATTTTCCCCATTTTCTTAAATTATTCCTTCACCAGAACAAACTCAGCACTCACGGGAGCGTGATCCGATTCGAAGGTAAACTCCTGGTGTGTTATGGCCGAGCCCGAACGCCAGCGGCGGTTGGTGAACAGGTAGTCGAGGGTGCGGTCCCAGGCATGCTCGGGGCGGGTGGTATGCGTGAAATGAGCCTGCTGATTTGCCAGGTATTCGTTGAGAGGAAACGCACATTTGTAAGCCGTAAAAATTGGTCGCAGCCACTCTGCTTCCAGTGTATAATCACTTCCGGCTTTATGCTGTGGATCATCACCCGGCTGGTGAAACGATTCGCCCGGGCACATATCTTCGTAGCAATAATCCGTCGAGTCGCTCCCGGGTGGCAGTTCGTTCAGGTCGCCCCCAGCAATGAAATATTCGCCTGCAGCATCCAGTTTATCCATTTCGGCTTTGAACTCTTCGTAATGCTTTTTCTTGGTATCGTCGGTAGCAAAAGCCGAGGCATGAATGTTCAAGAGAGGAATTTCTCTGAATCCGGGGATTTTTATCCTCCCACTCACTATACAGGAATGGAGATAAAAGTAGTTCACGATGCCGCTCTGGTCACCACGTGTGGCAAGGTTCAGTCGTTTGGCATCGGTGATGGGCCAGGGTGAAAGGATCACCAGGCCCATATCCATGCGGCCCAGTCCATCGCTTGGAATAAATTCCGATTTCCACTCCGACACATAAGCCGCGTAATTAAAATACGTATGATCCAGAATGAACTGAAGCTCATCAATATAGTCTGTTCGTTTCGATTTCACATCGCATTCCTGCAGGAAAAGTATATCGGGTTTCACCTCGTTGATGCGAGCCACAATGGCATCCAGGCCAGGATAAACCTCTTCTTTTTTAAAAACCGTGTTGTTGCCACAGGCATCACCAAACCACGGCTGCCGGCCGATGCCGAAACGAATGTTCCAGGTCATCACCTTGAGTGTTGAATCCGGCAAGGGGGGTGAATTTAACTGGTCTTTAGTATACATTACCGCATCTTCAACATCCTTAAACGCTGTTGCGGGAGGTTCGCAGGAATTTATTCCCAGGATTAGCAAAGGAAGAAAGAGCAAGTAAATCGACTTTCTGTATGGAAGCATATTCATTTTGGACAGCCTTATTTCTTCAAAGATAGTAAATGATATTATTACATATGTGTTTTCTGGTTAATATTTGTCAAACATTCACGGGAGAATAAACAGACAAGTTCGCACGCGAGGTTTTTGACTCATCCAAAAATATCAAATTTGTTCTATTTTTACGCCATGAAATCTCCCGCTGAACTCAATTCCGGATGGCGAAAAGTAGCCTCTTCCATTTACCGCAGGCCAACTGATTCAAAAATTTTTGGTTCCGTCGAAATTGATGTTACCGATCTTACAACCTACATTGCTGCCAAGCGAAAGGCCGGTATCAAAGCCACTCTCACCCATGTGTTTATACTGGCAGCCGCCCGTGCCCTGAAAACCGAAGTCCCTGAACTGAATACCTATATCAGGAGAGGTAACGTTGTACTGAGAGAACATATTGATGTTATGGTAAGTGTGTTGCTGCCCGGATCACAGATGGGTTCGGTGCTGATCAGGGATGCGGATCAGTTGTCTCTTGAAGACTTGGTCAGGGTAATGAGTGAAGAAGTGAAAACTTCGCGTAAGGGCTCAGAGAATAAAACCATGCAGATGAAAGACAAACTTGCAGGCATTCCCTGGCCTTTGAGGAACTGGATCCTGCGCCTGCTGAAAACCGTGACAACTGACTGGGGATTCTCGTTTCCTAAGCTTGGCCTTTCGGCTAACAGTTTCGGGTCTTTCGTAGTTTCGAATATTGGCAGCCTGGGACTCGACATGGGTTACCCCGCCTTGTTCCCTTCGTCGAATGTGTCGTTTGTACTTATCCTGGGTGGGGTGAACCGGAAACCCATGGTAGTTGGTGATCAGATCTTACCCCGAACCGTGTTATCCCTGGGGGCAGCCCTCGATCACAGGGTGGTAGATGCCTCGCACGGAGGCCTGCTTTTCAGATACCTGAAAAATGTGGTTAAAAACCCACAACTCCTGGATTAAAAAAACCAGGGTTCACCTTTTAAGTGAAACCCTGGCAGCATTTTAAATCAGCTAGTTCTTAATCAACCACTAGTTTTCCTGTGGCTATGAGCGTGCCAGCTTTGTTAGTAAACCTGACCAGGTAGCAGCCCGAAACAAGCCCATTCCTGTCAATTTCAACCAGGTTTCCCGTTATGAGCTCTATATGCCGGACCATTTGGCCTGCAAAATTATACACATTGAGTGTTCCTTCATCATTTAAAACCTTAGAGTTGATTTTGATGAAAGCAGTAGTCTGGACTGGATTGGGAAAAATGCTTAGGCTGAGAGTTTCGGCTGCCGGGGCATGGCTTATGCCCAGGTTAATGACATTGGCTTCGCCAGGCGTGCCATGAGGAGGATTGCCGCTGTCTTTCCAGTTTTCACCCAGAGCGTTATTGAGCGAGGGAGAAAGCAATTCGAGTGAAGCCCCGTTGCCGTCGGCGCCGGTAGGCCAGGGTGCTGCATCGTCGTAATGAACGGTATCGACCAGGGCCTCATTATTATCGTAAACCCTGAGCAGTTCCCCGCTACCTGACAGACCAAACCCCATGGGACCTACATAATTGGTAACATCAGGGAAAAGGGTATGAAAGGTAGTCAAATCGAAAGCTACAACAATAAACCCGTTTGCAGGAATTTGCGTTCCCTGGCTGAAAATAAAAGCATGAGTGTCGACTTCATCCTTAAAAACCCAGTTGGAAATATCGAGAGCGTGAGCCTGGGGGTTATATAGTTCTACCCAGTCGCCCGGGTCGAAGGTGGCGGCCGAATTGTAATTAATTTCGTTGATTACCAATGAATCGGTGTAATCAGCCGGGGAAAAAGCAGCCCGGTTATCGGTTCCCGCCATAAGTTGAACGCCATATGACATGAAAGCCATGAAAAAACAGCTGCATAAAATCGTAAACGAAAACTTCATAATGCCTGGGGATTAAAACCTGTTTAAAAAGATAACAAAAGTATTGCTATTTTATGGATTAGGTTAAGCCTGTTTCAAAATCTGATTATATTACTTTCATTAATTATTAGGACAAGTAAAGTGCGGAAAGGTGAGAGTCGGAAATACTTAAACGATTCATAACTCACACATTTCCTTTGTAGTATCGTTTAATTAACGAAACCCGATTAGGAGAACATACTAGAATTGCCAGATGATTAACCGCCTAATTTTATTAACGATGTAAAAACCATGTCATTGGGATAATTTAAAAATGACCGGCATATTGTACAGAACGCGTACCTTTTCCCCATTCTGCTTACCGGGATGCCACTTCGGCATCATCTTCACCACGCGCAGGGCTTCTTCGTCGCAGCCACCGCCAATGCCCCGAAGTACCTTCACTTCTGTTATATTTCCTTTTACATCGACCACGAACCGAATGTAGACCGTGCCTTGTATCCCGTTTTCGACAGCCTGCTGAGGATAAACTATGTTACCGGAAAGGAATTTATTGCGTTCTGCTTCTCCTCCCGGGAAGGATGGCATTTCTTCCACAACCGTAAACACAGAGCGGGAATCTTCCGCGATTTCAGCCTTGTTTGCCGCCATTTCTGCATCCTTTTTGTTAGCGATGGAACTGGCCTTGTTTTCCACTATTGCCGTTGATTCTCCTTTTTTCCCGGTAACGTCTTCCCCCGGAAGAGCTTCCGGTGCTGCCAGGACTTCATTTGATGAGTTCAGTTCATCCTGGTTATATAAATCCATGTCAGTAACTTCTTCTGACACGACTACTGGCGCAGAAAACCGGACTTTTTCACCCAGCTTTTTACTGTTCAGGGCAAGGTCTGTCTTGTTTCTATGGGTGGAAGCAGTATCCCCGGGCGTGGAAGGTGGTATCATTTCCTCTGTAGGTTTTTGGGCCATTTCCCCATAACCCGGGAATTTCTGCACCCAAACAGCGTAAAAGACCCCTGCAAACAGCACAACAGTTGCCGCAACTGAAAGCCATACAAAGGGTTTGTACGAAAGCTTCCTCCTTTCATCCGGTTCAGCTTTGGCGTGTGAATGGATGCGCTCTTTTATCCGGTCATTTATTGATTCAGTCCTTACCCGAAATTCATTAAGCAGTAGTATTGGTGTTTTGTTGGAGTGTGACCTGGTTATAGGATGGTTCTCAGCAAATTCCGGAGTTTCTATAGCATGAATATCCTTCCGGTCCGAAGAACCCGTTGCCGGTTTAGTTTCCCCCAGCCACATTCGTAGCCCATCGACTGAATCGGCACACATGGAGCAGGTAGCCACATGCAGCTGTGCCAAAGCAAATTCTTCGCCTTGAAGCGAGCCGGATACATACAGCATAAGCGCATCACCCGTGAGGCAACCGGAAGGCATAAACATTGCGGACGACTTAGTATTCCTGTCATTCATAGCGTTCCATCCTTTCCATCATTTGCTTGAGCTTGCGTTTGCCGTTTTGCAGGTGACTTTTTACTTCGTTGTAGGAATATCCAGTGATTTGTTCCACTTCGCGGTATGATTTTTCATCCAGGTAAAACAATTCTATACATTGCTTCTGTTCATTTCCCAGAACATTAATGGCTGTTTCAAGGTAACGGATGCGGTGTTCTCCCTCGCCGGCACTTAAAAGATGATCGGCCCCTGCGGATTCCATAATTTCAATGTCCAGTTTCTTCAGGTTCGCTTCTTTCACCTTTTCCCCCGATTTCCTGTGCCTGAGTTGCATCAGGCATTCGTTCCGGGCGATGGCATATATCCAACTTTTAAAATTCTGAACTTCGGATTTCTTCAATAATTCAAACAGTTTTTCAAAAACCAGCATCACAGTATCTTCAGCATCCTGGTCGTTACCCAAGTATTTGTAACAAACCATAAAGAGCAGGTGCGTGTACCGTTCGTAAAGAACACCGATAATTTCCTTGTCGTTGGTCAGGGCATAGCGGCTAACAAGTTGCTCATCACTGAATGATTGCAGCTCCTTTTTATCGTCTTTCCTGAAAAAACGTAATGCCACTAGGGGGAAGTTTGCACAAAGATAGGCGTTTGGTCAGGAATGACAAGGGATTACGGAGAGAAGTGGTATGGAGACAAGGCAAAATTGTAGCAATGGCCGGGGGCAAGGATTAGGAAAGGATGTCATTGCAACCTGGTATGTTTTTATCATTTGCTGCAGTATGTTCAAGTGCGGCACTATTTTGATCATGATAAAACTTTTAGTGTCATTTTATGGAATTTCTCCGGTTCATACATCTAAAGTCAGAAGAGGATAAATATTCACATTTAAAAATGAAAAAATGAAAACGCAAAGAACCTTTATCACTCAGATGGACGAGATCGTCTTTGAGCACAGGAACAAGATGTATGGTGCTTACCTGTTGCGAAAACTGTACCATAAACACCTAAGCCGGGCATTGATGATGGCACTTTCAATTCTTTTTGCAGGCCTGGCTTATCCCCTGGTATCTAATTATTATTCGCAAGGTGGGGCAAGGCACATTGGCAATGACGGAACGGCTGAATTAATGCCGTTGCCTGGACCGCCCCCGGAAGCTATTCCGCTCCCCCCCCCCCCGGTAGCCCCAACAGCACTTGTTGAAAAAATACGTTTTGTCGCTCCTATAGTCACAAACGAAGAAATTGACGGTGGTGATGCGGATCTCTTAAACCAGGATTTTCTCAACCTTACATCAGGATATGTGAAGGTAGATGTAGATCCTGAAACACCGGTTGAAAGGCCGCCAGATGTCATTGAGATTGAGGAAACCAAACCTATATTTACTGATGTACAGGAAATGCCAGCTTTCCCGGGAGGTGATCCTGAAAGGCAGAAATTCCTGGCCGCAAACATTCAGTACCCCCAGCAGGCGGTTGATGCTGGCATACAGGGTACGGTTTATGTGCAATTTGTTATTGACTCCAAGGGCAATATTACCGATACGAAAATTCTGCGAGGCATAGGAGGCGGCTGTGATGAAGAAGCGTTGAGGGTTGTGAAGGCCATGCCGCTATGGCACCCGGGTAGACAAAACGGGAAACCGGTAAGGGTACTGTTTAATATGGCAGTTATTTTTAAACTAAGCGCCTAAACTTTTTAAGTCAACATTAAGGATCGACATTCAAAATCCCGATTATCCTAAGGCCCGGATTTTATGTAAGGACTGTGTCAGACACCCTCCGGGTGTGCAGACACAGTCCTCTCCCTTGGCGGAATCCTGTACCTTTGCCAGAACTTCCAGGTAGTCAGGCTCGTATATGTAATAACCCGGTTAATCCTGGGGAACTGCATCAGGTAATGCACTATACTGTATCCAACATAAAACAATATAAGTGCCACCGACCATTGAACCAGAAAATAAAGCGTTTCGAAAGCAGCCCCGGAATAACAATGGAAGCAATTCGTAAGCAGGATCGCAACTTTTGTTGAAAGAAAGGGGTTAACTACGACAACCAACCCCGCTAAAATCAGGAATACCATGGAGTGTGCTGTTTCTATGGCCCTTAGAGGGCAGTAATTCATGCATTTCATACAACTTTCACAGCTGAATTTCCAGTATGGCCTGTTGCCCCTGAGTATGATGGACTGCGTGGGACACTGTTTTATGCATATTCCGCAGTTATTGCAATGGTTATTGGCAACAAAAGTTTTTGCAATTATAAACCGTCCTATAAAGTAGTATCCCAAGGCAATAGGAGCCACCAATAAATCCAATGGAAGGAGAATAAATGATTTCATAAAAACCCTTTTCCCGTCAAGCACTTCCCGGGCAAACCACTTGCTAAGCCTTTTGCACCTTTCGTACATGGATGCTACGACCACCTGGCGCAGGCCCGGGTGAAGCGAAATCCAGTTCGACGGCAGGTCGACCGGGTACATGGCTTTGATTTTGTATCCTTTCAGCCACAGGATCAATGCCGGGAAATACATCGCAATTCCACTGAGCCCGGGTAAAAACCATTTCCATAATTTCATCCCGGCCCTGGTATTACCTATAAAAACATCGGATCCTTTCAACAAGCAGAAATGAATCAGGAAGTTCAGCATGGAATGAGGCATATTAAAACCATGGGTGGCTGAGAAAAACCCGATCAGTGTTTTACCTTCAAATTCGGTGATATCGCCGGGATTGAACTGATGGAAGGACGACAGATGAGTTTTCATTCCACTATCTTTTGCTTCCCGGACTATCCATTCCGAAACCCGTTCCGAATTACCTGTTCCGGAATAATAGATCATTAAAAGGTTATCATATTTCTTCTCCATCACTCCCTTTCATTATTCTGAATACCAGTATGAAATGATTCTCATCAGGGTAGGAATAAACTTTCCTGCCTTTGAAATTTCAAGGCGTCTCTGTAGAACAAATTTACTCAATCACTTCAAACTTCGGTCGCGAGAATATTAAATTTTTAGTCTTGCCAGCGCCGGCCTTCTATATGGCTGTCAGTAAAAGGTTTCCGATAACTGGTTCGGTGAAAAATGTTCACTGATGGCTATCTGGTTTTTCCCCCTGTCTCCCATATTTCCAGCGAAAAGCACTCTTTTAAAGGCTTGAAACTGATGCAATAAATACTCTTTCTAAATTACCTGTTAATTGAATAACAGGTGGATAAAAAAATATAATTTTGCTACGTGATTCTCTGAAAAGAAAATTCGAAAAACAATATTATCCTGTACGAAATGAATAAAATTATTGAGCATCCGATTCTGGAAGTACCTGTATCCGAAAATATTACCTTTGAATATGAAGGAACAATAGTGACTGGTGAAAAGGGCTTCACCATTGCAGCAGCATTGCACCAGGCCGGGTTCCCCGTTCATAGCCATAGTTTATCAAACCGTGAGCGCAGTCTCGAATGTGGTATTGGTAAATGTGGTGCCTGCGAGATGCTGGTTGACGGGCAAATCCGTCGTATCTGCATTACCAAGGTCGATAACGTGAAGGAGGTAAGTGAAATTCCACACGACTATTCACCCGAAACCCGCAGCATAAATACTGAAAAGCCCATAGATGTATACAAGACCACCGTTGCCATTATAGGCGCCGGTCCTGCCGGCTTAGCCTGCCGGGAAGAGCTGCTGAAGCAGGGTGTCGACAACATAGTAATTGACAACAATGATAAAATAGGCGGGCAGTTTCTCATGCAGACCCACCAGTTTTTCTTTTTCGAAAAAGAGAAAAAATTCGGAGGCATGCGCGGGTTTGATATCGCAAAAACGTTGGCCGGAGACAGCCATGAAGGAATTTTCCTGAACAGCACGGTCTGGGACCTCTTGGAAGGCAAGCGTATCGCTGTGAAAAATGTGCTCACTGACGAGATCTATTATGTAGATGCTGATTACCTGGTAGTTGCCACAGGGGCAGTTCCGTTTATGCCTACCTTCGAAAACGATGACCTGCCGGGTGTATATACTGCTGCCGTTGTCCAGAAGATGATGAACAATGAGTTGACGCTTCTGGGTAAAAAAGTACTGACGGTGGGAGCCGGCAATATCGGGTATCTTACTTCTTACCAGTTGATGCAGGCCGGAGCCGAAGTAAAAGCAATTATCGAAGCCCAGGAAAGCGAAGGAGGTTTCCCTGTACAGGCAAACCGGGTTCGCAGGTTGGGGATTCCGGTCATGACCTCCCATATATTATTGAAAGCACTCCCAAACGAAGACAACACCGGGATTATAGGTGCTGTAGTAGCCGAATGCAAAAACTTTGAACCGGTTCCCGGAACCGAAAAATTATTCACGGATATAGACGTAATCAATATCTGTACGGGATTAGTTGCCGATGATCAGTTGATTATCAAGGGAAATGAAATCTTTGGCCGCAATTGTTACGGGGCCGGGGATGCTATCAGGATAGGCGAAGGAACCAGTGCCGTTTTGCGGGGCAACCAGGTTGCATACGAGATTCTGCAGGATATGGGCGAGAACATCGACTATGATAAATACCTGAATGTCTCGAAAGAGTATATTGATTCGCAGCAACATCCCCATCTCGTTATTCCGGAACCATTTAAGCCTACACCTGAACGTATCAACGATAAGCCTTTTGTTCAGATCGACTGCCTGTATGGTTTTGCATGCAATCCCTGCGAGTTTGCCTGTCCCCACGGAGCCATTACCAAAACTTCGACCAGCACGGTGCCACAACTTGATTTTGACAAGTGTATCGGGTGTATGGATTGTGTATATCAATGCCCGGGCCTGGCCATTTTTGGATATGCTCCAAAGAAAGACTGGATTTTCCTTCCCATAGAATATTTTGCTGTTGAAAAGGCAGAGGTTTATCTGGTTGATAACCAAGGCAAAAAACTGGGTAACGGTATCATTGAGAAAATCCTGAAGAAACCGAATAAGACTAATATCGCCCGCGTGAAATCCCTCGACATCCATGGGGAGGCGCTGCTGGCAGTACGCGGTTTTATTATTAAAGAAAATTTCCCGGATCCAATCATCATGGAACCAACTGTTTACGAGCTCGAGCATGAAATGTATGTATGCCATTGCGACGACGTTACCCTGGGTGAAATTGTAAATACCATAGGCGACCGGAAGTTTATTTCGGTCGACGAAATCAAGCATACGACCCGGCTTGGTATGGGAGCTTGCCGCGGAAAGCGATGCATTCGGAGGCTCAAACAGGTTTTACGCAATAAAGGAATAAGCGTAGTAGGCGATGCCACCCCGCGCGGGCCGCTGAGCAATCAATTGGCTATGGGCGAGTTGTTCCCTAAGAATGTGCGCGAGAATATTATTATAAACAACAGCAAAACAACAGCACGCAAGGTTGAGGTCCAGGCGCTGATTGCCGGTGGCGGAATAGGGGGAAGTGCCTTATTCAGGTATATGTCCGAAGCCGGGTTAAAACCTTCGCTTATTAACTTCGGCCGGGGTGCCTCGTGGCGGAACATAGCCGGGGGCCGGCCTGCGTTCAGCCTGCCCGAAATTGCAGATATTGCCAGGCATAACCTCGAAATTTTTAAGGACCTGCAAAAAATCCGGGATATCAATTTCCTTTCAACCCGGTATGTGACTTTCGCCCACGACGATGCCACCTTCAAGGCTTTGGACGATTCCCGTTCATGGTCGGATGCCTATATGGTCGATCCTAAAGATTACCTGAGGGAAATCTCCCCTAATCTGAATCCAAACCTGGGTAAACACTACCAGGCTGCCCAAATAACCCGCGATTGCTGGCAGGCCACTCCCGGGAGGGTAATCGACCTTATTCGGCGCATAGGTGTTGAAAGAGGCGGTAAAATTTATGAGGATTGCCAACTGATTGATGTGCGCAAGGAAAATGACAAATTTATTGTACTCACCAGGGACCATGAAAAACAGTACGTCGAATTCCATACCCCACATTTTGTAAATGCGCTAGGTCCGGAAGCAGATAAATTCGCCAAACAACTCGGCATAGAAACTGGACTTTACCCGGTTAAACACCAGGCATTCATTACCCGCAGGCTACCCAATATGGGTATCAATGGTCAACCGCTCGACATGCTGATCGACAGGCGCAAGTATAAGGGGTTTACCGCTGTTTATGGCCAGCAGCTGGGGGAAACCGGCCAGATTATAGGCTGTGCATCGCCCCAGGTTGAACCACTGGAAACAGCTAAAAACCTCAAGGTTAACTCGAAGGAATTCCTGGAAATAGTGTCCGAGGTGTTTATCGACTGGCTGCCACAACTTTCCTCGGTGGGTTTCCAGGCTGTATGGGCAGGGTATTACGAAGAACCCCGCATGATCCTTGATCCTGACATGGGATTATTTGTAGGGTTCCGCGGACAGGGCTTTATGCTTGGCCAATACCTGGCAAAAATGTATGTCGACAAACTAATGGGAAAAGAGGTCCCAACATATACTGATAGACTCAAGCTATGCGGAGATGGTTTGCTGGAGAAAGCCTTCAAGTAGGATTGATGCGTTTTTAATAACAAAAAGAGGGGCATCCAGTGGATGCCCCTCTTTTTGTATTCTGCTCAGTTTTTTGCAGTAATCAAATCCTTTTTAAAAAAATTGTCATAATCAGGATTTATTGAACATTTTCTGGAAAAGGGTTGCATCCTGTTCTTTCTTGGCATCATCAGAATAATATCCGTAGCCTTGTCCATAACCGTAACCATAGCCATAACCGTAACCATAGCCATAGCCATAGCCATAACCATAACCATAGCCAGAGCGGTCTGGTTTTACGTCGTTCACCAACACTGTAGTATTTGGCACATTCCGTTTCTCGAAATCACTAGCTATAGATTCAAAAACCTTTTTATTGGTCTGATTCTGTCGTACCAGTAAAATATTGACATCACAATAGGGAATTAACAGGAACGCATCTGTAACAATACCTACCGGAGGGGTGTCTATGATAATATAATCATATATCTCCTGCAGCTTGGTAAGCAGTTCGACGTTCAGCGAAGAGGCAATAAGTTCTGCCGGGTTTGGCGGTACCGGGCCGGCCGATATAACATCCAGGTTTGGAACAGGTGATTTTTGAATGATACTTTCAAGGGTGCTCTTACCGATCAGGTACGAAGTAATACCTTCCGTATTTTTTAGTCCGAAATCCTGGTAGAGTTTCGGCTTACGTAAGTCATAACCAAGTAAAAGTGTCTTCCGGTTGAACTGGGCGTAGATACAAGCCAGGTTCATGGAAGTAAATGATTTTCCCTCGCTGACGCCGGTACTGGTAATCAGGATCGTGAACTTATCCTTTCGTTTGGTAATATACTGCAAATTTGTTCGCAGTGATCTGAATGATTCGGCTATGGCCGATTTGGGCGAAGTAAAAGTTACAATTGCACTTTCGTGCTTATTGTGCAATACGTGGCCTATTATTGGCAGATTCGTGTGTTTTTCTATGTCATTTTTCGTAATCACCTTATCGTTCAGGTAGTCTTTTCCGAAAATATACAACAGCGGGATTATGAGGCCGAGTAAGAAAGCAATGGTATAGTTTAGACTGGTTTTGGGGAAAACCTGCTCTTTCACCATGGGGTCAGCATTATCAACAATCTCGTTATCCGGGGTATTGCTGGCTTTGGTAATAGCAGCTTCCGAACGTTTCTGAAGCAGATAAGTATAGATAGCATCATTCAGTTTGTATTTCCTTTCAATTCCAAGCAACTGCCTTTGGGTAGCAGGAAGGTTTCGGAAAAATTCAGAAAGTTTATCAATTCTCGCTTCTATATCCTTGATGCTGATATCCGATGTTTTTACAATGTTGCTGATGCTCTCAGTAAGAGCCCTTTTGGTGTTGGCAATTTTCTGGTCGATAGCCAGGACCATAGGGTTATTCGGCTTTGTACTGATAAGCCTTTCAGATCTGTCAGCGTATAGGGTCATGAGTTGATTCAGAATCTGAGTCATGGTAGGATCATCAATTCCCATGGACGAAGGTACCACAACCCCACCAAAGTCATCTTTACTCTTTTGTATATAATCCTTAAGGTTGCTGTAATACTTTGCTTTTACTAGCAATACTGCTTTTTCTTTTTCAAGGTCGGTAATGCTTGTATAAACCTGCTGCGATTGTGCATCCAGGTTCATGATCTGGTTGCTGGTACGGAAATTTTGAAGTACATTTTCGTTGGTGTTCAGCGAATCTCGAATTTCGAGTAATTGACTGTCGATGAATAAGATAGTATTGATGGCTATCTGGTTTTTCTTTTCAAGTCCCTGCCTGATATATTCAAGGGTCAGCCGGTTTAGAAAATCGACCGCTTTTTGGGAATTGTTTCCTTTGAATGCGATTTCAACAATGGAAGCATCCTTATTGATGGGCTCAATTTCATACCCCGAAAATTGGGTAATCATTGCACTCAGAGAGTTGAAATTAAAATAATAGCGTTGATTCAAAGAAGTTTTTGGATCAAACTTTGCCGTCTTTTCAATACGGAAACCAAAATTCGCATTAGCTACCTGTTCTCCAAAATGGTGCTTTTTATCGTATTTAATCAACGGAAGTTTCTTGGCATTATCACTGAATGTCCTGTAGTCATAAAGCACAAGATCCTGCCCCTCGGCTTCGAGACGATATTCGTTTTCAGAAAGTATGGTTATATAAAATTTAATACTTCCTACAGGCTCTAAATGGGAAGTGTCGATAATGACATTAAAAGGGGATTCTTTATAAATCTCGGTGGTAAGAAAATTATCCTCTTTATAACAGGAAACATTAAAGTCCAGCGACTTCAGGGTTCGTGAAACAAGTGATCGGGATTTCAGGATACCTATCTGGTTCTGCAGTTTCTGCGTATTGGTGATATTGCCAAATCCAAGCAACGACTGGGCATCATTCAAACCGCCCTTGTCTTCCTTGATGAGAACGGTAGATTTAACTTTATAAACCGGCTCAGTATACTTGTTAAATAAAAACGCAATCAGCATTACCAGAACAATGGTAATGAAAAACAAGTACCAGTAGCTGAGAAATTTGTAAAACAGGGCTTTAATGTCCACTGACTGCTCCTGCATTTCGTTATTATTGGGTATTCGATTTTCCATTATTTTTTAAAGTATTGCGCAATAAGAAGTGCTGTGGTTATAGTTGAAAATACAAGAACGTAGGGGAAAGATTCGAAACCGTAAGTCTTATATTTTAATGGTTCAACATAAATAATGTCATTCGGCTGCAGGTAATAATACGGTGAGGATAAGATATCCTTACTCAGCAGGTCGAGGGTTACAACATGATTCTTGGTTCCGTCGGATCTGATAATCTGAACTTTGCCCCGGTTTGCAAATGTTGTAAGGTCACGGGCCAGGGCCAGGGCTTCAAATATATTAACCCGGTTATTGTAAATGGTGTATTTCCCCGGTGACTGAACCTCACCAAGAACTGAAATATTGTATAATACAAGTTTAACAACTACGCTGGATTCTTTAATGATCTCAGAAGCTGCTTTATTCAGGTTCTGCTCCATTTCCATAACCGTATGACCGGCAGCATGTATATTACCCAGGAGAGGAAATGTGACATAGCCTGAATCGTTCACAAGGTAACTCGAAAGATACAGGTTTTGATCCGTCAGATTCATATATGCACTTGCCGCTGAACCTGTGATGTTGGCAAATATCTCATTGCTTTTCTCGTCGAGCGTCAAAATTCGGATATAGACATAATCACCGCACCTAAGTTTGTAATCTTCCTTAATGCTTGGATAAACATTAACCGGAGCAACCCCTTCTTTATCCTGGAGATACTTCATTTTGCTCTGTGGCACACATGAAATTACAATTAAGCCGATGATTGATAAACAAATCAGCTTAACTGCAAGTAGCTTATTCTTCATAACGACAATGTTAACAAATTTAGGATAATATAACGTAAAGCTGCAAAGATATAATAATTACAACGGATAATCAGCCAATAAGTTTGCAATTTTTTGTTTTTCCGTTGTCATTAAATCAGTTCACCCCTTAGGGTTGCAGCCGTGCAGGAGAGAATTCTGACTCTTACATAGTCACCCGGATTAAATGAATTTCGGGGAAAAACCACCACTTTATTCTGGGTAGTACGGCCAAAAAGTTGCTGATCCGAACGCTTCGAAACGCCTTCAGCAAGCACTTCAAATTCTTTTCCCACTTCAAGTTTGTTACTTCTCAGCGAAAGTTCCTGCTGCAAGGCAATAATCTCATCGAGGCGGCGGCTTTTTGCTTCTTCAGGAACATCGTCAGTGTATTTTTTTGCGGCAATGGTGTTCGGCCGTTCGGAATACTTAAACATATACGCATAATCATAGGCCACTTCCCGCATGATGGAAAGTGTTTCCTGGTGATCCTCCTCAGTTTCGGCACAGAAGCCCGCAATAATATCCGTTGTAATAGCACAGTCAGGGATAATCCTCTTTATTGCCGCAATCCGGTCCATATACCACTCGCGGGTATAACCCCGTTTCATCATTTCAAGCGTACGGGTACTTCCTGACTGAACGGGAAGGTGAATCGATTTACATATATTGTTTTGCCCGGCAATAGTTTCAAGCAATTTGTCCGAAATGTCTTTCGGGTGCGAGGTAGCAAACCTGACACGTAACAAGGGATCAACCAAAGCCACTTGCTGCAGCAATTCCGGGAACGAAACGGGAATTCCGTTCTCTTCCCAGTGGTAAGAGTTTACATTCTGCCCAAGCAGGGTAACTTCCCGGAAGCCCTGGCCGAAAAGCTCACCGGCCTCTTTAATAATAGTTTTGGGGTTGCGGCTGCGTTCCTTGCCGCGTGTATAGGGTACAACGCAGTAAGCACAAAAATTTTCACATCCGCGCATGATGCTGATGAAAGCTGTTACTCCGCTGCCTCCAGTGCGCACCGGGTTGATATCGGCATATGTTTCATCGGCCGAAAGCAATACATTGATTGCTTTTTGGCCGCTCTCAACCTGCTCGAGCAACTGCGGAAGTTGGCGGTACCCATCAGGACCCACAATCAGGTCAATATGACGTTCTTCTTCGAGTAGCTTATCTTTGAGCCGCTCGGCCATACAGCCCAGCAAACCAATAACCAGACCGGGATGTCTCCGCTTGAGCGCATGAAGTTCGTTCAGCCGGTTGCGTACGCGTTGTTCGGCATTATCGCGTATCGAGCAGGTATTCAATAGTATAAGATCTGCGGTTTTAATGTCGGCAGTCGGTTCGTAATCCAGCGTCTCCAGAATGGACGCTACAATTTCGCTGTCCGAAAAATTCATCTGGCAACCGTATGTTTCTATATATGACTTCTTTTTATGTTCCACGTTATCCATTCAAAAATTAAAGTATTTCCGTAATATTTTTAGGGGTGCAAAATTACAACAAATTCAGGCACGAATTGTTGTCAATAAAAAGCAGTTAATCAGACATATACAAAAAAAAGATTTAGATGGCCTGATTCGTAGTTCCGGTAGGCAAATATGCCCTTATTAAGGTATAAGCAACAAAATGTCCTATCAGTTGTAATTTTATTGCGTTACTTTGCACCCGGTTTTCTGATTATAATCAAAAAAAATATGAGTAAAAATCTTGTAATTGTTGAGTCACCGGCTAAGGCCAAAACGATAGAAGGCTACCTGGGAAAGGATTTTATTGTAAAATCCAGTTTCGGACATGTCCGTGATTTGTCGACCAAAGAGCTTGGTATAGAAGTGAATAATCACTTCAGGCCGGTGTATGAAGTAATGCCGGATAAGAAAAAAGTGATCAGTGAACTGAAAAAGCTGGCCGACTCATGCGAAACCATCTGGCTGGCCACTGACGAGGACCGCGAGGGAGAAGCCATTTCATGGCACCTGGCAGAAGTTCTCAACCTGGATCCTGAAAAAACAAATCGCATTGTATTTCACGAAATTACGAAAACCGCGATTACCGAAGCTATAAAAACACCGAGGCGCATTGACCAGAACCTGGTTAACGCGCAACAGGCGCGCCGTGTTCTCGACCGCCTGGTTGGTTTTGAATTATCACCCATACTGTGGAAAAAGGTAAAGCCATCACTCTCCGCCGGGCGGGTTCAAAGTGTAGCCGTAAGGCTTATTGTTGAGCGGGAAGAAGACATACGTAAGTTCGAATCCTCCTTTGCATATAAAGTTAGCGGCTTGTTCGAAGTAAACAACGAAAAGGGCAATGCCAGCTTTAAGGCTGATCTCCCAAAGAGATTTCCCACCCTGGAAGAAGCCCGCGATTTCCTCACTTTATGCGGAAAAGCCCTCTATACTGTTGCCGATGTCGAAAAAAAGCCGGGCAAACGATCGCCCGCACCACCATTTACCACCTCCACCCTTCAGCAGGAAGCCAGCCGTAAACTGGGTTTCTCGGTTAGCCGCACCATGACGGTTGCCCAGCAACTATACGAAAGCGGTAAAATCACCTACATGCGTACCGACTCGGTAAACCTGTCGCAAACCGCACTCGGAATGGCCAAAGAGGAAATCATCAGCCAATACGGTAACGAATACCACAAATCGAGGCAGTTCGCGACCAAAAGCAAGGGCGCCCAGGAAGCACACGAAGCCATACGTCCTTCCTATATGAACCAAAGCAGCATTGAAGGCGACGCTGCCCAGAAACGATTGTATGAACTCATCTGGAAACGCACCATCGCTTCCCAGATGGCTGATGCCCTACTGGAAAAGACAAATATAAATATTGACCTTTCGAACAGCAAAGAGCAATTCATTGCCCTGGGCGAGGTGATCAAATTTGACGGATTTCTAAAAGTTTACATGGAATCAACCGACGACGATTCCGAACAAACAGAAGGGCTTCTGCCTCCGGTAACGAAAGGTGAAAAGCTCGGCATGATGCAGATTGAAGCGGTTCAGAAATTTACTACCAGCCAGCCCCGCTACACCGAAGCCAGCCTGGTGAAAAAACTCGAAGAACTGGGTATAGGGCGTCCTTCGACCTATGCTCCTACCATTTCGACCATTATTAAACGTGAGTACGTTGTAAAGGAAGATCGCGATGGCAATACCCGCGATATCAAGCAGTTGTTGCTTAAGGACGGCAAAATTAAGGAAACTGTCAAGCACGAAAAATTCGGCTTTGAAAAGTCCAAACTCTTCCCTACTGATACAGGCGAGCTGGTGACCCGTTTCCTGCAACAATATTTCGACGACATCATGGATTACAATTTCACAGCCAGTTGTGAAAAGGAATTTGATGAAATTGCCGACGGGCTGAAAGCCTGGAACCTCATGATTGGCGAATTTTATACGCCTTTCCATAAAAAAGTGCTCGAAACCCTCGAAAGCGGCGAAAAAGCCAAAGGCGAAAAATTGCTTGGCATTGATCCGGGTAGCGGCATGAATATCTATGTTAAATTAGGCCGGTTCGGTGCCATCGCCCAGATAGGGGAAACCGATTCGCCCGATAAACCCAAGTTTGCCGGACTTCGCAAAGGCCAGACCCTGGATAACATCACGCTGGAAGAAGCAATAAAATTATTTGATTTCCCCCGCCTTCTCGGGCAGTTCGAAGAAGCAGATGTTACTGTGGCCATTGGCCGTTTCGGACCCTATGTGCTGCACCAATCCAAATTCTGTTCACTTAAAAAGACGGATGATCCTGCAACCATCACCATCGAGCGCGCCATTGAACTGATAGAGGAGAAACGCACCGAAAATGCCAACCGTACCATCAAATCGTTTACCGAAAGGCCCGATGTACTGGTACTCAATGGCAGGTATGGCCCATATATAGCTGTTGGGAAGAATAACATCAAGATCCCCAAAGGTTCCGAACCATCCATGCTAACCCTCGAAGAGTGCCTGAAACTTGCCGATGCTGCACCGGCACCGGCTAAGAAGAAGTTTGTTCCAAGGAGTAAAAAAGCATAACACATTTATCTAACAGGATTAACTGCGCAACTTATATCCTGTAATTGCGAGTAAATGGGTAAAGAACAAATTGTTAATGGTGGTCGTAATTCCTGGTGCACGTGCAATAGTTCATTGCTGCTCTTTGGATACCCTAGCCTAATATTATTTCTTACTGCCAAACGTTCGAAAAATGCATTTCTCCAGCTATTTTAAACCGGTTCAGGCTATAATGTTGCCTCATAATGCCGCACAGACAGGCAAGCGCTTAGGTGAGGTTTTCGAAAAACATACCATTGAAAGCGGTTTCCCCGACCTGGCAGATATTGAAATTGCCATA
Source organism: Bacteroidota bacterium (assembly GCA_037128115.1). GTDB lineage: Bacteria > Bacteroidota > Bacteroidia > Bacteroidales > UBA4417 > UBA4417. The sequence goes on from JBAXXB010000044.1 coordinate 19,752, forward strand.
TTTGGCGTTGATGAGGATCGTAACGCTGTCGATAACCTGGGTTGCGGAATGGCTTCGCAGAGTGTACGCGAATATCTTTACAGGCTTTTACCCGGGAATTACAAAACGCGTGTGGCTGACCTGGGCGACATTATGCGCGGGGATAGTGTTGACGACACATACTACGCCGTAACTGCCGTAATAGAATCACTTCTCGAATTGAATATTGTACCCCTGATTATTGGTGGCGGCCAGGACCTGACTTATGCCATGTACCGTGCGTATAAAAACCGGAAAAACATTATCAATATAGCCGCCGTCGATAATATGTTCGATTTGGGCGAAAGCGAGGATAAACTCAATTCCCGGTCGTACCTGAGCCATATTATTTTACACAAACCCAATTACCTCTTTAATTACACGAATATCGGTTACCAGACCTATTTCGTTGAACAGGGTGCTATCGACCTGATGCGCGACCTGTTTTTCGATATTTACCGGCTGGGCGTTTTGCATTCTGATATTTCCCAGGTGGAACCACTGGTGAGGAATGCCGACCTGTTTTCGTTTGATATGTCGGCCATCCGCCAGAGCGATGCTCCCGGCAATGCCAATGCTACCCCGAACGGTTTTTATGGTGAAGAGGCCTGCCAGATGATTCGGTATGCCGGTATGAGCGATAAAATTACTTCGGTTGGTTTTTTCGAAATGAACCCTACCCTCGATCGCAACGGCCAAACGGCACATTTGCTGGCACAGATGATATGGTATTTTATTGACGGTTTTTATCACCGCCAGGATGACCACCCTTCGACCGGTGCTGAAAATTATATACGCTATACCGTGCAGGTTACCGATTTTGACGACGGCATTGTTTTTTATAAGAGCAAACCCACCGAACGCTGGTGGATGGAAATCAAATGCTCGGATAATATTCGTGAAAAATACCGCCGCCATTATATAGTTCCCTGTTCAGCAGCCGATTACCAGACCGCCCTGGAAGACGAAATCCCCGATCGCTGGTGGCAGGCTTATCAGAAACTCATGTAAGCTTCAATTTAAATGGAAATTAACTCAGCAGGATTGATGGGGATTCAATTTTCAATCCGTTGTTTCAAATACAAGGATTAGCATCCACGATTAAACATCCAAAATTCTTTACTTCACCCTATCCGGATTATTGCTGATAAATGCTCCCCAGCCTGTATACGTCGTGGCTGGTCCTTCGGCGGTTCGCTGGAAATAATGACAACAAGCCA
>JBAXXB010000045.1:0-20941 GCA_037128115.1 Bacteroidota bacterium
ATAAGGTTATTATTCTGATTAACAATGAATTAAATTATAGAACTCCCCTTAAATCCGTCGACCAGGCAACAATAGCTGAGGCTGTAAAAATGGCGTCGTCGGTTGATGCCGTCATCCTATTCGGAGGCCTGAACCACGAGCCCGGCCTGGATTGTGAAGGCGACGACAAACCCGACATGAAACTTCCTTATGGACAGGATGAACTGATTAAAGCCGTGATCAAGGCCAATCCGAACACGGTAGTAGTCATGATAGCCGGGAGCCCGGTTGAAATGGGCAGCTGGATCCAGGATGTTAAAGGTTTGCTCTATACCAGCTACCTCGGCATGGAAACCGGCACAGCCCTGGCAGAATTGCTGAATGGCGAAGTAAATCCTTCGGGAAAACTTACCTATACCTTACCCGTTAAATTAGAGGATTCACCCTCCTATGTCCTGGGGGAATACCCCGGCAAGAACGGAACGGTAAATTATAAAGACGATATTTGGGTCGGCTATCGTTATTATGACTCAAAAAATGTAAAACCTTTATTTCCATTCGGATTCGGCTTATCATACACAACGTTCTCGTATGAAAGCTGCAAGGTTGAACTGGCTCATAAAACAGAAGACCTGAGTTGTACTGTTTCATTCGATATCCATAATACCGGGAAAGTGGAAGGGAAAGAAATTGCCCAGGTTTACGTGAGGGACATGGAATCGGCCTTGCCCCGTCCCTTAAAAGAACTGAAAGGATTTGCAAAAGTCAGCCTGAAAGCAGGTGAATCAAAGAAAGTCCAGGTAACACTGGATAAAAGGGCGTTCCAGTATTACGACCCGGCTCAAAAGCAATGGGTTCTTGAACCGGGTAAATTCGAAATACTTGTAGGGTCATCCTCTGATAATATATTGCTTAAGGAACAAATTGAGCTTTAGGTAAGCCCGGGCATAATCAAACCTAATCACATGCGCCACCGGGTATGCATGATTGCCCCTGAGTTGTTTCGGGCATTCCGGCAGGAAAGCCTTTTTGCCACTCGTCAAATGCCTCTTGGAGTGTTTGAGCAAAAACACTTGTGTCCTGTGCTCCGCTTACGGCATATTTCCGGTTGAGCACAAAAAAAGGTACTCCGCCGGCACCCAGGCGCCTGGCTTCTGCAGCGTCCTGCCTGACTTCTTCCGAAAACTGATCTGTCCCGAGTACGGCAGCAACCTCATCATGCGGGAGTCCGGCTTCGGTAGCGAGGCGGATCAACGTGGCATGATCGCTCATTAACGCCCCTTCAGTGAAATAGGCCTTAAAAAAACGCTCTTCCAGTTCGTCGGCAAGCTTATGCTTTTTAGCAAGCTGAATCACCCGGTGTGCGTCGAAGGAATTGGAAATTTTTGCCTGGTCAAAATTGTATTCAAGGCCCAGGTTTTTAGCTGATTTAGTGAGGTCGCCGTGGACCTTTACGGACCATTCCCTGCTTTGACCTTTTAGTGCGGCAACATAATCATACGCATCTCTTCCGGGCTGGTACTGAAGGTTTGGATTAAGCTGAAAACTATGCCAAACTACCTGTACTGAATCTTTATGAGGAAATGAGTCTAATGCGGATTCAAATTTTCGTTTACCTATATAGCAGAACGGGCACATTATATCACTCCAGATTTCGACTTTCATTTTATCTTCCATCATATCTGATATTTACAAAGGGACGTTTTCTTTTTATAATGATTGGTCACAAGCTTACAATAGCCTGCGACGCATACTAAAAACAAGGCTGTGCTCTATAAGTTCATAGAAAACTAAGGAATGAGGATAGATGAACGGGATGACCGAACAATCGCACAGCTCTTGCTAATATCTATTTCCCCGGAAATGAACCCTATGGATTGAGGAATTAACAACTTTTATAACATCACACCTCATGCCCCAAAGCATACTTTTTCTAAGGCACACGGATCATCAAACTTCCACGATTATTAGATTCAATGTTACATGTAAGTCTGGCTGGTCTTCCATGCCCAAAATATTCGGTAATGACCGACCATCTGGTATATCGAAATGGCCATTGAACCATATTTTCCCACAAACTAAAACCTTACCTTTACCCATCCATTTAAATTGTTTTTCTTATGGAACAAACCCATTCACTCAGGTCGCTGGGAAAATCCGGTATGATGCTTACACCCATTGGACTTGGTTGCTGGCAGTTCAGCAAACAACAAAATATAGCCGGGAAAATCTGGCCTATTTTGGAAGATGATCTCATCAACCGTATTGTAAAAACCAGCCTGGAAGGAGGGATTAACTGGTTCGATACTGCAGAAGTATATGGCAACGGGGCTTCCGAAAAAGCGCTTGCCAGGGCTCTCACAGGCCAGGGTAAAAAACCGGGCGATATTATAATCGCCACTAAATGGTGGCCTATGTTCCGGACCGCTTCTAATATCCTAAAAACCATTGATCAGCGATTAGACGCCCTGGTGCCCTTCCCTATCGATTTATACCAGGTCCATCAACCCTGGGGGTTTTCGAACGAAAAAGCCGAAATGAAAGCTATGGCCAGTTTGGTAAAAGAGCATAAGATACGCTTTGTCGGGGTGAGCAACTTTTCGGCATCAAAAATGAAGTCGGCCTGGGAAGCCCTGCAGGAAGAAGACATACAACTGGTTTCCAACCAGGTGAGGTATAGCCTCCTGGACCGGAAAATTGAATCCAACGGAATCCTGCAAACCGCAAAGGAACTCGGGGTCTCCATTATTGCATACTCCCCGCTGGCCCAGGGGCTGGTTACCGGGAAATTTCACGAAAACCCTGAGCTGTTGAAAAATATAGGCATGCGTAAATACACCTCACTTTTCAAACCCGCGGGCATCGAAAAGAGCAGGCCCCTGGTAAAAACACTTGGCGAACTTGCGAATAAATACCAGATTTCTACTTCCCAAATTGCGCTCAACTGGCTGGTTAATTTCCATGGCAATACCGTGTTTGCTATTCCCGGCGCCACCAAAGAATCACATGCCATGGAGAACACCGGGGCAATGAGCTTCCAGCTGACACCGGACGACATGGCCTTGCTTGACCAAAGAAGCACAATGTTCAAATAATGACTATATCTGGTCAACAGGTGGGATACAACATTAAATCAAACAGGCATGAAAATACGGAAAATCGGCAAGTTGGTTATTTCATTGTCGCTTCCCCTCGGTATCGGAGGCGTAGCAGGGATGTTCACGGCTAAGGCCATACCTGTGTGGTATGCCTCGCTCAACAAACCATCGTTCAACCCGCCAAACTGGATATTCGGACCTGTATGGACGATGCTTTACCTGCTCCTGGGCATCTCATTGTTCATGATCTGGAGCCTTGAGACCGGGAAAGAACGTAAGCAGGCAATTCTCGCCTTTATCCTGCAATTATTCCTGAACTTCGGGTGGAGTTTTCTCTTCTTTTACTCCAGGATGATTGGCGTTGCACTGATCGAAATAGCTGCGTTATGGATCGCCATCATATTGATGCTGCTCCGCTTTTACAGGATAAAACCGACGGCAGCTTATATCAATATCCCTTACCTGGTATGGGTAACTTTCGCAAGCCTGCTTAATGCAGCGTATTATTTGCTGAACAGGAGCTGAAATATTCTTGTAGAAGTTGATGAATATTCAGGACACACTGACTCAATAGATCTGTAAGCAGGCCTTGATTCAAGTGTAAAACCCAAAATCCGCTTTTTAATATGCCTCCAGCCTTCCGGAAGCTAGTACCTGGTCACGTAAATCCTGGTTGAATCCGCTTTCCAGCAGCAGGTCTTCCAGGTTAAGGTGCATCCTGTAACGCCAGTAATGGGTGGGGTTTGCGGGGTTATTTATACGCTCGGCGGCTGCATTAGGCAGGCGAAGATTTTCGTCCATACCGAGCAGATCCTGTATGGCAAATATGGCCCACATACTAGGCGAATATAAATGCTGAAGAATGATCTGCCTGACAATGCCGGATGAGCATTCGTAAGGCGCCTGGTAAGCATTTCCTAGTATTTCGTTGTAGAACCTCTGCGTCAGGTCATGATTTTCTTCCCACCAGCCACGTACCGTAGAAGTATCATGCGACGACGGGGTGGCTACCGATAAGTAAGGATAAGCGGCCGGGTGCCCGAAGGTAATTTTCGGGTCTTTAGGCATACGCTGTATTTCGAGGCTGAGTATCCCCAGGTCATTCATTACACTGGGCACACAGGCCGGGACCATCCCAAGATCCTCGCCGCACAGCAACATATTGGTCGCCTTTTTCAGAACAGGAAGTTTGGCCATGGCTTTAGCACGCCAGAATTCTTCGTTCCGGTGGTAGAAGTAATCCAGGTAGATTTCGTTAACCAGGTGTTTCGTATGTTCATCCAGCTCCTGGAATGAACGCGTAAAATGAACTGCGTTGCGCGGGAAAAAGGCAGTTCCCCCGGTGTCGGGAGCCTTCAGGAATATAACCTCAGCAATCAGGGAATACAGCCCATGAGTAATGCGTTCCAGGCGATTCCTCGTTTCGGGGCTTGCGTCAGGCTCCACGAATAGTTTTTCTTCTATTTTACGTTGTGTATCATAATCAGCAAGCAGGTCATAGCAACCCGGCGAGATCTCGTGAAGAAAAGTGGCTTTTACATATCCGGTAAGATCACCAAAGCGCTCATACAGGAAATGTTCCCGTATATAGGGGTGGCATAAGCGTTTTTCGTCGAACCAGATACCGAAATTTTGCAGCTCATCACGGTAATACGGCAGGCTGGGGTTGAAATATCCCATCAAGCCTTCCACCTGGGTTTCGGGGATTTCCCAGATGCGGAAAAAGCCAAGAATATGGTCGATCCTGAAAGCATCGAAATAGAGTGATAGCTGGCGTAAACGCTGTTGCCACCAGGCATAGTTATCCTTTGCCATTTCATCCCAATTGTAGGTCGGGAAGCGCCAGTTCTGGCCCTTTGTCGAGAAATCGTCAGGCGGAGCTCCTGCCTGCCGGTCCATATGAAACAAATGGGGGTGAATCCAGGCATCGGCACTGTTGCGATAAATACCTATGGGGATGTCCCCTTTGAGTACCACCCCTTTCGACCTGGCATAGTGAGCTGTTTCAAGTAATTGAACATGTGCATGATACTGGATAAAATAATGCACGGCAATATCGTCGTAATGAGCCGAAGACTGGTTGGTAAGCTTTACCAGCAGTTCTTCCGAAGGTACGCTGTATTCTCCCCAGCGGTTAAAGTCGGGAGTGTTGAATAGGTCGCGCAGGTACGAAAATGCTGCATATGGTCTCAACCAATGCTCGTTCGCTTCAAAGAATTCCAGGAATTCAGGTTCCTGGAGGAACTCTTTCTTGCGCTGGTCATAAATCAGTTTGAAAAATCTGGATTTCAAGGCCATAACGGCTTCATAATCAATTTTATCGAGTGAGTTCAGGTATTTCCCCTGGGCTTCGATAATCTGCTGGTTGATTTCTGAATTTAACACACCGATCTCCGAAATGTTAATGTAAATCGGATGGAGTGCATAAACGGAGATTGCTGCATACGGGTACGAATCCATCCAGGTATGTTTAGCAACGGTGTCGTTCACCGGCAATATCTGGATCAGGCGGATGCCTGCTTCGCAGGCCCAGTCGACCAGCAATTTGATATCGGTATATTCGCCAACACCAAAGCCATTCTGCCGGCGCAGCGAGAATACCGGCACGGCCACACCGGTCCCCTTCCAGGGATATTGTGGAAAATCAAATTTTTCATCACCTATCTCAATGACATCGGGAACCAGCCCGGTGGGAAGTGAAATTACCCTGTCATATGATTTTTCCCAAAACAGGAACTCGTCGTTTTCGTTATATATCAGGTACTTATAATGAACAGGGAAATCGGAAATATTTACTTTTACATCGCCGCACCATTGCGGGAAATCCGGGTCGCCAAGAACCAATGATTTCTTTTCGTTCCATCCACCGAGGCTTTTGGCACTTCCGGCAACCGCCACTTTATGCCCGGGTTTTACCCGTACCACATTGGGCTTGAATTTCAGGACAACAGTATTCCCGCCTGCACCGGCATTGACTTTTGTCGGTTTGAAATTTTCAGCAGGCTTAAACACCGAATTCACGAAGGCCGATGAATTCAGCACGAAATCAGGGTCTGACAAAGGACGCCAGGAATCGGTTAAAAGGATAGTCTGCCTGAGCCTGTTTCCTGCAGTAAAAACCCTGTCAGGCCCCCACTCTTCCCTGATGGTTTTATATTTATGGTCTTTCACAAAATAACGATAGGTGAAATCGGTGGCCTCACTCAATTCCAGCTGAAAAGTCCACAGGAAAGAATCTGCATTTTCCAATGTCATCAGGTGTGCGTTTTGTAAACTGCCTTCACCTAGTTCAGGAATAGATCCTATAATCATCAGTTCCTGGTTAATAATCGTCTTATATTCTATCTGAAACTTTAGTATCATAACACATCATCTTAATCGGGGTTGAAAATAATAATTTTGTAGTAGCCTGAATGAATTTATTTAAAAAAACAATAAGATAACCGCCCGTATCATCCGGCTTTATCCTCATGCAGGCTAGTAAGGCCGGCAGTTTTAGTATCGTTAATCCATTCTTTACTATTGGCGTTTAAAATTACAAAAAAACAAAAGCAAAAGCAACCTATTTGTTTGGATTAATTATCCTGATTACACGAAAGTGGCAAATAAAATTGATTCCCAGGTGCTTTGAAGTCCAATTTTTTTTACTTTTATATATGGGGAAATACAACACAGCCTGACTCTATATCCTGATTTTCAATCATACATACCCGCCCATTCCATAAATGCCCATTCAGCGAAATAAAATGCTAATACAAACGAAAAACAACCTGCCGGTTATTATACGTAAACTTAGTCCCGACGATATTGATAATTTAGTCAGTTACCTGCATCAATTAAGCACGGAAACAAGGAAACGCTTTGGCCCCCATGAATTTGACAGGAAAACAGTTCTTGATTTTTACGAAAGTTCAGGTATACACACCGGCTATATTGGCCTTGATGCCGAAACCAACGGGATAATTGCCTATTCCATCATCCGGAAGGGCTACCTGGAACACGACAGTTCCCGTTTGCGATACTGCGGACTGATACCTGATGCTGAAACCGATTGTACATTTGCACCCTCGGTAGCCGATAGCTGGCAGAGCCTTGGGGTCGGGAACAGTTTGTTCCGCTTTATACTCGACGAACTGAGATCCAAGGGCATAAAGAGAATTATTTTGTGGGGCGGAGTTCAATGCAACAACGAAAAAGCCGTTAACTTTTATCTTAAACACGGCTTCCGCATCCTGGGTCAATTTGAGTATAATGGATGGAATTATGATATGGTATTAGATAGTATTTAAGCAAAACCGAAAAAAGCCAACCCTTCCGGATTGGCTTTTAACTTCAAGTTGTAAATTTATCTCTTTCAAAAATTAGAGTGGGAAGTAACTTGTACCCGACTGGTTATTTTTCTGCCAGTCGACACGATAACTGGTCGGGCAATTATCGCCTGTAACAGGCTGATTATTATCATCGTAGCCAAAAGTGATGGTGGCACTCTTGTTATCGCCGGGGATCTGGTGAACCTTGATGCCCGAAACCGGGTTCCAGTCGCATGCCTGCCTGCAAACTACCGACTGGCTGATTTGTGTATAGAACTCTTCCCCATGCCTGTTGGTTCCCCATACAACCAGGTTCTGATAGTCGTTACCGGAGCCAAAGCCGTCGACGGTAAGTATAAACTGCCCCGGGGTACCGGTGTAAGTAAGTTGTCGAGCTACGTTCCAGGTGCGTGAAGTGCCGTTGTCAAAACTGGCCTGCATGGCACCGCTTATTCTTTCAACGTAGGAGGTTAAGGTGGTGCCAACCTGCCAGCGGTGCCCGCCGTTAACGTTTACAAACGTCTTGGTCCCGTTGAGGGTGATCGATTTGCCTGTTGAAACGCGGGTTACGGTAAAATCAATGTACTTATAAATGATAGTGGCCCCGGCAAGTTCCCAGTGCGTGCCAACTTTCTTTTTGATTTCAATTTTCCCGGACCTGTTACGGGTTCCATTGCAATTCAGGCCATTATAATTGATGTACATAGTGACGCTGTCGTTAGCAACTGCCAGGGAATCAACGGTAGCATTGCAGGGAAGCCAGGCGGTCGATTTTAAGCTGCCGTTGTTCGACATCACTGAGGTGATATCGCCCTCGGCGTCGTTCATAACGCTTTCCACGTTGTTTTCGTCAGCCGAAAGCTGCACCAGCGAAGTAGGATCAGCAGTGCCCTTGTTCAGGTTATCTTTTTTACATGAAGTGAATGAAAGCGCTATGGCAGGAACAAGAATGAATGCCAGGCGGAACAGGTTTTTTGTTTTCATGGTTTTCAATGTTAAATTTATTTTTTTATGTGATTTGCTGTTTACAGATATAATACACCCCAGTTACTGTTTACCCTTACGCGAATTGGTGATATTTTTAGTTTATTTTATCATATGCCCTAAGTACCTGCTGCTTTGCCTTAAGCATTTGGCCATATCTTACATAATAAAAGGCGGCTTTTACAGATTTTAGTCCGGGTAGCCCAGGAACTTAAGCCTCTTTTTAGAATGCTTTTCTTATATTGATGGTGCAAAATGCCATTCAGTCTTAACTTTAATTCACAGTCACCTTCTTTTCCACTACCCCGCAGGCCCCGAAATAACCAGCTGCACCTGTGCTGAGGTTTGTAGGAATGTTGGCCTGTGCAGTATTGAAAAATCCACCTTGCCAGGTAGTTTCGATAAGCAGGGCACGGATAAAGGCAGCATGCTCATCCGTCAATGAATACCTTCGTTCAGTTATTAAAGTTCCCGCGGGGAACGCCACCTTCTCAACGGTGGGTGCAAAAATTTCGCTGACATCAAGGGTTGGAAGAGTATAATAAAGTAGCCTGGCTTTGCAGGAACCGGGATCCCTGTTTTCATAACCCTGAGCTTTGGACCAGTCGAGCAATACTTCATACATGGCAGGTTTTGCAGGGTGAAAAACGCTAGCCACCAGTGTGATACGGTACAAGTCATCATTCGTGTTTTTCTTGTATTGTAAAAAAACGAAATCAAAAGGGGCAGCCAATACCGCTTTTGAGGAATACACTTTGCTGCCGGTGGTGATGAGCAAAGAGTAGGTGTTATTTTTTATACCTGCAAAGGCATTATCCGACACATATGTCCCAGCCTGGAGAGCATCCTCATGGAAACTGTATACCAGCTGGTTCGATGATATCAATACTGTTGCAGCGCTAAGCGGCTGAGGCTGTTCGTTCAATGCATTTACAGGTTTCGAAAGCCTGATGCTCTGCACTTTAAGTTCATTAGTAATAATGCCATCTGCCACCGTGAAATCATTGTTCCCGTCCTGTAAAGTCCAGTCGGTCTGCTTCTCGCACGAAGTTAGCAGCATGAACAAAACCAGGTATGTTAATAGCTTTTTCATCAGAAACGGAAAATATAGTTCAGGGATGGTATAGCCCCGGCTACTGAAACAGAAGTTGATATCTGCTCCAGGTCTCCTGCCAGGTTGGCCGGCACCACGATATTGCCGTTGTCGTCCATGATTTTATTGAAATTCACCGCGAAAGGATTGTGCCGCCCGTACGCATTATACACCGTAAGCATCAGGCTGTGCTGAAACCTTTTATCCGGCTGGCTGAATGCATAGGAAACGGACAGGTCCAGGCGGTGGTAGGCCGGGTACCTGTCGTTGTTCTTTTTACCGCAAACCGGTACTGTATAACCGTTTATGTAATAATATCCGGTGGGGGAAGTGAATGGCGCTCCCGTAAGATACATCCAGTGCGACGAAAAACTCCAGTGCCTGCCGTCGACATAAGCCAGGGTGATGCCAAAATTGTGGGGCCTGTCGTAGTTGGCAGGAAAGATTTCACCTCCATTAACATCCGTAATTTGTTTCATCGACCTGGAATAGGCATAACTGATCCAACCAGTAAGTTTTCCCTGGCTTTTGCGCAGCAGGCATTCTACTCCGTACGACCACCCTTTCCCGAAACGTAGTTCACCTTCGATAAGCGGGTTGAAAAGCATATCGGCATGATCAGTATAATCCACCTGGTGATAAAGCTTTTTGTAATAGGCTTCTACCGAAAGCCCGTATTGACGGTGAAATACCTTGCTGAAATACCCGAGTGAAAACTGGTCAGCCTGCTGTGGCAATATATTTGGTCCACTGGGCACCCAAACTTCGAGCGAGGTAAACGGGCTGGTGGAATTGGAAAGCACTTGCAGATGCTGGACATTATGGCTGTAATTGGCCTGGACGGATGAAACCTCATTCACTACATATTTCAGGTTGATGCGCGGTTCCAGGTTCAGGAAGCTTTTATAAATGGTGTTTTTAGCCACCTCTATGGTATCGATTACCTTGTGATTGGCATCAAAATAATATACCGAAGCCGAGCCCAGGTCGTTCCAGCGGGTGAGGCGGGCTCCGTAACGGGCAAAGAACTTACGCCCTATTTGCTGTTCATTTCCGGCATACAGCACGAATTCCGCGGACTGGTATTCGGAAATATGGGGCAGGTTTGTTTGTGTTTCGGCATCCGAATAATGGATGTTTCCAGGGTTGCTTTGATGGCTGCTGAACTCAAAACCTGTCCTTATCGTATTTTTAGGGTCCAGGAACCAGGAGAAATCGGTCTTCAGGGTTGCGTTGGTGATGGAAGAGGTCCAGTAATTTTTGAGCTCTTTGGCAATATCAAGGTAATAATTGTACCGGCTGATGTAGGCAGTTGTGTTAGAGAACAGGCGGCTGTTAAAAATATGGTTCCATCGTAAGGTGCCCACCACGTTATTCCAGCTGATTCCAAAAGTATTCCTGTTCAGCGAGTTATATCGTTCGAAAAGGTCGTTACCTGTAAAGGCTGTAAAGAACAGCCTGTTGTTTTTATTTAGGAAAACATTGAATTTGGCGTTGAAATCATAAAAGTTGAATTTATAGCTCTTCTGGTTGTCCGATAAATTCAGCCAGTTCAGGTTCGATCGGCGACCCGAGATGAGGAAAGAACTTTTTTCTTTCCATATGGGACCTTCGATGGTAAGGTCAGAGGTGAAAGGTCCTATGTTGCCGGCAAACCCCAGCCGCTTCATATTGCCTTCCCTGGCCCGCACATCAACCACCGACGAAAGCCTGCCACCATAACCGGCCGGGAAGTCACCTTTGTACACCATTACATCCTTAATGGCATCGGGCGCCAGGGCCGAAAAGAAACCGAAGAGGTGCGAGGGGTTGTAAATGGGTGCCTCATCGATGAGTAAAAGGTTTTGATCGCTGTTGCCTCCCCGTACATAATAAAACGAAGATCCGTCACCGAAGGTCACTATCCCGGGAATATTCTGCAGTGATTTGAGAACATCGGTATTCCCGGCAAATCCGGGTATCTGCTTCAGCGTAGCCGGCGAGAGCCGCAGGGTGCCCGATTTTCCGATTTGAAGTATCTCATCCTCCGGGTCTGCAAGTATTTCAACAGTTTTCATGGTAACCGGGGCCACTTCCAGTTCAACCATGGCTATAGTGTTTTTATTAAGCTCAAGTTTTTGCCTCACAGAGCTATACCCCATATAGGAATTCGTGATCTGGTACTCCCCTTTGGGCAGCGACAAGGAGTAAAACCCATAGGCGTTGGTCGTGGTACCCTGGTAGGATGCCACATCGTAAACATTGGCACCTATGATGGCTTCCCCGGTCGATTTGTCCTTCACGAAACCGCTGAGGGTGAAACGGGATAGCTGCTGTAATTTCGTTTCAGCCGGAAGCGCCGCGGGTTTCGCGGGTTTTAATATGACTTGCTTTTCGGAAACACTAAAGTCTATTCCATTGGCAATAAATACCTTATCGAATATTCTTGACAGGGTTTCCTTATGGGCTACAATTGTAATTTTTTTATCGAGAGGGATCGATTGCGGATTGTAGGAGAAAAGAATATGGCCTTTTTCGCTTATCTGGTTGATGACATCTACTAGTGGCAGCTCATGTGCATCAAGCGAAATCCTTTGCTGCAGGTCCTGGGCAAAAACTTCGTTGGCCGCCATAAGCAGCAGAAAAATAATAAACAGCCGGTATATGCTTTTGCTATTGTTCAAATCAGGTTGTAGTTATCAGAATTTTGTTTCCATGCTTGCCTGTCATTAGCCGCAGAAGTAACAAAAGTACAACATGAGCAGGTTTTTCCCTTTAGGCGTAGAAATAATCTTACACACCACGTACAAAAGACAGGAAAGACATTTTTGCTGGCTACCTGCAGGATTTCCCCGTGATGGTAATGGTATTCCCGTTTTGTTTTACTTCCAGTTCCAGTGTTTCTTTTAGTACCTGTAAAACCGACTGTAGCGACTGCTCTTTGAATGAAGCCGTAACCCTGCATCCCGACAGTTGAGTGTCAACAATCTGAATTTGTGCCTGGTACACATTTTGTAGTGTGTTCACAACCTGGGAAAGTGATTCGTTATCGAAAACCAGCATATGGGTTTTCCAGGAAATGTAATTCGGATCGGCATTGGCTGTTTTAAGAATTTGTTGCTTATCGGAGAAGAGTTCGGCCTTTTCACCAGGATTCAACAGCACATTGTCTCCCGGTTTCCCCTTGTAATATACCGATACTTTCCCGCTGGTGAGCACTACTTCCAGGTTGCCTGAAGCATTATGCGTGTTTACATTGAACTGTGTGCCAAGCACTTCTATCCTGGCATCGCCCGAAGCCACGAAAAAGGGTTTTGTTTTATCGTGAGCCACTTTAAAATAGGCTTCCCCCTTCAGCTCAACATGCCGGCTTGAAGATGAAAATTTTTCGGGATAAATAATCTGCGAACCTGCGTGCAGGGTAACCACCGAGCCATCCGGCAAAACCTGTTCGAGGTTTGAGTTTTGTGCAGTGAGAACAATATTCCCGGGTTTTGAAAGATAATGATACAGCAGGAATGAAGAAACGAGCAGAATAGTAACAGTTGCCGCCACTTTCCATATTTTGTGAAATGATGTTTTGATGTTGCTGTTCCCCTGTAGGGGAATAATTTTTACCTGATTATCCGGAGCAGCGAATGAAGCCTCTCGTTTTGATAGCAGTGTTTCCCATTCGTGGTTGATATCGATAAGGGTGTTACTTCTCTGTTTGTCAATTAAATGCCAGGTTTCCTGGTATTGCCTGAAAACATCCTGATTTTGGGTATCCGCCTTTAACCAGGTGGAAAGCGAACGCAACTCGTCTTCCGCGATTTCTCCCGAAAAATACCTTGTAATAAGGTCGATGTAATATGTTGTGTTATCGTTCATTTAGCTTTACTATCAATACTACACTTTACTAAGGTTTTACCCTTATGCCGGTTCAAAATATTCTGCCTGCTTCGTCCCCGCATGGCTTCATTTGCCGAAATAACTGAAAACCAAGGCTGCCAGCAGGGTGATATATTCGGCAAGCCTGATCCGCATATGCTGGAGTGCTTTCGACATTTGGCTTTCAACTGTTTTCACTGAAATCTGTAATTTAACCGCAATTTCCTGGTATTTAAGATTTTCGTAACGGTTCATAACGAAAATATCCCTGCATTTCTCCGGGAGCTCACTGATGGCAGAATCAATCTTAACTCTCAGTTCATCCGCCACCAGGTTGTCAGAACCATCATGTTCAGGAACATCAAGCAGGTTTTCAAGGTTCAGGATAAATGGGTCGAATTTGCGGTTATCCCTTAGGTAATTGTTGCATTTATTATGAATGATCATGGTGAGATACGATTTCACCGGGCGGTCCATATCGATGGTGTTACGCTTTTCCCACAAACCCAGGAAGGCATCCTGTACAATCTCCTTCGCAATCTCAAAATCCCTTACATACTTCTGCGCAAAGAAACACAGTCCCGAAAAATGACTCCTGAAGAGTATTTCGAAACCGGCTTCGTCGAGCCTTTGAATGATATGGTTCTCTTTGTTTTCCAGCTATTTAAAATTTATTATGGTATCCTCTGCCACATGGGTCGAATGCGAAATATCCGCAATAAACATACGAACAAATCCCTTACCTGCCATTTTGTGAAGTTAGGGTAAGAAAGTAAAAACCTGTAACCGGACTTTTAATACAGGTGTAATGTGCCGGTTTGGATAGTTTGAAAAGGCAAAGGTTTAAAAATGGTCCCGAATCATCCCTTCCTGCAGGGTAAAACTCTTGCGGCTATTATTCTAGTTTCACCGAGAGTTTTCCTTTTATGCTTACAGGCGCAATAATGCCTGCCGGAGCCAGTACCGGTTGTTGAACTTCGATGCCGTTCAGGTTACCTGTGAGGAAAAACCCTTCTCCCAACTCATATTTCTTCAGGCTTTCGACCATCATGGTATAGGTTTCCCGTAATTCGGCACCAATAGGGTACGACATTTTTTTACCTATCATTTTATCAATGCCGCTGTTGGCAAGCCACGAAGCCGATTTGATCAAGACATTCTTAGTCTGTATCGAAAACTGCAGATCCCTGAAAATAATGGCCGAATCAGAAGCCCTGTATGAAGGCAGGCCCGAAAAGTACAGTTTCCCCTTAATGCTCCCTGTAACATCGGCGGCAATAATCATTTTGGTTTCATTTCCGTATATGGAAACTGCGGCAATGGTAATAGTCTTTTTGCCAAATGTATAGGAAGTGTTAACCAGCATTCGCCTGGTAATAGAATCGATATATTCGTAATCAATATATGAAACCACATTAGCCAGGAAATCGTCGCTTAGTTTGTTAACGGTAAGCAGGTCAGGAAGTACCGGGTTGATTTTTTCAGGCGGTTGTTTCCCTGTAAAACACTCGGTAACAGCCTGAATGGATGAAGTATGCCTGATAATGCCTTTGCCCCCTGAAATGGGAACGGCCGAAATGGATTTTGGGCTTACCCGCAACCATAAACCATATTCCTGCGACAACAGCATGGGTTTCTGAAGTTCCGTCCAGGCCTGTTTTGCCGTAGTTTTCAGGTCAAGGCTCTGCTTTAAGCCCTCGTCAATGGCTTTATTAATGGTCTCCATATTGTACTTTATAACCATATCGGCTATAAAGGTGATAGGGATGTCGACAGGCCCGATTTTCAGGGTTGGTTTGCTCAGCCAGTCGTAGCCGTCGGAAGCGGTGATTGTAGTTACTGTCCAGTCCTTATTTACAACTACCGAGGAGTGAAACTTCAGCGCGATCTCGGCATTGAGTTCACGGTAATCGGACAGTGAAATCCCGAATTGCTCAAACTTCCAGCCGGCTTTGATCCAGAGTTTCAGCGGCACCCGGTAGCTAAACTGCCCGTTTTCGAAATTGAGCTTAATGTTTTCCTTTTTCCAGGCTTTTACCATAATGTTGTCACCCCCGTTGTCGTCGAGGCTGTTATCTTCATACAAGAGGCCGTCCAGTTTGCGGTTCAGTAAGGCTTCGAGTGAAGTCACCTTCATTTCGACTGGTAGGCTGATAGTCGAAGGTACCGGTTCATAGTTGAAAGGGGTATATTTTTCGGCGGGTTTTTCGGTGAGCAGGTTCGTGGTACCGCACGATTCCATGGCTAGCACGATCGAAAACAATAACAGCAGGTTCAGTATGATTCGCATAAACTAATTTTTTACAAAGGTATGCCGCAGGTTTCAAATTTGTTCGGAATAAAGAGATAATTCGTTAAGTCGGCTTTACCGACTGAAAGCTGTTGAAGCTGAACTTTTCCCGTGCAATTTTAAAATCCACCAATAAAATCCGCAATACCCTGTACTAAACGTATAGCCGTTCATACTTATTACTTTGGCGGATATTTATTGGGCTTCACCGATTAGGTTTTATACGGCGGAGATTAGTATGTATTTTTGTTTGATGACGTTAGTAAAAGGTAATTTAAAAAGCAGATAATTTTTTCTTATTACGGGGTAAAAAGAGGGTAATTTACTAATAAATCCTTTACGTATAAGTACGAACGCCCCGGCAAATCAACTGGTTCATACGGAAGCAATTGATTGTATTCCAGATTGTAAACATATATTTAAGCACCACAAAATAAGTTTTATGTCCCTGAAGCAATTGTTTCCCTATAAAACCATTCACACAGGAGGAGTTTTGGTTCTCCTGGTTTATTCTATTGTTTTCGCTTGTAGCGGAGTGATGGCGAACAATGGGTTTCAAAGGCTGGATTCAGCCTCCCTGGTGCTTAAATCGATACAAGCGGTCCGCATAACGACTCCCCCTAAAATTGACGCGATGATGAATGAAGCTTTCTGGCAGGAAGCCCCGGTAGCAGGAAATTTTGTGGAATATTCACCGCGAAACGGGACCCACCCGCCTTATTCGACCGAGATACGGTTTGCTTACGATGATGTCGCCCTGTATATTTTTGCTACTATGTACGACCCTCATCCCGACAGCATCTGCAAAGAGCTGGGCCGCCGCGACCAGATCGAGGAATTGTTTACCGATTATATTTCGTTCGACATACTTCCTTATAACGACGGCCTGAATATGTATGAGTTTAAGGTGAGCCCCGCAGGCCTTCAGAATGACTGCAAATATTCGGCCATAGGGCAGGATGTAACCTGGGACGCGGTGTGGGAAAGTGCTGCCCTGATTAATGCTGACAACTGGACCGTTGAGGTGAAATTACCCTATTCGGCATTAAGATTTCCCAAGTCCGACCAACAATTGTGGGGCATCAATATGTGGCGGAACGTGAGACGCACCCAGGAATGGTCAACCTGGTCGTTTGTAGACAATAATACGCAGAATATCTTCAAATATTACGGCACCCTTGGCGGGATGAAAAATGTGAACCCTCCCCGCCGCCTCTCGTTTTCGCCCTATGTGGCAGGATACACCGAGAAGAACCCGGAAAGTAAAGCGTGGCAGTATTCCTTGAGGGGAGGCATGGACCTGAGGTATGGGCTGAATGAAGCCTACACACTCGATATGATGTTGATTCCCGACTTCGGGCAGGTACAGTCGGATGATGTTATTCTCAATCTTACTCCTTTCGAGGTGCGATACAATGAGAAGCGGCAGTTTTTTACCGAGGCGACTGAGCTTTTTGATAAATGCGGAATCTTTTATTCACGGAGGGTAGGCGGGACACCGCAGAATTACTTTGCACCGTACGACAGTGCCGGCCCAAACGAAAAAGTGCAGGCCAACCCCGATTTGACCAGGATCATTAACGCGACCAAACTTTCAGGGCGTAATTCCAGGGGATTGGGAATAGGATTTTTTAACGCTATGACCACCAATACCTTTGCAACCCTCGAAAACACGGAAGATCTCACAACCCGTAAAGTCAAGACGCAGCCATTTACCAATTATAACGTTTCCGTTATTGATCAGAACCTGAAAAACAACTCTTACATCACCTTTATAAATACGAATTATTATACCCCTTCCACACGCTATTCGGCTAACGTAAGCGGGCTCGAATCAAAACTGGTCAACCGGAAAGGTAATTTCAGTTTCCTGGGGAGGTTAAATGTAAGCCAGAAATACGATGCCGGCGGCTCTCCTGCTTTGGGCCACCAGTACATGGTTTCAGTTTCAAAACCCAGCGGCAAATTCCAGTACCAGTTGCTCCGGCAGGAAACCGGCTCAACCTACGATCCGAACGAAATGGGTTTTTTAATGCGTAACAACGAGGCTGTGAACCGTTTACTGCTTTCATACAGCATACTGGAACCCGTCGGGAAAATCAGGAATTCGGGCACCGAGTTCATCCTCCAATATACCTCCCTGGTAAAGCCGGGCAGCTTTACAGAACTGTTGATCGATGCCAGTAACAGCATTACGTTTAATAACTTCTGGAATAATTACTTCGAAATTGCCTTCCGTCCCTTGGGGGCGGATGATCACTACGAATCCAGGGTCTGGGGGCAGGTTTATAAGCGCCCTGCCAATTATGAATTAGCATGGAATATCGCTTCCGACGGGCGTAAAAAAATCCGCCTGACAAACACTATGGGGTTTTCAAATTCACCTGCGAACAACAACTTCAGTTATTACATCGAAATCACGCCCCATATGCGTTTTTCCGACCGTTTCATGGTTTCGTTTACCATGCATTACGACCGCAACCTGGATGATTACGGCTGGGTGGGTACTGATTATGATACGGCAGGCATAGCAAGCAGTTGGTTCGGAAAACGAAACGTAACTACTGTAAGTAATATTCTGAATGTAAGGTACATCTTCAACACCAAAATCGCACTCACACTAAGGGCCCGCCATTATTGGTCGAAGGCTGATTATTCAGGATATTACCGTTTACAGCCCGATGGGTCACTGCTTCCCGGTGAATACGCACGGGATGCAAATATCAACTTCAACGCGATAACGGCTGACCTGAATTTCGGATGGTACTTTGCTCCCGGCAGCGAAATGAGCATCATGTGGAAAAATTCAATTTACACTACCGACCAGGACCTTGTACGGAATTATTTCCATGATGTTGGCAACACCCTGAATTCGCCTCAAACCAATGGTTTCTCTGTCCGTTTCCTGTATTATATTGATTATCTTTACGTGAAAAAGTGGTTGGGGCATAAGGCTGCTGTGGGCAAAGCCTGATCTTCCGTGCCGGGTTATTAATTTTTTACAGATGAAAAAACTGCAGCTTTTTCTTTGCCTGGCAATATCCATGCTGATGTCTATTGCCGCCTTGGGCCAGGTCATGCATTTTCATGGCACCATAGTTAACAGCCTTACCGGTGAGCCTGTTGAAAATGCCAACCTGAAAGTTGCTAACTCAACTATTGGGACGGCTACCGACCGCCAGGGGCGATTTGAGCTCACTTTCCGCGAGCTCCCCGTGATTGTCGAAATCAGCTGCATAGGTTTTGTATCCATGAACATCGAAATAAGCAAAGATGTAACGGCAAGTATCGAAATAAGTCTACAGCCGGCCATTCACGAACTGGAAGGGGTAAATATTTCGGAAGCTAAAATCATACCCTTATTTAAGGATCCTGATTATTCCCTGCTTGATTACGAAATAATGGGCGACAACCTCTTGCTGCTGGCATACAGGTACCAGTTAAAAAACTCAGCACTCCTTCTGCTCTCGCGCCTGGGTGATACCCTGGCCAGCTGCGCCGTGCCCGAAACGCCGGCCGGCAAACTTTATAAAGATCCCCTGGGGTATGTGCATTATTTTTCCCGAAAGGGAAATGCCTACCAGTGTTATTATGACAAATCCGTGCATTTGCTGTTGTTTCCTTATTGTTATCCGGTTGATACCATACTGGAATCATTTGCTGATTATAAATTTTTAATGCACAACAGGCTGTATTTCCAGGAAAACAGCCCCGACGGTTTTTCGGCCCGCATTGGCTTTTACGATAAGGCTAACGGGAGAACGTACCTGCAATCGGCCGGGAGTCAAAAAATGGCAAAGGATTACTATGATGACCTTCAATACTTTATGTCTCCAAGAAGGTCGGATGACACGAGCCGGTTTGCCGCTGCCTCGCATAGCCAGGCTTTCGAATTATTCTACAAACCAAAAAGCATAGCCCGCATGGTAAAGGCCGGCCATGACAGGATTGCCGTCTTCGATCTGGTAAAGGATACTCTGTATATTGTTAACCCCGACTGGAAATTAGTATCGGCCTCAGCATTCAGCTTTCATAAGGAGCTGAAGCAAAACATGCTGACTACCATCTCAAAAGCCTATTCGGGAGATAAATGGAAATGGAGATGGAATTTTTATACAGATGATTATTCCAACAGCATATACACTGTTTTCGAAAGGCGCGGGCATCAGAAAATCTGTGCCATCGACCTTGATTCCGGGAGCCTGGGTGCCGGATATGAATTACCGTTGCTTTTTGCCACAAAGATCACCATTTACAAAGGTGAAGCCTTTTTTATGTATAAAGTAACAGGTGAAGGCGAAAAATGGAGGCTCTATAAAATGCGCCTGGCATCGTGACGTGGATATTAATCTTTACTCCCTGTTCCCGGTTTCCTCGCCCTTGCGGTACATTTCGGTTTGTATCAGGTGGTGATGGCAGTCGTAATACTTCCACATTCCATCCCAGCAATAGCGGATTTCCTTGTCCGAATACAGCAGTAACGAGCGGCCTTTCATGCTGAGTTTCCCGCAGCTGTCGTAATACCTCACCCAAACAATGCTGTCGCCCTTGTAACGAAACCGGACCCTGGTTTTCCCGTTTTCATAGTAATACCTGCTGGTCCGGTACTCGCGCCCATCCCTGAACCGGGATATGGACAAAGGCTGCCGCCGGGCTGTATCATACCATGTGATCCAGAGTCCCTGGCGGCGGCCTTTTGCGTCCATGCAATTTGTTTTCCTGCAAAAGGGCTGTGCCTGCATTCCAAACAGGCTACAAATAAACAAGGTAAGGAGGAATGCCCTATTTCCCTGTCCCTTTTTTAATGTCATCGCTCAAACGGAATTTAAGGGGAATGGTAAACTGGCAACGAACGGGCTTTCCTTTTTCCTTGCCGGGAATCCACTTTGGCATGGCATTGATCACCCTAAGAGCTTCCTCATCGCAACCGCCACCAATGCCTTTCAGGATACTGCCATGCGATACTGAACCGTTTTCCTCCACAATAAACGAAACATAAACAGTACCCTGTATTCCTTTCTCTTTTGCCAGTTTGGGATATTTCACCGTCTCCGAAAAATACTTTATCCTGGCTGCTTCTCCACCCGGGTATTCCGGCATTATTTCCACTTTCGTAAACACTTCTTTTTCCTGGCTGCCCGGGACCGGGGTATACTTTATTTCCTGTTTATCGGCAGCCGGAGGAAGCGGGGGAACAATGTCCTGCGAATGCGCTGCAGGGGGTGGAGGTGGTGGAGGCGGCGGAGGAGGGGGTGGAGGAGGAGGCACTATCAGATCTCCGCCTGTCTTGTCCTGAAATAGGTTTACAGATTTTGTAAACAAAAATCAGGATTATGAA
>JBAXXB010000046.1:0-20473 GCA_037128115.1 Bacteroidota bacterium
GCCTGTTACAAACCATGAAGTTATCATAACGGGTGACAGCATAACCTCATTTGGCTTTTATGCCAGCAGGCACACCAATGCGCTGGGAAAATATGATTGCACAATCCAAAACGTCCCCGTGTCCCCAACTTCCACATTTGTAGTTAAGACATTGGACTGTAATAATATATACCATCAGGAATCCTTCCTGAGCAGCAGTTCACCCGCAGTGATCAACTTTGTAATATGCACGCAGGCAGCCATTTGTGAAGCTGCATTTACCTATTATACTGATTCGCTGAACCTGTTTTCATGGCACTTTAACAGTATGAGTTTTGTTCCATCCGGTTCTGTCATTACTTCTTGTGACTGGGATTTTGGTGATGGTTCCACGCATGTATCAACCCAGGATCCCTGGCATACGTATGCGACAACTGGTGTTTACCACGTTTGCCTGACTATAACCACAAGCACTGGCTGTACCAGCGTGAAATGCCAGGAGATTCATGTAATTCAGGGTGAATGTGTGGCAAATTTTGAGTATCAGGCCGACAGCCTCAACTTTTTGAAATATCATTTTTTCGATACCAGTAGCCTTCCCCAGGGGAGTACTATCACGTCAAGGACCTGGGATTTTGGCGATGGAACAGCACACGGAACAACATCTGACCCCTGGCACACGTATGCTGCTACCGGCGTTTACCACGTTTGCCTTACTATTTCAACAAGTACCGGTTGCACCAGTGTAAAATGCCAGGAAATCCATGTGATACTTGGCGAATGTGCCGCAAAATTCGAATACCACCGCGATACCACTAACCTCTTGAAATTTCATTTTTTCGATTCAAGTACCCTTCCTCAGGGAAGCACAATCACTTCACGTGCCTGGGGCTTCGGCGACGGAACACCTCACGCGACTACCTCTGACCCCTGGCACACCTATGCCGGCCCGGGCGAGTATAATGTCTGTCTTACAATCACTACCAGCACAGGGTGCACCAGCACATGGTGCGAAGTGGTGCATGCCGTTGCCGAAATCCATAACTGCGAAAGCTGGATGACATATTCCTCAAATATGCAAACCGTTAACTTCGAAGGACATACACATAGTACTTATCCAACTTCATGGACCTGGGATTTTGGTGACCCTGCCGGGCCAGGCAATTCCTCTAACCTGCAAAATCCGCAGCATATTTTCTCCTCCCCGGGCACATACACCATCACGCTTCATACCGTCGATTCAAACGGGTGTGAGCACAGCAGCACTATGAACATTTTTGTGCATAGCACGGTCGACATTCATGGCGTTGTTAGGATTGGAGACCATTTTGTTGATCATGGAAGAATTGACCTGATCCGTCTTGACTCCGCCAATCTGATGACAGTTGTGGATACAAAGGAATTCGGCGACTCAACCGGCATGTATTCATTCGGAGGCGTTTCCTCGGGTCATTATTTCCTGAAAGCTGAATTGCTGCCTGCATCTGCCTTTTTCGGACTGTTTGCACCTACTTATTATATAGAGGCTTTGAACTGGACCGGATCAACTCTGATTGAATTAGGCAACCCACAAAATCCGTATAACTTCAGCTTAAGGCATATCAACGGGCCTTCACACGGAAATGGAAAAATAAATGGCCATGTTTCGCAAGGCACGAAGGTTAATGAGGGAGGAACACCGGCAGCTAATGTTGAAGTGATTTTGTACGATGGGAGTAACATAGCTCTGGCTTATGTAAACACAGATTCCAACGGCCTTTTTGAATTCAGTGACCTTGCCATGGGAGAATATACAATATGGCCTGAAGTAGCCGGTTTGCCCACTGTTCCTGCTCATATCTCGCTTAGTGCGGAAACGCCTTCAGCAAATTTATCCTTCAGCATGACAAGCAGCTCTATTACCTATGGCATCAACGAAATATTCCCTGAATATTTTAGCCAGGTTGGGTCTGTTTTTCCAAATCCTGCTTTTGAAGGTAGTTCCCAAATGTTAGTGACCGTTACACATGATCTTTTACTTGAAAAACTGATTTTTAACCAGTCGGGGCAATTGGTGCAAAATAGCCGGGAACAGCTTCATAAAGGTATTAACCTGGTAAGTTTTGATCTAAAGGATCTTGTAAGCGGGTCATACATCCTGCAATTAAGATCCGGCAACGAAGGATCTGTGAACAGGAAGCTGACGGTCGTGCACTAAATACACCTCTTCCTATAAGTAATTGTTCGTATTCCGCTACACTCCAATAATTGCGGGCTAAATACCGGGATAGCGCGATATTCCTTATCTTCGCGCCTTTCTGAAAACAAATATGTCCGTCCCGCTTTGGCTTAGCCGCACTGAACTTCTTACCGGTAAAGAGAACCTGATCGCCCTCCGCGACAAGCATGTACTCGTTGCGGGGCTGGGAGGTGTAGGTGCAATGGCTGCCGAACAGGTCTGCCGCGCCGGAATCGGCATTATGACCATTATTGACGGCGACACAGTGCATACAAGCAACCGTAACCGACAGCTCCCGGCTCTGAAAAGCACCGAAGGCATTGCGAAATCAGAAGTGATGTCGAAGCGATTACTCGACATCAATCCCGACCTGAAACTTACCGTTCTCAACGAGTACATCAAAGACGAACGCACGCTCGAAATACTGGGGTCAGGTTACGACTATGTAATTGATGCCATCGATACCCTTTCACCCAAGGTTTTCCTCCTCTATACCTGCGTTCAGCTTGGCTTACCTGTAGTGAGCTCCATGGGAGCCGGCGGCAAGTTCGACCCCACGCAGGTACAGGTTACCGATATCGACGAATCATACAACTGCAAGCTGGCATATTATATGCGCAAACGACTTCATAAAATGGGAGTATGGAAAGGCATCAAAGTGGTTTTTTCGCCTGAAGTGGTCGACCGCAAATCAGTAATCCTGCAGGAAGGCGAATCGAATAAAAAATCAAACGTGGGAACTATTTCCTACATGCCTGCAGTATTTGGCTGTTTCTGTGCCTCGGTGGTAATCCGGGATTTGTTAAATGTGTCTGCACACGCGGAGCGTGTCTGTCACATTTGATGTATTCAAGGAATAAACGTGACATAATGCTCGCTGTATTTGCCTTCAAAAAAAACAGAAAAATAAACTTATAAATACAGGACAGTTGAACCTGTCCAAACCCGAAATCACGCTTTTCAAAACCCAGACCTTAACTTCTTTGATAAATGAACGGTGATCCCAGACTTTACCAACTGCTTTCCGAACTCGGTATTTCCTTCGAATACCATGAGCACCCTCCTGCCCCCACCATCGAAGAAGCTATAAAATACTGGAAGGACCTGGATGCCACACACTGTAAAAACCTGTTTTTCAGGAATCACAAGGGAGACCGGCATTATCTCGTAGTTTTGAAACACACCCGGCACATGAGTATTCATGAACTGGAAAAACAATTACGGCAGGGGAAACTCTCATTTGCATCCGACCAGCGGATGCTAAAATACCTTGGTGTTACTCCAGGTTCGGTCACCCCTTTCGGGCTGATTCACGACAAAGGTCATCATGTCCATGTTTTCCTCGATCACAACCTGATGGGGAGTAAAACCATCAGCTTTCACCCCTGCATTAACACGGCCTCCATCATCGTCACCTGGGATGATTTCATTAAATTCATCAACTGGACTACCAATTCATACGAATTCATAACTTTGTATGATCATTTAGTTTAAAAAAACACGATCAATATTTTCTAAAACCCACATGTGAATGCTAAAGAATATATGTTCCCGAATGCTTTTAGTTGCCTTTGTTACCGCTGCATTTTTCAGTGGTAAAACAGCCTGTAGCCAACCACAGTTGCAGAAAAAGGTGATAGCTTATTACCAGGGTGATGGTAGTGATATATACAGTTTTAAAACCGGGCAGCTAACTCATATCATATACAGTTTTCTGCAACTTAAGGGAAATGAACTGGTTGTTGCCAATAAAAATGACAGCCTGGCTATTAGCAGGTTGGTGGAATTTAAAAAATCCAATTCAAACCTTAAAGTCCTGGTCTCGTTGGGAGGATGGGGCGGATGCTCTACCTGCAGCCAATCATTCAGCACTGAAAAAGGGAGGCTGGAATTTGCAGAATCCGCCCTAAAATTATTTAAACGGTATGGGGTCGATGGCATCGATCTTGACTGGGAATATCCTGGCATTAAGTCAGTTTCGGAATGCAAATTTATGCCTGAGGACAAACAGCATTTCACAGCCTTGATCCAAATTCTCCGTACTACATTAGAACCGGCCTATGAAATTAGTTTTGCCGCCGGCGGGTTCAGGGAATACCTGGTAAAGTCAGTTGATTGGAAAAAAGTGATGCCCCTTGTAAATTCAGTCAACCTCATGACGTATGATTTTGTTAACGGTAACAGCAATCACACCGGGCATCTTACATCCTTGTATTCCACAACAGACCAATCTGAATCAACTGATTTTAATGTAAAATACCTGGATTCAATTGGTATACCTATGAACAAAATCGTGATCGGGCTTGCTTTTTATGCCCGCGTATACAGTGGAGTTGAGCCAGCAAATAACGGTCTTTACCAGGCCGGCAAATTTAGCGGTTATTTGAATTACAGGGAATTTGAAGAAAAACTGGGTGCAAAAACCGGGTATATTCAGTATTGGGACAACCTTGCTAAAGCACCATACGCTTATAATGCATCAACCAAAACCTTTGCCACATACGACAACCTACGTTCTGTTTTTTACAAGACAAAATATGCTAAGGATCACAATCTCGGGGGTGTGATGTTCTGGGAACTTCACGGGGACAAATTATCAGACGGATTACTGGATATGATTTACGAAGCGAATTCAGAATAAAGAACACGGTCAATTACAGTTCAATTATTCCTAATCTCAAAAACGCTGCCGTCAATAGCCAGTTCCGTATCCGGGAATATGGCCCTTGCTTCATCCAGTATGGGTTGAAGGGCATCGTACCGGGCCGAATAATGGCCAATAAGAAGTTTTTTAACCCCTGCTTTTAGCGCAATCGTCGCTGCCTGCCCGGTAGTGGAATGAAACTTATCGGTAGCGTTTGCAATACGGTCGTTCATAAAAGTAGTTTCATGATAAAGCAGGCTTACCCCCCTGACGACCGGGATAATATCTTCAAAGTATGCAGTATCTGAACAAAAAGCATATGCGCGCGGCAAGGGTGGTTCCAAAGTGATAACCTGGTTCGGGTGAATGCAGCCATCAGGAGCCACGTAATCATCACCTGCTTTTAAACGCGGGATCAGGTGAACAGGTATTTTAAGCAATTCAATAACATCTTTCCGGATTTTCCGTTCGTACGGCTTTTCCCGAAACAGAAACCCGGTAGTAGGTATACGATGCAGCATAGGAAAACTGCTTACAATGAGGGTTTCATCTTCAAAAATCACCTCCACTTTATCTGCCTGCGTCGAATGAAATTCAAGCGTGTAAAGTAAAGTAGTTTGGGAAGCATACAATTGCAAATCAAGGATTTCCTTCAATGCAGGTGGACCGTAAACGTGTAACGGCTTGGTCCTCCCCAGCAGGTGCATGGATGAAACAAGCCCTATCAGCCCGTAAAAGTGATCGCCGTGCAGGTGGCTGATAAAAATATGCCTGATACGCTGAAAATGAATATGCATTCTCCTGAGCGATACCTGTGTACCTTCGCCGCAATCGATCAGGAACAGTTTTTCGCCATGGCTGAGCAATTGTGCTGTCGGGTTGCGGTCCGATGTGGGTGTGGCCGAACTGCTGCCGAGAATTGTAAGATTAAAAGGAAGCATATAGTAAGTTTATCTCTCGCGGTTATAATAAAATGCGAAGTTCGTATTAAAAGGAATAGGAAGCCTTAATGTTCAATAGCTTTCTGCAGAATTGTATTAACTACCTCACAGTGTTTATTGGATTAATACTCACGTTAAGTGCAAACTACGCGCCTTAAAAATAAGATCCGTCTTCATTTGCCTAAGCTAAAAAAAGCCGGACCTGGTTAAAGGATCCGGCTTATTTTATCAGGAAAAGAAAGATTATTTCTTATCTTCTTCTTCTTTTCTTTCCATCGAGGCTTTCAGGTTAGCGAGAGCATCCAGGTCACCGAGGGTGGTTTTTTCAAGGTTGTCCTTGATTTTCTTCACGGCACGTTTGGTTGTCATTTCTGCGCTTTCCTCTTTCTTATCGTCTTTTGCCCTTTCGGCTGCTTTAGCATCCTGGTGCATCTTGGCGTGTGAAAGAATGATCTTCTTGTTTTCTTTCGAAAATTCGATGACCTTGAAATCCTGGGCTTCATCAACCTGCAGGTTCGAACCGTCTTCCTTCTGTGCATGACGTGTAGGAGCGAATCCTTCAACGCCATAAGGCAGGGCTACAACCACACCCTTATCGGATGCACTTACAACAGTACCTTTATGAACTGAACCGGTAGTGAAAATGCTTTCAAATACATCCCATGGATTTTCTTCGAGTTGTTTGTGGCCTAAGCTCAAACGACGGTTTTCAACATCCACATCGAGTACTACTACATCGATAGTTTCGCCGATTTTGGTAAATTCGGCAGGATGTTTGATTTTCTTGCTCCAGGAAAGGTCGCTGATGTGGATAAGCCCGTCAACACCTTCTTCGAGTTCAACAAAAATACCGAAATTGGTAAAGTTACGAACTGTAGCTGTGTGGCGTGAGTTAACCGGGTATTTCGAAACGATGTCAGTCCATGGATCCGGGATGAGCTGTTTGATACCGAGTGACATTTTGCGGTCTTCGCGATCGAGGGTAAGCACTACTGCTTCCACTTCGTCGTTCACGCGGAGGAAATCCTGAGCGGTACGAAGATGCTGGCTCCACGACATTTCTGAAACGTGAATCAAACCTTCAACACCAGGAGCGATTTCAACAAAAGCGCCATAGTCGGCAATAACAACTACGCGGCCTTTGATTTTATCACCAACCTTAAGGTCTTCGCGGAGCGAATCCCATGGATGAGCGCTAAGTTGTTTGAGACCAAGAGCGATACGTTTTTTGTTTTCGTCGAAGTCGAGGATAACAACGTTGATTTTCTGGTCAAGCTGAACGATTTCTTCAGGATGATTGATACGTCCCCATGAAAGGTCAGTGATGTGGATAAGTCCGTCAACACCGCCAAGGTCGATAAATACACCGTATGAAGTGATATTTTTAACGATTCCTTCAAGAACCTGGCCTTTTTCGAGTTTCGAAATAATTTCGATTTTCTGAGCTTCAAGTTCGTCTTCAATAAGCGCTTTGTGCGAAACAACAACGTTTTTGTATTCGTGGTTGATCTTAACGATTTTGAATTCCATAACTTTCTCAACATACTGATCGTAGTCGCGGATAGGCTTAACGTCAATCTGTGATCCGGGAAGGAAAGCTTCGATACCGAAGATGTCAACAATGAGACCTCCTTTGGTACGGCATTTCACAAAACCATTGATAATTTCCTGTGTTTCGAAAGCGGTATTAACGCGCTCCCATGAGCGGAGAATGCGGGCCTTTTTGTGGGAAAGCTGAAGCTGTCCGCCCATATCTTCCTGGTTCTCAACATAAACCTCGATTTTGTCGCCCACGCGCAGATCCGGGTTGTAACGTACTTCCGAAACCGGAATTACACCATCCGATTTAAATCCGATGTTTACAACAACTTCGCGGCTGGTGAGCCCTACAACCAGACCTTCGAGTACTTCGTGGTCGCCGATTGAGCTGAGGGTTTTGTCATAAATGTCTTCTAAACGCTTGCGGTCAGCCGGAGCATAAGCTTCGTGCTTTTTCCCGATAGCGTTCCAGTCAAATTCAACAGGTACAATTGGTGCTTCAGGCGCTTTTGGAGCCTTAGGAGCTTTAGGAGCTTCTTCAACAACTTCGGCTACAACAGGTATTGCTGCAACTTCGGCTATGGGTTCTGCTACTGCAACTACTTCTTCCACAGCGGGTTCAGCCACTGCAACTGCTTCTTCCATAACGGGTTCTGCTACTGCAATTACTTCTTCTGCAACTGGTTCAACTTCTGCAATTACTTCTTCTGCAACTGGTTCAATTTCTGCAACTACTGCTTCTGTTTCTTCTGCAACCACTGCTTCTGTTTCTTCTGCAACTACTGCTTCTGATTCTTCTACAACTACTGCTTCTGCTGTCTCAACTACTTCGCTGGCAGTTACTTCGACAGTTTCTTCAACATTGTTAATTTCGTCGTTAACGTTAACGTCGTCACTCATAATACTAATTCTAAATGTGGCCTTCCGGTAAGGCCGGTTTAACATCAGGTTGATTTATAGCCAGGTACATGGATCTGCTTACCGGAAAAGCTGAACAATGCCCCGCTAAAATGGGGTGCAAAGGTAAGAATTTATTTTTAACCAACAATATATCAATTAGTCCGAAAACTATTATCAAACAAAATGCACTGGATATTAATGTTAACCGCCGGCTGATTGACAAAGATTTATTACCTGAAATGGTTGAGCAGGTAAAAGACTTGATTTTTTTCAAACAAAACGAGCGAACTGGGAAGTGAGAGTTAAGAGTTAATTCTCCGAAATTTCTCACTTCCGACTTATAACCTTCCGAATAGTCAGAACTTAGATACTGGCGGCTATTTACCTTTTCATAATCTTCCCTGTATAGTATGTTCCTCCGGCCTGCAGTCTATAAACATATATCCCGGTACACAACTTACTACCATCCATTGGGATACAGCATTCCCCGGAACCGAATATCTCTCCTGCCGCAATTCCAACCTCGTTGCCTGTGACGTCGTACAGCGTTAAATCGACCCGGTTGTCATGTAAAAGTGTGAAATGAAAACCCGCATCATCGAAAAAAGGATGAAGTGTATTCGTTGCTGAATGATCCTCATCTGTCCAAAAGGGTAATTCTACTCTGAGAACTGAGAATCCGAAATCATTATCAACAAAATACAGGCCTCCTCTGATTGCCAGTGCCCGCTTCCCTCCTTTGTCGTAGATCCCCATCTTAACTGGGTTATACGGATCATGGATATCAAAAATGGTCAGGCCATTAAATAAGGTCTTAAAACAGGCATAACGGCCCGAGATACTAACACCCGAATAATATTCATATTCTGTATAAGACCATATCAATTGAGGTGAAACCGGGTTACTGATATCCAGGATGAGTATGCTTCCTGAACCATCAGCAGCAATAAGGTAATTGCCACTAACTGCCAGCCCTAATGAGATTCCCGGCGTATCATAGTACCCGGTCTCCACCGGGAAGGCGGGATTGCTGATATCAACAATCCGGATTCCGTCAGGACCATCTGCTATATAGGCCAGGTTTCCTTTTATAGCAACCTGATAGGTCTTCCCCTGGGTGTCGAAGTAACCTGCTTCAAGGGGAGTTGCCGGGTTGCTGATATCAAGTATTCCCATCCCCGCATCACCGTATGCCACATACGCATAATGGCCGTTAAGCGTTATATCAAGTGCTTTTCCCTGGATTTTATAATGTGCCACCCCGAAAGGTGAATAAGGATTACTGACATTAATAATCCTCAGGCCTGAATCGGAATCCGCTACATAAGCATAATCAGCACTTACGGCAACATTCTGTGCCGAATTCGGTGTGTCGAATGATCCAATCTCCTGGAGGTTTTCAAGGTTGCTGCAATTAACGATATGAAGTCCTCCCGTCCAATCGGCCAGGTATGCCAGGGTATCACGAACAGCAATCCCAGATACAATCCCTGCAAAGTTTAATGAACCCGCAGTCATCACATGGGATGGTTCACTGATATTGAAAACTTTCATACCGGGAACGAAAGCATAATCCCCGCTAAACGAAATGGAGGTGGCATACGGTACATTTCCTGCCACCTGGGGATTGGTGGGGCTGCTGACATCAAATACACGGGAAACATCGGAGCCGCAATTAAGATAAGCATAGTCTCCATTCAATTCAACGCTGTTCCCGTGAACTATAGCTTTATACCAGGCTCCAACCAGGACAGGATTGGTTTTATCGCTGATATCAGCCAGGATGAGACCATCCACAAATGCAATATAAAGAACATTTCCGGCTACTGCTATTCCATCCATTTCTTCGTACTCCCCGATATAGTATGACCCCGTTTCAGCCGGTGATGAGGGATTACTGATATCGATGATCCGTACGCCTTTATTATGATCGGCAACATAGGCATAATTTCCCTGGACCTTAACATGGTAAGCAAAACCGGGTGTATCGAACGAACCTTTGAGCAAAGGAATCAAAGGATTGCTGATATCAAAAATAAGGACGCCGAAATCATTATCAGCCACATAGGCATAATTCCCTTCGATTTCTATTCCCCTCGCCCATCCCTGCGTATCGGTATAACCAATCAGTTGAGGAGCAGTGGGGTTGCTGATATCAAGCACACAGAGTCCAAGTGGACCGTCAACAACATAGGCATAATTTCCCTTAACCTTAATACCAAGAATTTCAGAGCTCAAAGTGATCTCCCCTGCTTTCTCGGGTGAGCCGGGCAAACTCACATCCACTACGATGAACCTGCTTCCGCAATTGGTAAAGGCATAATTTCCGCCAATTGCCATTGTGGAAGTGTTTCCCTGCCCCCAGGCTCCTATAACGCTCGCATTTAAAGGGGTTTGTGAAAAGA
The DNA here is from genome assembly GCA_037128115.1 of Bacteroidota bacterium. Lineage (GTDB taxonomy): Bacteria > Bacteroidota > Bacteroidia > Bacteroidales > UBA4417 > UBA4417. The sequence continues at coordinate 10,627 of JBAXXB010000046.1, forward strand.
GTGAAGAATTAATCGCAGATAGCAGAATAAATAAAATTACATGTATTTTCATAATAGCTAAACTTTATAATTACCTGTATATAAAGACACTTGAAACGGGGTTTACCCTTACATGTTTAAAAAATAATTATTTCCACAAAGGTTTAGTATCCGAACAAATTATCCTTCAGGCACTTTAAGCACCTTAGTCCCATTGACACTCCAGACACTCCAGGCACTTTAGGCATTTTAGGCACTTAAAATACAAGTTTTTGCATTACCCGTCCAGTTTCAGTCATTTTATTTAATTTCGCTCCATGAATTCTGTTAAAATTACTGCCGTTTCGTATTACAATACACTCCCTTTTATATACGGATTAAAACACTCGGGTTTACTTGTAGGGTTTGACCTGAGCCTGGATGTACCCTCGGAATGCGCCCGTAAAATAATCACGGGCGAAGCCGGGATAGGGCTGATACCTGTTGGTGCCTTACCCGGAATACCGGATTACCAGTTGGTCAGCAATCTTTGTATTGGAGCAGACAAGGACGTTAAATCTGTATTGTTGCTGGCAAACTCCCCTTTGCCTGACTTAAAAACTATTTACCTTGATACGGACAGCCGTACCTCGGTAAACCTGGTTAAGGTTTTAGCCGAAAAATACTGGAGTATAGCGCCGGAGTGGAAAAGCCTTTCGGAACTCACCGGGAAGCTTGACAGTAATGAAGGACAGGTGCTGATAGGCGATAAGACTTTCGGTTTGGCTCCGCAGTTTCCGTTTTGTTACGACCTTGCCGGTGAATGGATAAATTTTACCGGATTACCATTTGTTTTTGCAGTATGGATTTCCCGCACAGTCCTGCCTGCCGGCTTCGCCGATCACTTCCAGTCGGCCCTAAGCTGGGGTGTGGAACACAGGGAGAAATCGGTTGTTATGGCCGAGAAACTCCATATCACTGAAAAGGAACTCATTTCCTACCTCAATAACGATATAAGTTATACGTTGGATGATTCAAAAAGAAAAGGGATGGAGTTATTTCTAAGTTACCTCGCAGGAACTAACAGCTTACTGAGTACCTTCACTTCATAGAAATAGTGAGTCCTGGCCCCCTGTAATAAGAAACTCAAGGTAATCCGATCCGACTTTTTTCATAGTTTTACATTCAAATTGCCTATTCATGGATCTTAACGATAAAATTGCAGCCTTCGACCCTAACGGCCTGGGTGATACAAACGGCAACATATACGGCCTGCCTTTCGATACCGGCAACGCGAAACTGGTCATACTGCCGGTTCCCTGGGAAGTAACCGTTTCGTACCAGGCAGGCACCGCCAAAGCGCCTGAGGCTATCCTGCAAGCTTCCCTGCAGGTCGACCTTTTCGATCCTTTCGTCACTGATGCCTGGAAACTAGGTATTGCCATGAAAGAGATTAATCCTCAACTGAGAGAAAAGAGTGACTTTTTCAGGGAGCAGGCTGAAGAATATATTGACCAGTTGGCCAGTGGAATTGATTCCGCCGGATTGGAAAACTTAAAACCTGTGCTGGCTAAAATCAACCTTGCCTGCAGCGAAATGAATGAATGGGTGAAAAAGGAATCTACCCTGCTTCTGAACCAGAATAAAATTGTTGCATTGCTCGGCGGCGATCATAGTACTCCTTTGGGTTTGCTGCAGGCTCTTGCCGAAAAACACAATGAGTTCGGAATTTTGCACATCGATGCACATGCCGATTTAAGGGAGGCATTCGAAGGCTTCGAGTTTTCACATGCCTCCATTATGTTTAACGCGATTAAAATCCCCCAGGTCACAAAACTGGTACAGTTGGGTATACGCGATTACTGCGAAGCTGAATTGGCTTTGATTGAATCCGAAAAACGCATTACGACATTTTTTGACCGGGATATCAGGCATCAGCAATTCGAGGGGAAAAACTGGGCGGCAATCTGCGACAACATTGTTGATGCGCTTCCCGAAAAAGTATACCTGAGCTTTGATATTGACGGCTTAGACCCGAAACTATGCCCGAATACGGGCACCCCTGTCCCCGGTGGACTCGAGCTCGAACAGGCAATATACCTGGTCGAGAAAGTAGTGTATTCGGGCCGTGAGATCATAGGCTTCGATCTGAATGAGGTTGCCCCCGGCACCGACGAATGGGATGCCAACGTGGGAGCACGCCTTCTCTACCGTTTAGCCAATATTTGCCTGGTTTCGGCTAATAACCCATACTGATACAAAAAGAAATCCGCAGTAAAACCCCTGGGTTTTAACTGCGGATTCGGTACCGGCTAATCCGGTTCTATTTCCTGATAGCTTTCTGTTGCTGTTGTTTGGTCATGTCTTCCAGCTTTTTCTGGAACGACGATTTCTTGACCGGTTTTGATTTGTTTTCCTGTATGCGTTTATGCAGTTTATCTTCGTTTACGAAACGGCGGATAACAAACATCTGGGCAAAGGTGAACAGGTTGGCAAGCATATAATAATAGCTCAGTCCTGCTGAATAGTTGTTAAAGAAACCCAGGAACATAATAGGCATAAGGTACATCATGGTTTTCATACCCGGCATCTGCTGGGTTGAGCCCATCATATCGTTGTTCATCTTGGTGTACATGATGGTCGAAATGGTCATCAGGAGGGTGAATAGACTGATGTGGTTACCGTAGAATGTACTCAGTATAGGTATCTGAGTGGTCCATGAAAAAATGGAGTCATAGCTCGAAAGGTCGGTAGCCCACAAGAAGGATTGCTGCCTAAGTTCGAAGGAGGCCGGGAAAAACCTGAACAGTGCAATAAGAATAGGGAACTGAAGCAACATGGGCACACAACCGGCCATGGGATTAACCCCAGCCTTTTTATACAGTGCCATGGTAGCCTGCTGTTTCTTCATGGCATCATCCTTTTTAGGGAATTTAAGGCCAATTTCTTCAATTTCGGGCTTCAATATCCGCATCTTTGCGGATGAAATATAGGTCTTCCACGCGATAGGGAACAGCACTATTTTTAATAAGATAGTCAGGATGAGGATGATAATACCGTAACTGAGGTTGGTCGATTCCAGCCAGTTGAAAACAGGAATGACGGCAAAACGGTTGATCCACTGCATCAGGAAGAAGCTCCATCCCAGCGGGATCTGCCTTTCGAGATTCAGGTGATACTGGCGCAATACCTTGTATTTATTAGGGCCGAAATACCATTTCATGTTGTAGGTCTGGTCACTTTCGGTGGTATAAGGCAGTATCATGGTCGATTTCATGGTTTTCACCTTACGGTCCAGATTCTCAAACGGGTACCCCACATTCTCTACGTCGGCGCTTTCGAATTTATCGCCGGCTATCAGGGTGGCCGAAAAGAACTGCTGTTTGAACGAAATCCATTTAACGGCAGTTGATAAACGTTCTTTCGAATCCTTGGTTTCCTTCAGGTTATTCACCTCACCGGCTATATCCATATAATATACAGTGGATTGCGATTGCTCCGTTTTCAGGTTTTTCTCCTGTTGCATAAGCGTCGTATTCCACATGAGTGCCATGTCGCGGGTATTCTGGGCAATATATCCTTTCATGCCGACAAAATTCACCTTATAACCAAGCATGAAGTCATTGCCTTTCAGGGTATAAACATATTCGATATAGCTCTTACGGTTTGTCGAATCAGTATTCCCCGGGTATACCCTGAGTGCAAACTGTAGGGAGTCTTTACCCAAAACACGCACAGAGTCCTTGCCTGCCATACCGGCAGGAACGAACACCAGGTCTCCGGTATTAACCGTGCGCAGGTCGTCAGTATTAAACTCAAAGCCAAATTGCGTAGAATCACCTTTATAAAGCATCAAAGGCAGGCTGTCGTATGTCTTATAATCTTTCAGCTGAACCGACCAGATGCGTCCACCCCTGGCCGAAATTTTTAACTTTAAAACGTCACTCTCAAGGGTATAAAACTTCTCTTCATTGGTGCCGGCAGCCGCAAAACCCTTGGCTAGCGAATCGGCACCTTTTTCCTGAACTGCTACCGGGTTCGTTTTTGACAAAGAGTCGTTAACCGCTTTCTTCACCATCGAAGCCATCGCTTTCTCCAGTGAATCAGCGCGGTATACCTGGCTGATGGAATCAGATTTCCTTTTCGCCGCTGCCATCTCCTCCTTCGAGGGGGTCATCCAGAGACTGTACCCGATCAATAAACCAACAATGATTACAAGACCAAAAATGTTATTTTTACTCATCTATTAAATTGTATGTACGCTATTACTTATGTTAGTGCATTTCTCCAAAATATATTGAAAGTCAACAATTTACCTCTTTGGAGAATAATTGGGACGGCAAAGATACAAAATGTTGGAATAGAACGAATATCCAAAACATCCAGAAAAGAGTAAACCACTGCTATATTGCTTTGAAACTGAGTCCCGCTCATTTAAATGTCTCAAATCCCGGAATCGGAATTGGACGACTCGTCCCATCTTAACACGCAAAATCTCTGCGTATTTTGTGCCTGTTTTGTGCTTTTTGTGTTACAGCGTTTGCTTGTTTTTAGTCACTTTACGTACACCAGGCACTTTAGGCACTCTAGGCACTTCAAGTAATTTAGGCGCTCCAAGTACTCCAGGCAATCTAAGTACTTCAAGCACTTATTTTTCGTTAAATTGCCCCTATTTTGTAGTCGCACCACCCATTTTAGTCTGCACACTGTCAACGGGTTCCCACAATTCTATTTTGGTCCCCTCCGGGTCGAGTATGTGAACAAATTTCCCATAGTCGTATGTTTCAATGCTATCCAATATGGTCGCTCCACCTGTTCTTAAATTACGTACAAGCCCTTCAATGTTTTGAACCCTGTAGTTGATCATAAAGTCCTTATTGGAGGGCTTGAAATAGTTGCTTTTTTTGTTAAATGTACTCCACACTAAATAATTTGTTTCTTCTGGTCTTTTGGCGTTTCTGAATTCAAAAACCGAACCGAAATCATTAATGGCAAGTCCAAGGTTTTTCCCATACCATTCTTTTGTTTCTTTTGGATTGTCCGAAAAAAAGAAAATCCCCCCTATTCCTGTTACCTTAGGAGTTGTGTCGTTAACGAAAACTGCGCTTAGAGCGACATTTTTTTGATCTTTCCGTTCACTTGCTTTTTTTGTTTGTGTTATACAACTTGTAAGCACCGCTGTTATAGTAATTACTTTTATAAACCTGTTCATTTTTCCTATTTTTAGTGCTTATGTCTTTTTTATGCTGACCTTTATCTATTAGCTGCCAGGCAGGCTGCGAGGCATTTCATACTGATATCTCTAAAGAGCCTTGGCTAAAAGACTCCCCCACCCTACTCTTCGTTCCTATCAATTTAAGCTTTATGCCCAATTCCCGTTCGTTCCCATTCTGTGTTCGATGCGTTTGCGCCTTACTGCCACATAACAACTCATCCCCTATATTGATAAAAATACTAACCACCAGGCAGTAAATTCGCCGCTTTGGAGGCAGGGGCTTTGGTTATTTATCGTCTTGCTTCCCGCCGGGTGATCCGCTCGCACATTGGCATCTAGCAGCTTCTATAACCTTAAACCCTTAGCGATCCCCGGAACCCCCTGACACCATAGTAAGAGTCGGCACCATTGTGGTACACAAAGACATGCCCGTAGCGACGATCGCAAAAGATTGCGCCTCCGAGTTTCCTGATCGCATCCGGTGTCTTCACCCAGCTTGATGTTTTGGTATCGAAAATTCCCAGCTTCTGAAGCTCGCGGTATTGCTCTTCCGTTAAGAGTTCAATGCCCATGGAAGCAGCCATATCCATGACGGTGTTTCCCGGTTTATGTTCTTTCCTTGAGTCCAGTGCTTCACGGTCGTAGCAAAAACTTCGGCGCGCTTTCGGGCTTTCGGCCGAACAATCATAAAAAATATATTCGCCTGTGTTCTTATCCAGGCCAACGACGTCCGGTTCACCGCCGGAGCTTTCCATTTCATTGAGCGACCAGAGTTTTTCGGCATCCGCTTCAAGCTTTGCCTGCAGCTTATCCCAATCCAGTCCTGCATGGCGGTTCATGTTTTTATGAAACCGGTCCTTTAATGCCTTGATCAGTTCTACACCTGCTTCCGGTGACAACTCCTTTTTATTTCCCATAATCATACTGTGTTATAGTTATTGACTTACAATGTCCTGTAATCGGTCATTCCCAGTTTCAAAAGTAAACATAAACCTATTCCTTTTCACACCTCCGCCATGATGAACTATTTTCTGATGCGTAGTGAGTATCATCCAACTTATATTTAGATTTAAACGCCTCCATGTATGTCTTTTTTAACTTGGAAGTATATTTTACTACTTCTGTAGGGACCCATTAGCCGCTCTAGGAATTCCATGTTTACCGTCGGGAATTACCCCAGGGATTACCAGGGTTTTCACGCTGTTTTAAAGTGGCCGGCCTTGCCGGAAGCGCCATTTTATCCTTCGAATTTCCGGTAAACAATAACAGGAAATTATTCTCACCCGAATAGCCCAATGCCACCACGATGAAATGATCGTAATCCACCACAGCCAGGTCGTAGATCATTTCAACCTGCCCGGGCAAAGCAAATGAGCCCAGGTAGTTATAGTGTTCCCCATGAAAAAAGCTGATATAGCCTTTATAATCAATGGCATGCCCGAATACATAACACCCGTGAATGTCAGAGTATTCGGAACCTGTCCTGGAATACTCGGTGATTTTGTAAATGGGTATCTGTGCAATCTGTTTCGGGATGGAATCGGAAAAAAGATCGATGAAATCACCGGATTGATCGTATAAGAGGTCGTTGTGGTTCTTGATAAAACTGAAAGCTGGAATCATGTAATCCCATGTCTTACCGGTGAATTCGACCCCATCATCCAGGATATTCACCAGGCGGCCTTCAAATCCTGTCGAGACCCTGTTGTGCGCATAAAGCCGGGAACCGTCATTCTTAAAGCAAAGTGCCGAAAACAGATCAGAGTCTGTTCTCTCCTGCTTTGGCTGCAGTATGCCATCCTTATACATGACCATATCATCGGGGTAACCTCCGTCGCCGCGGATTACAACGAGCGTATTATTATCGGCAGGCTTCACGGCAAAATCAAGCACATCCAGCTCATTGGTCATTATATTATCTGCAATGGTAAAATCATCCAGCTTGATTTTCAGAATATCCGGCTGGTATTGGTACGAAACAAACAGGTATTTCAGGTCCGTGGTCTGACGAATGATAAAAGGAATTCCCGGCAGCGAAATATGTTTTTCAACGGTTCCTGCCAGCGGATCAATCTGCAGAATACTCTTAGGGTAAAGAGGATCATAGGTATCTACAGCCACAAAGGCTTTGTGATAGAGTGAATTATATACAACCCGGGTTGCATCTATGTTCAGCTTTATAGCCTGAGCATTACTATATTGAGCAGCCAAGAGGAGGCAGAGTATTAATATCTTTTTCATCAGCGCAGTACAATTTTAGTTATAAAGCCATTTTCCTTCTGCTCGTTGTCAGTAACTTTCAGCAACACTATTCCCCGTGGATACCTTTCGAGGTTAATCTCAGCCTTTATTCCGTCATACCCGTAGGTATTGAGCAGCTTACCCGTGATATCATACAGGAAGATTGTTTTATGAATGGGCAATCCATCAATTATAATATTTCCGCTTGCCGGATTTGGGAACACAGTTATGGCCGAGGCTGAAGGCAGATCATCCGTGGCATAAGGTTCTGTTTCTATGATACGTATAGTAAACTCGCCATAATCCTTACCAATGAGCACAGCAAACCTATGCGCATCAATCACCTGTAGTTCCAGAATCATCATGAGCTGATCGAACGGATATTCAAACAGGTATACCGAATCGCGGGCCTGGAAACTGTTTTTGTCGTAGAATGTCAGGTTGAGCGAATGGTCATTGAGGTTGGGATAAACATACGCATGATGAATTTCGGAATAGGTAAAGCCGTAACGGTCGCCTATCATATCATTTTTACATTGCCCGAGTACTCTGAGCCTGCAACTGTCGGAGGCATCGAGCACATAACCCTGGGAATTGTAAACCGTGTCGTGGTGCACCTTGAAAAAATTCCTCATAAAGATGGCCACGGCGGTCGAATCATTCTGATCGATGAACTCAAGCCCATTCCCGAGTATTTTCATCCTCGAAAAAATATTGTCGAAGTTCGTCTGGTAATGCCCAAGTAAATATTCCCCATGCATCACAGGTTCAAAGCATAAGGGGTCTGCACCTTGCGGGATGTATAGCAAAGTCCTGGGTTGCATGCTGTCATTTTTATACAAAGCCATGGCATCAAAACTAAAGATAAAGGGTTGTTTTAAGCCCAGCGCCAGTGCATTGTTATTATCCGGGAGAACCGTGAAATTATACGCCTGTATGGTACTGAATCCATGCCCGGGAGAGTTGTTTTGCCTAGTAGGCCCCAGGTATATATCTTTATCAACGGTGAATGTATTCAGGTTAACCCTCCTTACAAAAGGGATATTTTCAAAATTGACCCAGGCGTAGTTTTCATCGGTTGTGAGCCGTATAAAAGCTGGCTCAGTACCCACATATACCGAGCGTTCCACCTCGGCGGTAACCGGGTTTATTTCAATAATACAATTGCCGTACTGAGCATCCATGGCATCCACCACGGCATACAACTTACCCCTGCTGCTGCTGTATTTGATATCGGACGCAACCCAGGGCAGGCTAATTACATGGCTGCCGAAACAGCTTTGAAACAGTACATTTAAAATCAGCAATACCAGGTATTTCCTGCTCATAGTATAATTTGTTAAGTGTAACAACACTCCTTTCGGTTACCTCTCCTTAAGAGTGCAATTTATTTCATTTCCTCCGGCTCCATCCACTTGCCTCTTTAATCATATTTTCAATCATTTTCTCTACCCCTATTGCGATTAGCCAGGCAAAACCGCATCTGCCTGGGGTTATTGATTAAACCTGGACTCTATGCCGGGCATTATGTACCATAAATGTCCTGCCGCGGCGGGATGAAGCCCTGTTATTATAATTCGTCTTTATTTTCGCCTAAAAGAGAATATTTTATAATCCATTATCAATTCACCTTTTGTCGAGGTAATGGGCTTGTAGCGGACAATACAATTATCGCTGTACCAATCACCGTGGTATATTACATTAAATTTGTCAGAAATCGTATCGGCCCGCAAGCAGGTTGAGTCAGTTCGTTCAACACATAAAATCCCGGTTCCATTAATTTTCCCTGACATAACTAATTCCATGGAATATACAACTTTTGCATTTTTATCAGCTCTTATTTCAAAACTTCCAGGTTTGGAATTCAATTTATAAGTAACTATTCCTGAACTAATTTTTCCTGAAAATTCTCCCCAATAATGCGTAATCATAACAAATCCCAAAATTCCGGCCAACACGATGATCAATAGTACAACTGCTTTTTCTTCATTTCAATTTAGCTGTTTAACGATAGCATATATCGGCTGAATGCCTGAAGGCAAAAAAGTTACTACCCAATATAGCTCAGGTCTGGTCCTGCATAGGCGGGATAAAAAAAAGGTCCTCCAATTGCAGACCATAAGGCATGAGTTTCATGTATGAAATAGCCACTCTTCGGAGCCGTACTATTTAAACCTAATGTCATATCATTTCCCAATAGTTCTCCAAATATCCAATGCCCGGATTCATGAAAGATATAGGTAAAGAACGTAATGGGTATAAATGAAACGGCAACAGCCCAGTTGTTCAGACTTTCTCCTAAATCATTGCTTATTTTACGCAAAGTCGCCTCTTTCATTGTTCTATTCTCCATTTGGCAAACGATTTGCAATTGCATCGTATTTCCGTTGTTTTAGGCTCTAGTTCAACTTACTGCTGTACTTTCTTTTCGGT
>JBAXXB010000047.1:0-19911 GCA_037128115.1 Bacteroidota bacterium
GCGACTGAGTGATTGTGTAATTGTGTAACTAAGTGAATGTCTGACAGGCGATAAGGTGAAATCCTTTAATTATCTTCAGAGTCATTCCACCGTTGGGTACGGTCTGCCTTTTTACCGGAAATCGCTTTCTTACTTTCGATGCGCTTCAGCTTTGAGCTCCTGGTTGGCTTGGTAGCTATGCGTTCTTCATCTGTTTCAAAGGCTTTTTCCACTAGTTTAAAGAATTTCTCAGTAACAAGCTTACGGTTTGCCAGCTGCGTCCTTTCACGGCCGGAACTTATCCTAAAGATACCGTGCTTTGAAATACGGGTATGAAGTTCAGATAAAAATATACTTTTATGCTCCTGGTCTAAAACACTAGATTCCAATACATTGAGCAGCAGTATCACCTTGGTAGAAACCTTATTCACATTTTGGCCACCGCTTCCGCTGCTGCGCGTAGCCTCGAAACGGCATTCAACCAAAAGTGCATCTATATCGGGCAAATTAGCCATAATTCAATAAAATCAAGACTGACATTGGAAGATTATTTTCTTGCAGCCACACTGCAAATGTCAGAAAAGAAAGTGGTAATTCAGTAAGATTTCTCTAACATATCTTAGTACTAAGTTTCTTATTCAGGGAAAGCAAATCCGCGCGGGATAATTCCTGCCGGGATAGAATCAACTACCGAACCATCTGTAGCTTTCAGTCGGAGCACAATTCCGCTACCTACATAGTTCTTAGGATCAGACACATAAAGATAACCTGTTTTATTTTCGTAGTCCAGCGAATAAAATGACCTTGATCTGATCAATTCAGGTGAAGCACCGGCCAAAGTAATATTGAAACGGTATACGCCATAATTATAAAGAAAATAGACCATCGACTTTTGTTTGTTAATCACAAGTTTCTCAGGGTGAATATCATTAGAAGCGAATTTATACGTAAAATCAACGTTTAATGAGTTCGGATCAATCCGAATCAACCTGCCAGGTGTATCTCCGGCCTGTGGCCATCCTGTATATCCTTTGCCCTTACAAAGAACCCATATCCTGCCGTTTCCGTCTGCCACCACAGCCGATGGCACATCACCCACTTTTATCGTTTTAACCACCTTATCCGTTGCAAAGTCGATAACAGTAATTGTGCTGTCGACGCTGAAACCACCGGTATTCGCCACATACACATAACTGCCCGATTTCAGCATTGCATCCGGACCGGTTCCTGCCGGAATCGTTTTACTAATCGCATTCGAAACCAGATCAACAATTGCCACATTGCCGATCCAATCTGATACATAAGCTTTGGTTGCATCAATGGCGAGGAACTGAACCGGATTTACCAGGTTTTTTATTGTAGCTTCCGATTTAAACGTAGCAATATCAACCACTTCAACAGTTCCGGCATTATTCACAACGATATATCCCTTTCCATTATAAATAGCCATACTTTGAGCTATATTGCCAAGCGGGCGGCCATTTACCATTTCAAAAATATCCTGTTTCACCAGGTTGCTGTCGGGATTAAAGTAAGTTATGGTTCCTGTTCCGGTTTGAAATGGGCCTTCATTTACAATAAACACTCCATTACTGAATGCGCCATTTTTTGAATTATCTTCAACTTTTGTGCATGATGTTGATATAAAAATAACTACAAGAGTCAGAAAAAGCAGTATGGTTTTAAGTGTTTTCATGAAGGGCATGGTATTAATTAAATGGATATTAGCAGGTTAATTGAAAATGATATTCCAGGTTCGGGATAATAGAGGACAGATTGATACGATTTATTCATCAGATTCCGGATTTCCGCCTGTAGCCTGAAACTTGATTTGTTTAATTTAAAAGTGCCGCCAGCATAAAAATCAAGAAGAGAATAAGATGGAAGTGATTTTTGGTTGTCGCTCTGAACATAGCGTTTGCCTGTAAGTGAATAGGAAAACATGGTGTAATATTTACCTCTCCCGGCATAAAACGTTTCGACAACTTTATGCAAAGGGATATAAATCAGCTGTTTATTTTGAACATCAGAACCGTTTAAGGAAGTTTCCCCGTAGGTGGAGGGTGTACAATTATATCCAAACCGGAAATATCCGTTAAAGCCATACATCTGAAAATCCGTTTTTGAGGATATCTCGACGCCACGGCTCCACACTTTCTGCACATTCTGCGGCGACCATAATACGGCGTCGCCAGGAACCCATTGTATCAGGTTATTGATTAGTAAAGAATAAATATCAATGCCGATTTTGGATTGAATATTCCCGCCGCTATGGTAGGTATATGCTCCGCCTGCCTGTAGGTTCCAGCTGCTTTCGGGAAGCAGGTCCGGTTTGCCACCCGGAATCCAGAACCTATCGTTCATGGTTGGTATCCGGAAATTCTTTGAAACGCCAAAATTGCTTGTTATTCGCGCTGAAACAGGTATTTCAATATTAAATGACGGACAAAACGGTATTTTAAATCCTTCCGAAAAATCCTGGCGTAAGTTCAGTACACCCTTAATCCCAGTTTCCGGATGCAAATAAGCCAAAGCAAACCATATAGATCCTTCTTTCTGATATTCCAATCCTTCATAATAAGGAACATCAGCACGGATTAAACGTGTTGAAACACCAGCACCCATTGTAATTTGTTTGCTGAAATATCTTTTATATTCAAATTCCGCTTGCAGCGTATTTAGATGATATAATTCATCGATCAGTTTATTTTCGCTCTGATAATGTTCTTTTTCATCAACAAAAGCTGACCTTACTAAAAAAGATTGTTTCACACCGGTATACGTCCATTGTAAAATGCTGCGGACAGCCTGGTCCCATTGCTGCTGATCGCTGGCAGCCATTGTCATTGTGGGAGGAATCTGCCGGTCGGTGGTTTGATACCATATTCCTGCAGAAAGGCGTTGCTTCCGGTTCAGAATGTATTCAGCCTGGTGAATAGTTGATATTGATTTCGATTCCGCATGTTCAAGACGTTTTCGGCTGCCAAAGTAGTCGGTATATTTAAAATTATTTTGATTCCAATCGCCGACAACCGAACCCGTATACGCGAGGCGACTGCTGCCTGCGATTAATTTGATACCGCCTGTAATTTTCCCATTACTCGAACCTGAAACAAGAACGGAGGTTTTCATTGGTTTTGAAAATTTCATTGCACTCGACAGGTTCAGGCTCCCTCCCATTACTCCTGAGCCAAGCAAAGCACTTGCTCCGCCAGATTGAAGAGAGATATCGCTGAATTCGAAAGTCGATATCCGCGACAAGTCTGTCATCCCCATGTTGGGTTGCGTGAGGTTTAATCCATTCCAAAAAACTGCAGACTGCGATGAATTTGTGCCTCTTACGGATAAAGTAGAAACTCCTCCAGGACCGTATGATCTCAGAAAAACGGGAGATTGTTCCGACAGTAGCATTGCAATGCTTGCTCCCTGGCGGATGTAAAGTGCTGTAGTGTCTATCTTTTGAACTTTCAGACCTGCAGAAAAGGAGGTGGTTTTATCCGCCGTTATTTCAACACCTTCGATAGAATGAATAGTATCGTATTGCTGGGCTGAAATTTTCAACACCAGGCAAAAAAACATAAAAAATACGACCACCCGTCTCTCCATACGTTCTAACATAAATTACGGGTATACAAAAGACCAAATTCCGCAAAAGCGGAAATCCGTCGCTGCTTTTAACCCGAAAGCATTGAACACTAACACATCGGCAGGTCTTCTGACTCACTCCCCCTTTCCGGCGCCTTCCCATGATGTGCTAACATCAAAGTGGCATAAGGATTGCCGGTGGGCAAAATTGGAGTTTACAGCAGCGGGACTGTTCAGGATTTTCACCCGATTCCCTTTTCAGGCATACCCATTGCAAATGGGATGCACACCGTTGATGCAGCAAAGGTAAATCAATAAATAAGAAAGATGCAACAAAAAGATTCGAACACCTATTGTTGATAAGTTCCCGCAGTATAATGTGATTTATCCTGCAACAGGTATAAAATGCTCTATTCCAGGATAATTCAATTTCTCACGGGCAATATTTTCGGGATAGGTAAAATAATGCATCAGCGACTCCGCTCCCAGAGTTCCATCAGACATATACAGTGCCACTTTGATAATGGCTACATTCCGTACCATTTCTTTCAGGCTGGCCCTCAGCGTGAAGGGTGCCTTGCTCATTTTTACGGGTCGCAGCAGGCTGACTTCCATTTTCGAAGTCACTCCGGCAGTCTTTAACTTGGTAAAAACGTACCAACTGGCAATCTCATCCATCAGGGTCGCCTGAATACCCCCATGAAGTACACCTACCCAACCTTGCTGGTGGCCTTCAGGCTGCCAGTCGCAAACCACTTCATCCCCTTCGATCCTGAATTGCATTCTCAATCCCAACTCATTTTCCGGCGAACAGCCGAAACAGTTATACCCTTCAAGCCTGTGGAACGGGTTCTTAATTGGAATTGGAACTGGCATGTTTTTAACTGATTAAATTGGTTTGAGAAAAAATAAAAAATGCCTGAGATTACAGGCATTTTAATTTAATTTTAAAGGAGGGTCTATTTAGCCACCCCGTTCACATAGGAAGTAGTCTTGGAAACTTTGCCGGCTTTATCGAATTCCTGCCACTTGCCCTCTTTTACTCCCTTTACATAATTTCCCTGAAGTTTAAGAATCCCGTCTTCATCGTAATCTTTCCAAAGTCCATTCATTACGCCTTTTGCATAAATGCCTTCCGATTTCAGTTTACCATTCTCATAATACTCCTTGTAGGTACCATTTTCCATATTGTCAACGAATTCCTGCTCACTCATCAGTTTCTTGCCAGGATAATATGATTTCTGCACACCTTGCAACATGTTATTCACATACAGGTATTCAGCAACCGGGTCACCGCTAATGGTAAAGAAATTGGAGGTTCCGTTCTTGATATCATCTTTATATTCAGACTCTTCCATGAGTTTTCCGGCAGAGTTTTCGTAATATATTCTCTTTTTCCCATTTATTTTACCATGCAAATAATCGATTGTACTGGCAGGATTGGTACCATAATAAAATTTCTTAGCAGCACCTTCGAGCAGGTTATTTACGTAATACGATTCACTGACAAGGTATCCCCGTTGATCAATTTCAACAGCAATTCCCTCATGTTGTCCCTTGTCAAAATGTTCAATATGGGTCAGTTTCCCGTCGGCAGCATAACTGATCCAACAACCGTCCTTCTGATCATCAACATAGGTTCCTTTTAAGGTTCCTGAAGCCGTTTTTTCTTCCCATGGACCTTGTTTTTTACCTTTGGCATCAGTTTGATTGGCAGCAGTTTGCGCAAGTGCAAAAGAAATGGATAAGACCATCAGCAAGCAAGTAAAAAGAATCTTTTTCATTTTTTTATTGTTTTATAGTTAAACCATATAAGTCGAATGCATCGGCTTCTGTAATTTTAGCGGTGTAAAATTCGCCAATTTTTAGTTTCGTTGCACAATTAATTAAAACTTCGTTATCAACTTCCGGGGAATCAAATTCAGTCCGCCCTACATAAAACTCGCCTTCCAAACGATCAATCAGGACTTTGTATGTATTTCCAATCTTCAACTGGTTCAATTTCAACGAAATATCCTGCTGCATCTCCATAATTGAGGCAGCCCTCTCTTGTTTTACTTCTTCAGGCACATCATCTGTTAATCCGAACGCATGGGTGTCTTCCTCATGCGAATAGGTAAAAACCCCTACCCTATCAAACCCTGTTTCGCGGATAAAGGTCTTCAGTTCTTCAAATTCAACCTCTGTTTCTCCAGGATAACCCACAATGAAGGCGGCCCTTACAACGGCACCCGGCACGGATTTCCTGAACTTTGCCATCAAATCATACGTTCCTGCCTTATCCACTCCCCTGCGCATGCTTTTCAAAATACGGTCGCTGATATGTTGTAAAGGGATATCGATATAATTGCAGATATCCGTTCGCAATGACATTAAATCAAGCAGTGACTCCGGAAAGGTGGTAGGAAACAGGTAATGAAGCCGTATCCAGGTGAAAAGCTTCAGGTCGGAGAGTTGCGTTACCAACTCGGTCAGCATCTGTTTTTTATAGAGATCCACTCCATAATAGGTCAGGTCCTGCGAAATCAGCAATAATTCTTTGACGCCCTGTGCTGAGAGTTTCCGGGCTTCATCGAGTATATCTTCAACTGGGCGTGAAATATGTTTCCCGCGTATGCCAGGAATGGCACAAAACGAACAGGAACGGTCACAACCCTCTGCAATTTTAAGGTAAGCATAATGCTTTGGAGTAGTAAGGTAGCGTTCGCCTAACAGGTCTTTTCGGTAGGAAGCACCCATACGGGATACAATTTCCGCCATGTCGCGAACGCCAAAATATTCGTCTACTTCCGGGATTTCTTTCTGCAAAGGTTCTTTAAAACGTTCGGAAAGGCAGCCCATTACGTATACCTGCTTCAGTTTGCCCTGTTTTTTCGCATCAATGAACCCGAGTATGGTCTCTATGGATTCTTCTTTTGCATCATTGATAAAACCACAGGTATTGATTATTACCGAATCTTCACGGCCTTTTTCGCCATCGCGAAGCACACGGATATTATTCAGCTTCAGCTGACCCATCAGTACTTCGGAATCGACAGTATTCTTAGCACATCCTAGGGTTACTACACGAATCGTGTGACGGGGAATTGACATTTGAGGGGATTAGGGGTTAGGGATTAGGGTGTCTAAAATTGCATCTTTATCTCCACCCATTGAACATAAAACACTGAATCTTTAAACTTCGTAACGCTGCAACACTGTAATGCTGAAACATTGTAACGCTGAAACACTACTCACTGAAACACTTTAACGCTGTAACGCTGTAACTCTGTAACTCTGTAACTCTGTAACTCAGAAGCTTGAAACACTCTAACCTCAAAGTCTTAAGAAAACAAGCTATTCACGAATTCATTCTTATCAAAAATCTGGAGTTGTTCCATTTTTTCACCCAGGCCAATGAAACGGACAGGGATCTTGAACTGATCGGATATACCTATTACCACACCACCCTTAGCTGTGCCATCGAGTTTGGTAAGTGCAAGGCTGGTAACTTCGGTAACTGCAATGAACTGCCGTGCCTGTTCTATAGCATTCTGACCCGTAGAGGCATCCAAAACTAGCAACACCTCCTGAGGTGCATCAGGTAATACCTTTTGCATTACTTTTTTGATCTTACCCAATTCATTCATCAGGTTCACCTTGTTATGCAAACGGCCTGCCGTATCAATAATTACCACATCGGTTCCACGGTTAACCGCCGATTTAACTGTGTCGTATGCAACGGCAGCCGGGTCGGAACCCATTACCTGCTTTACAATAGGAACACCGGTACGGTCGGCCCATATGCTGAGCTGGTCGATGGCGGCGGCACGAAAAGTATCAGCTGCACCGAGAAGTACAGTTTTTCCGGCTTTAGTAAAATGGTAAGCCAGTTTGCCTATGGTGGTGGTTTTACCTACTCCATTCACACCAACAACCATAATCACATAAGGTGTATCCCGTTTCGGGAAATCGAAATCCACGAATTCGCCGGTATCATTCTCGGTAAGCAAAGCAGCAATCTCCTCTTTAAGCAATCCATTCAGCTCACTGGTTCCCAGGTATTTGTCGCGGGAAACGCGGTCCTGTATGCGGGAAATAATTTTCAGTGTAGTTTCAACACCCACATCGGATGTGACAAGAATTTCTTCCAGGTCATCCAGTACGTCGTCGTCAACCTTTGATTTTCCGGCAATGGCCTTGGTAAGACGGGAGAAAACACTGGTTCGCGTTTTTTCCAGGCCTTTGTCGAGTACTTCTTTTTTCTCCTTGGTGAAAAACGAAAATATTCCCATAGATCAGTAAATTACTATTGTGTGTTTTAATAGTGAATCACTATTGTTTTCGGGCAAGGGCGAAGGGAAATCAACTGACATGTAGACTGAGATATCCTGGTATGGGTTTTATCTCGAAGTTTTTAAATGCTCGAAAATTTACAATTTGCCGAAAACTGAAAAAGCTTTTCCCCTAAAGAAAAAGCTTTCCGTATGAAACAGAATGTCGTATTATTTTTTAGCCAGGAAATCTTTTACCTGATCGTTAGCTACGATGGTTTCTTTAAACACGTAAGCACCGGATTTAGGTGAACGGGCCATACGGATAACTTTTGCATAGTCCTTACCACTGGTGGTACGCAGGGTTGCAACAACTTTCTTTGCCATGGTATAATGTTATTTAATTTCGCGGTGAACAGTAATTTTCTTTAAGATCTTGTTGTATTTCTTAAGCTCAAGACGCTCGGGAGTGTTTTTCTTGTTCTTAACGCTTACATAGCGCGATGTACCGGGCATTCCGCTTGTTTTATGCTCTGTGCACTCCAGAATTATCTGTACCCGTGCTTCTTTACTCTTCTTAGCCATTGTTTCTAATCATTTTTATTACAGGGGTGCAAAAGTATAGACATTTTATGAATAATCCAAAGGAGTGCTAAAATTATTTTCCGGTTTTATTCACATTCAATTGTTTGTTACTATTTTGCAGTTGGATGTATTATATTTGTACTATAATTCAGAACCGATGAAACCAGCTATTAATTTCTTCGTTATTTCCCTCTTATTTTCCCTAATCCTTTCACAGGGAGTCGTTTCAGCCCAAAATTTCACGGCTATAAAAACCGATGCAAGTTACTATTTTTTTGATTCCATAAGCCAGGATATTATGGTTGTAAGGATAGATTCGGTGGCTTTGGCAGGGAACGAAACCCAATATTTCGGCATGAGGCAGATCCGGCAGACCGATTACGGCTGTTTCACGCCTTACGGGGATTCGTGGCTGGGAGATGTTATAACAGAGAAATCGAACGGGGTTTTTCAGTTTATCCTTTATCCCTTCTCCCCTCCCGATTCGTCGGATGTTTTCACCATCTATAGCAAATCCGCTTTAGGGAATACCTGGCATTTTTATAACTATCACACAATCAATCATTATATTGAAGCCAAAGTTACCCAGGTGGCCCTGGCGTTTTTTATCGGCATCTCCGATACAGTAAAAACAATCACACTGCAACGCAAAGATGCCTACGGTCAAAATGTGAATGATCCCGTTAACGGGCAGCATATACTTTTAAGCAAAAATTACGGGCTGATACGTTTGCCTAAATTCGATGAATTTCACAGCAAACTGAGATTCATGGACCTTTGTGGCAAAACAAATCCTATCACAGGCAGAACCAATTTAAGCTTCGGGGAAATTTTTGATTTCCAGCCCGGCGATGAATTTCACATTGCATATGATGATTCTCCTTATGCTTTCTGGTATCCAAAGGAAACCGGTTTCGTGATTCAACATATTATTGAGAGAATAAATAGCATAACTACTGATACAGTTACCTATAAAATTGCAGAGTGCAAGACCACAACATACACCCCCGGGATGGGGCAGTTGTTTATAACCAACTCTTCCGATACGGTTACGATGAAATATACTAAGTCAGATTTCCCGGCATTCCCATTCGATCCCTTAGAACCGCAAATCTCAAATAATTTGGGAATTGAACTAACAGATAATGAAATGGGTTTGTCATCAACTGATGTTCTGGCCCAATCCGGTATACCATGGAAGTTAACTAACGCAACCTGGCCGCTCTGGAGTGACGCAACACAGCAATGCTGGCAATATGCAACCATTGATGATTTTGGAAATTCGAGCTATTATTATAAAGGGCTTGGCGGTCCTTATCATTACCATTTGGGTATAATTACCACGAATTTCAAAAAGCTGGTTTATTATAAAAAAGGATCCGAAACCTGGGGCACACCCCTCAATTGCGAGGATCTGCTTCACGTTGGTATAGGTAAAATCACTCCTATTCAAAGCATAAACATCTTCCCAAACCCAACCACAGGAATCACTACCCTGTCCATACCAATTAGTTTTCAAGTACCGGGCAAGTTGGAAATCTATGATATTTCAGGACGGATATCAGGTGAATTCAATGTAAGCCAACCAACACAAACAATCAACCTGGGAGACCTGCCACCTGGTCTTTACACATACAAGTTCATTTCGGCAAAGGATGAAGTTATCAGGGGCAAAATCATCCGGCAATAGCGTATCTTTGCCATAATGATATGGGAATCGTACCGCCGTGGTTTTGATGCTTTCCTGAGGCTCGAAAAATCGCTTTCGCAGCATTCGGTTGATGCCTATAAACATGATATAGAAAAATTTACAGCATTCCTCGAAGAAAATCAAATCGCGGTCCAACCCGCTGAGATTACGCTGTCCCATCTGCAGGATTTCCTGAAATGGCTCAACCAATCCACCCTGAATGCCCGATCGCAAATGCGGATCATTTCCGGGATCAGGGCTTTTTACAAATACCTGCTACTCGAAAACCTGGTCAGTGACGATCCTACGCATCTGCTCGACATGCCGCGTATAGGCCGCAAACTCCCCGAATTCCTGACTATCAATGAAATAGAACGGCTACTTGCAGCCATCGACCTATCGAAACCCGAAGGGGAACGAAATAAAGCCATGGTTGAAACCTTATATGGTTGTGGTCTGAGGGTATCGGAACTTGTAAACCTGAAGATCAGCGGTATTTACTTTAATGAAGGCTTTATCAGGATAACCGGCAAAGGGGATAAAGAACGACTGGTTCCCTTCGGAGGAAAAGCCATGAAGCAAATTAACCTGTACCTGCATGAAATCCGATCTCAAGTGGCAATCAAAAAAGGAAATGAAGATTTTCTATTCCTTAATAGGCGAGGCTCGAAACTCACCCGTGAAATGATATTTACAATCATAAAGGATTTAGCGATAACAGCTGGCATCCGGAAAACCATTGGCCCCCATTCGCTCCGCCATTCATTTGCCACCCACCTGGTAGAAGGAGGAGCCGACCTGAGGGCCGTGCAGGAAATGCTGGGCCATTCAAGTATCACAACCACCGAAATTTATACTCATCTCGACAGGACGTACCTGCGGCAAAACATATTGGATCATCATCCATTGTATAAACGGAAAGAATAAATCGGATACTCCTTACATTCGCTATCTAACGCCACACCACTCCCCTTCAAACCTCTATATAAAGCCAAGCCCGCCTGCCATGAAATTAAAAATTTCCAGTATTGTCAAATATGTTTTTTTGATTGTTTTTGGTATTCTTATGTACCTGTTTTTTTATCCGAGGACATACCTGGTTGCACCGATGAAGGAAAGGGAAGGTATCGGATACTGGAGCCTTACTACGGGCTCGAGGATAGCTTTTACTTTTCTAGAGGGCAAGGGGATCAGGAAACCGTATCCGGTGATCTACCTGCATGGCGGGCCTGGCGGATTTATATCTGATCAGAACATCACTACTTTATTACCGTTAACTGAAGATGGTTTTGATGTCTATTTGTACGATCAGGCAGGAAGCGGGCACTCGACCAGGTTAAAAGACATAAAGGAATATACCGCCGACCGCCACAAGAGGGATTTAGAAGAAATCGTCAAAGAAATAGGTGCCCGGAAAGTAATACTGATCGGCCAATCATGGGGCGCCATCCTGGCCACCTTGTTCGCAGCCGATGATCCCGGAAAAGTTGCAAAAATTATTTTAACTTCTCCCGGACCCATTCAACCAGTAAAAGAGGAGCTGGCTGACCTAAAAGAGCCTGAAAACCTTCATCTGAGAAAACCGGAGTATTCGAATTCAGAAGCCAATGAGAAGGTCCAGAATGTCAGGAGCAATCTTATTGCAAGAACGGCATTGCTGTTCGGCTGGAAATTAGCCTCGGATAAGGAAGCCGATGACTTTCAGACTTGCCTAAACAGGGAACTCAACAAATCGACAGTTTGTGATACCTCCAATGCGCTTGAAGCGGAAGGTGGCGGAGGTTATTATGCACAAATAATGACAGTGCAGAGTTTATCAGGTATCCAGGATCCGAGACCCAAGCTAAAAGACTCTCATCTCCCTGTCCTGGTCATGAAAGGGCAATGTGATAACCAGAAATGGGGCTTTACAAATGAATACCTGCAACTCTTCCCCAATTACAAGTTTGAAGTTATACCTGGTGCAGGGCATTCCATTTCAATTGAACAGCCTGCACTGTACCTGAAAACCATCCGCGACTTTCTGAAAGAATAGTCTGGATACCTGCCTTCACAAAATTGTTTATCAGCTACTTACAAGTAAACTCTTAATTATCAGTGGCAACTCCAACTCACCAGGGTAAGTTCCTGGTCAGCAAAATAAAAATCAACCTGCCCGTCTTCAAAAGTTACGCGATGTTCACCCCAGGTTTCGTCATCCTCATCAAGTTCGGAATACCCGTTTTCATACATCAGGGCAATAACATTATCCCTGGTAATATTAAAAATACGGGAATTGAATAATACAGTTTCGAGGTTATCCGATTCGATGGTACTGAGAGTAGGCTCCCCGTTTGCAGCATCGAAAAAGAAAATCAACCCTGTATCCGGGTAATTCCAGACTATACTTTCGACATTACCATCGATAGCACTTTCGAGTTCTTCAACCTCTTCCGGTTCACCAAATAAGGCTCTGACCACTTCAGGAGTACATCCAAAATGGATCTCACCCATTCCTTTTTTTAATACGATCTGCAAATCCATTTTAGTTCATTTTTTATTATAAATCAATTGTACTTCTCAGGAAAACAGTATTAGTTTCAGTAAGTTAAACGATTGTGTTTCAACATTGTTAATCTAGCAAAGGGAGTTTTGCTGTTTTTTGACAGTACATTTCTCCTATTTCAAAGGAGAGTCCGGTTCCTTTGCGAATGTATTATAAATTTGTTTATCCAGGAATTTCGGGATAAATTTCCCTAGAAAAACTGTCAATTTACCCTGTACAAAAGTAAGTATCACATGCCGTTTCCTCTTGGCTACGGCTTTGTATACATGCTCAGCCACCACTTCGGCTGACATCATGTGATTTTCGTCTCTTGGCGTCTCACCCTGTTCCGAACCATCGGCCAGCAAAGCAGCCTTCCTGATGTTGGAGGTTGTAAAGCCAGGAGCGACAACCAGCACATGTAGCCCGGTTTTACGGTTCTCAACACGTACCGTATCCAGAAACCCACGTACAGCAAACTTGGAGGCTGCATATCCACTTCTGCCAGGCATACCAATGTATCCGCCAATCGAAATAACACCGACCAGCGAACCGGATGTCTTTACCAGATGTGGCATTGCATACTTTGTACAATACACAGTGCCCCAATAATTTGTATCCATTAAACGGCGCATTACATCGAGTTGCAGATCGGCAAACAGCGCCCGCATACTGATCCCTGCATTGTTGATCATCACATCGAGTCGGCCAAAGTACGTTAAGGTCTTCTCAATTAATTCCCGGCAATCGTTTTCGATACTCACATCGGTTTTAACTGCTAATGCTTCGATTCCAAGTTTATGCAGATCAGCTACAATCTCCTCCAACTTTGCTAGGTTACGTGCCGCCAGGACTACTTTTGCCCCTTTGTTTCCAAATTCATATGCAAGTGCTTTTCCTATTCCCGACGATGCCCCGGTGATCACAACTACTTTATCTTTCATCCGGCTTATTAACTTACAATAATACATTAATTTCCATTGAGAAGCAAACTAAATTTAATCCACCCTAATAAATTGTACTTTTGGAGAGCAAAATTCGTATTTAAATGTTAACCGACCGACAACTTTTTTTAAATAATCTGGCCCAAACCAGTGATTCGCCTCTTGCTCTTGAAATTACAAAAGCCGAAGGAGTCTATCTCTACGATTCATCAGGCAAAAAATATATGGATCTGATCTCAGGCATTTCGGTAAGCAATACCGGGCACCGGCATCCAGCTGTCGTGAAAGCCATTGTAGATCAGGCAGATAAATATCTTCACCTCATGGTTTACGGCGAATATATTCAATCGCCACAGGTTAAACTTGCCGGAACACTTGATGAATTACTTCCTGAGAGCCTCAATAATTGTTACTTCGTAAATTCAGGCAGTGAAGCCGTAGAAGGGGCATTAAAATTAGCCAAACGTTTTACCGGTAGGAAGAAAATTGTCGCTTTCGTAAATGCTTACCACGGCAGTACCCATGGCAGCTTGAGTGTTATCGGCGACGAAAGCTACCAGATACCCTTCGGTCCGCTTCTTCCGGGTGTAGCTCATATTTTTTTTAATTCCCTGGCTGCACTTGAGGCTATTACCATCGAAACTGCCTGTGTTATTGTAGAGCCTGTTCAGGGTGAAGCCGGAATAATTGCCGGGAGCCATGAATTCCTGCAAGCGCTGCGAAAACGTTGTACCGAAACAGGGGCCCTGCTTATATTTGATGAAATACAGACAGGGATGGGACGCACAGGCTATATGTTCGCATTCGAAAAATATAATGTGATCCCGGATATATTGTTGCTGGCCAAAGGTCTCGGAGGAGGAATGCCGATAGGTGCTTTTATTTCATCACGGGAAATCATGCAATCGCTGACCATTAACCCTGTATTGGGGCATATCACCACCTTTGGCGGCCACCCGGTTAGTTGCGCCGCTGCTTTGGCCAATATCGGGGTGATTATAAACGAAAAACTGATCCCGGATGTTGAATCCAAGAGCGGGCTCATTGTTCAATTGCTGAGTAAGGGCAAAGCCGTAAGCCAGGTCAGGGCCGCAGGATTAATGATTGCTTTGCAGCTCGACAATTTCGATCATGTAAAAAAAGTAATTGACCAATGCATTGAACACGGTGTAATCATTGACTGGTTCCTGTTCAACGATTCATCCATCCGTATTGCTCCTCCGCTTACAATTACTGAAGCACAGATACGGGAAGCCTGCCAGGTTATATTGGAAGCACTAGAATCCTGTTAAGAAGATCACGTAGTTCCCCGAAAATTTCATATATTCAAAGATGAATAAATCAGTATGTGCAGCCTCGCTGGTTATCAATTTACTTGCGCTTTTCTTCATTACGCCACACTTCATTTTTGCCCAGGAAAATACACCTGGAAACAATTTTGTTTCCTTGAAGCCTGGAAGTTCTGTACAAGAAATCGTTGAATCAGCTGCCCATGTTGTGCCTTCCGGGCGGCAGCTGGCCTGGCAAAGGTTAGAAACAATTGCTTTTGTGCATTTCGGGTTGAATACTTTTTATAACCAGGAATGGGGACGAGGCAATGAAGATCCTGGCCGTTTCAACCCTACCCTGTTAAACACCGATCAATGGGCAAGAGTAATCAGCGAATCCGGCTTCAAAATGCTGATCATGACCTGCAAGCATCATGACGGGTTTTGCCTGTGGCCTAGTAAATTTACCACTCATACAATTGCTTCGAGTCCCTGGATGAATGGCAAGGGTGACCTGGTAAAACAGGTTTCGGAATCCTGCAGGAAATACCACCTCAAATTCGGGATCTACCTCTCACCCTGGGACCGGCACGAGCCCTGCTACGGCAATTCACCTGAGTACAATACGTTCTTTCTAAACCAGTTGAAGGCATTATTAAGCAATTATGGAACGGTTGATGAAGTCTGGTTCGACGGCGCTTGTGGTGAAGGCACGAATGGAAAGAAACAGGTTTATGATTGGGATTCTTACTATACACTGGTCAGGAAACTGCAGCCGGGTGCCGTAATCTCGATAATGGGACCGGATGTCCGCTGGGTTGGAACCGAAAGCGGGTACGGCCGCGAGACCGAATGGAGTGTTGTTCCCTATTCATCAGCGAACCAGGACAGCATCGCCGGGAATTCGCAACAAGCAGCACTCTCCACAGGGTTTATCCCCCCTGGCGATATGGAACAGGAAGACCTGGGAAGCCGTAATATCATCAGCAAGGCCAGTAACCTGATCTGGTATCCGTCGGAAGTGGATGTTTCGATAAGGCCGGGATGGTTCTGGCATGCAAGCGAAAATACCAGGGTGAAACCACCTGCAAAGCTTCTGGACATTTACTTCAGTTCTGTTGGCCGCAATTCAACCTTATTGCTCAATATCCCTCCCGACAGCACAGGTCTGATCAATGAATCCGATATCAACTCATTAAACTCATGGAACAAAGCCCGGGAATCTATATTTATGAAAAACCTGGCAGAAGGCGCTTCCATTAAACCGGGTAATAACGCATTAAATATCACTATACTGACTGACAAAAATGACCTGACATCGTGGAAGCCGGGAAAGCAGGCACTTTATTCACTGGAAATGACACTGGAATCGGTCACGGATTTTAACGTCCTATTGCTCCAGGAAAGTATAAGCACGGGGCAGCGGATTGAACATTTCACTCTTGATGCATGGGTCGACAGCGTATGGAGGCCGGTCACTGGGGGTACCACGGTCGGGTATAAACGCTTGCTGCGGTTCCCAACAGTTCATTCCGGCAAGGTCCGGCTGAGTATCGATCAGTCGAGACTCGAACCTGAACTGTCAGAATTAGGGCTATACCAGATGTTACCGCAGGTCCACGTGAACCCATCTTCCGCGTCGTTTCGTGAATCTATCGACGTCGTGCTTTCGTGTGACGAAAAAGATGTTTCAATATTTTATACTACCGATGGCAGCGAACCAGGTCCAAAATCAAGCCCGTATATTCATCCCCTGGAATTCAAAGGAACAACAGACCTTTGCTGCGTTGCCATAAGGAAGGATGGGACAAGCAGTTTCCCTGTCCGGACATCGTACACCCAGGGAACATATGACATCAAACTCAAAAATGCACCCGATGAAAAATACAGTGGTGGCGGGACTTTGGCATTGGTTGACGGAGCGATTGGAACCAATGATTTTGCTGATGGGCACTGGATTGGCTTCAACGGTACCGACTTGGATGCCACCCTCGACCTGGGTTCAGTTAGAAACCTCCATGAATTCAGCATCAACTTCAACGAATGCACCAAATCCTGGATCTTCAGGCCTCAGCAGCTTGAATTCCTGGTATCGGAAGATGGTGAAAAATTCAGCTCTGTTTATAAAAAATCTTTGGGAATACCGGAAAAAGACAGCGAACAGATCATCCGGGTAAATTTTGATTTTAGTTGTAAAGCAAGATATGTCAAGGTCAGGGCAATAAATTTCGGCAAGTTACCAGGCTGGCATCCTGGCAGCGGAGAGCCTGCCTGGCTTTTTTCTGACGAAATAACTGCAAGGTAATCGCCTGATATTATGCGCATTCTACACATTCAATCCAGGCATATGAACCCTTAATCTGTTTTAATTGTTTAAACCTCATAAAATTCCATCAATATGACCCGATATACAATTCTATTCTTTCTTTTCCTTTTGTTCGCGAATGCGCTTCACGCACAGGATGTGGTCCTTCCGGCTGAGTTTGAAAAAAATGAAGGAATTATGCTTAAGTGGAATTACAATGCCGCAATCGATTCGACCCTGGTGCAAATTGCATCCATTATTTCGGCTGACGATAAAGTCTGGATTCTTTATGACCCTTCATCTGCTTTTACAACCGCAGCGATACTGGAACAACTTGCAGCAGGCGGAGCTACAGCCGCAAATATTATTTTCCTTGAAGGAACAGCCGAAACTCCCTGGCTACGCGATTATGGCCCTGCGGCAGGCTATTATGAAGACGGGCTGAATTATAACCGGCACTTTGAGGATGCGCAGTACAAGCCATCGCAATTCCCCCTGGCCGATTTTCTGCCGGTCAGCCTGGCCTCATATCTGAGCTTTACCTACAATGCCATGCCCTTAAATTTTGAATACGGAAACCTGGCACTCGATGGCATAGGAAGGGGATTTGTAGGCGACCGGGTGCTGACTGAGAACCCGGGTTTGAGCAAAAATGAAGTCATGCAGGGTCTTTACACAAATCTCAGCCTGAATGAGATCATTATTCTTCCTTCGGTAAACGGGTGCGGTGGAGGCGAATGGGGGGAAATAAGCCGCCTGCTGAAATTTGTTGACCCTGAAACCGTTTTGGTCTCTCAACTTCCGGAAAGCGCTGCCCACCATGCCGAACTGGATATGATAGCCGACACCCTGTCGAAAACGGTAAATGACGTTGGGAAATATTTCCAGGTTGTGCGTCTACCGGTTGCACCTGGAATAAATGGAGGATATTCGGTTTCAGATTCCGGTGAAGTTCGTTCGTACACCTCCTCTATCCTATTCAACAACAAGATATTCATTCCTTCCTATAACACTGCTACCGATGCAACTGCCCTGTGTATATACAAGCAATTGTTCAGTGGCTACCAGGTAGTACAGGTGCCTTCCCAAATACTTACCGCCTTGCACGGTTCGCTCTATCGCCTGGCATTAATTATCCCACAACCGAAACTCTTCAGGATACGACATTCAAAAATCACCGGTTTACAGGATTACCAAAGCGAAATTTGGATCAATACTTTTGTTCAGAGTATTGACCCGATTGACAGCATACAACTCTATTACCGCATTCATCCATCCTCAGCATTCCAGGCTGTAAGCACTACCGGGTGTTGCGGAGGCAACAGCGGGTTAATCAGCGGTTTCGGTATCAGCGACACAATATCGTATTATATACAGGCATATGGAGGCAACCATGTTCAAACGCTGCCTCTTGCCGCACCTGAAGCGGTTTTCACATTCTGGTTTGATCCTTACACCAATTCGAAAGAGACCTTGTTGAATCAGCAAATTCAAGTTTCGCCCAACCCAACTTCAGGGACTATATTTATCAGAGGAACCGGTTTAATTAACCAGGTTTCCCGGTACCAGGTCATTAATTTGTTTGGAATAACTGAGGCTGAAGGAGAAATTCACCCTGAAACAGAAATAAGACTGCCCGCCAACCTCGCTGATGGATATTACATGATTAAAATTTCAGGTACTTTTAAAACATTCGTAAGTAAACTATATTTGCATCGTTAATTTTAGCAAATGCCAGTTGGAATTTCGCAACAAAACTTTGAATTTCCGGACCTTGAAGATGCCGATAAGGACGGTTTGCTGGCGGTAGGTGGTGATCTCAGCCTTGAACGGCTTAAATTCGCCTATTCAAAAGGAATTTTCCCCTGGTACGAGCAAGGGATGTCCATACTTTGGTGGTCGCCTGATCCACGCATGGTACTTTTCCCCGGGAAAATGATCATTTCGCATAGCCTAAGGCAAAGCATCCGGAGAAAACAATTTACCCTGACTATCGATAAAGCCTTTGCAAATGTGATCGAAAACTGTGGCCGAACCTCCAGGAAAGGTGAACACGGAACCTGGATCACGCAGGAAATAAAAAATGCTTACATAAAGCTTCATAAGGCCGGCTATGCTCATTCATCAGAAGCCTGGCTCGATGGGAAACTGGTTGGCGGGCTATACGGAGTGGCACTCGGCAAAGTCTTTTTTGGCGAATCCATGTTTCATCATGAAACGAATGCATCAAAAGTAGCTTTGTACCACCTGGTCGAAAAACTTAAAAGCTGGGACTTTGAAATTATTGATGCCCAGGTATATACGAATCACCTCAAAAGTCTTGGTGGTGAAATGATTCCCAGAGGCCAATACGTTAATATTCTCACTTCTGCCGTGCAAATTGAAGACATAACCGGGTCATGGGAAGCGAGGGATTGATTCCAGGTAAATACTAAAGATTAAAGTTAAAAGATAAAAGTCAGAAAAATGGTCGAACCCTTTGAACTCTTCGAACCTTTGAACTTTTTGAACCTTTAAACCCTTGAACCCTTTGAACTCTTCGAACCTTTGAACTCTATGAACTTTTTGAACCTTTAAACCCTTGAACCCTTTGAACTCTTCGAACCTTTGAACTCTATGAACTTTTTGAACCTTTAAACCCTTGAACCCTTTGAACTCTTCGAACCTTTGAACTCTATGAACTTTTTGAACCTTTAAACCCTTGAACCCTTTGAACTCTTCGAACCTTTGAACTCTATGAACTTTTTGAACCTTTAAACCCTTGAACCCTTTGAACTC
>JBAXXB010000048.1:0-19910 GCA_037128115.1 Bacteroidota bacterium
AGCCTGTGCTCCCGAATGAGGCTGAACATTAGCCCATTCGGCGCCAAAAAGTGCTTTAGCCCGGTCGATGGCAATCTGTTCGGTCTGGTCCACCACCTGGCAGCCACCGTAGTACCTGCGCCCGGGATAGCCCTCGGCATATTTGTTGGTTAATACGGATCCCATTGCCTTGAGCACCTGTTCGCTGACGAAATTCTCAGAAGCGATCAGCTCGATGCCATGCATCTGCCGGTTTTTTTCCTCGTTGATGAGGTCAAAAATTACTTTGTCTTTTTTCATGATTATATGTGCAGTGTGTTGTAAACAAATCAATTAGCAATAACCTTAAATATGCCGGGGCAAAGGTAAAAAATAGTACGACACAGCCAAACCACTTCAAAGTTGCAATTCATTATTTTGCACCAGCCTGAGTATTCTGATGTTCGATTTGAACCAATATCTTTTTGCGTTAACTTTGTGCCTGGGCAATAACAAATACATGCTCTGCCCGTTATTTACGTCAGGTTTGTCAGACCATCCTCAGCGCTTTATCCTTGGGGCTTGATCTGAAGCCCTGATAAAAACTGTTTTATGATTGACTTTGATTGCTTTACATTGGATAATGGACTGCGGGTGATCGTTCACCGCGACACGAGTACGCCCATTGTGGCGATGAATATTTTATATAATGTAGGTTCCAGGGACGAAAATCCCGATCGTACAGGATTCGCACATTTATTTGAGCACCTCATGTTCGGAGGATCGCAGAACATACCCCGGTATGATGAGCCGCTCGAAAGGGTAGGTGGGGAGAATAATGCCTTTACCAACAACGATTTTACAAACTATTACCTCACCTTACCGGGGCATAACCTCGAAACGGCTTTCTGGCTTGAATCGGACAGGATGCTGAACCTGGCTTTTTCGGCTAAAAGTTTCGATGTGCAGCGTAACGTGGTCGTGGAGGAATTCAGGCAGAACTACCTGAATCAGCCTTATGGGGACGCATGGTTACTGCTGCGTCCACTTGCATATAAAGTGCATCCCTACCGATGGGCGCCTATTGGTATTGCTCCTTCACACATCGAAGAAGCAGGCATGGAAGAAGTCAGGGCTTTTTATGAACAATACTATAATCCCTGTAATGCAATTTTAGTGATAGCCGGTGATGTGGAAACGGGAAATATTAAAGTGCTTTCCCAAAAATGGTTTGGGATAATACAAAAAGGCAGTCCTTACCTCCGCAATTTGCCTGTGGAGCCGGTGCAAACCGAAGCCCGGACACTTACGGTACATCGTGATGTTCCTTTCGATGCAATTTATAAAGCATGGCATATCTGTAGCCGTGCTGATGCTGGTTTCTTTGCTACTGACCTGATTTCGGATATTCTTTCGGCCGGGCAATCGGGACGGTTGAACCAGGAACTGGTTAAAACACTTCGCCTCTTCAGCGATCTCAATGCATTTATTTCGGGTGATATAGAAGCCGGGCTGTTTGTGATTACCGGTAAACTGATGAAAGGTGTAAGTATGCATGATGCTGAAGCTGCCCTGATGATTGAAATAGAGAAAATTTGCAACGAAATGGTCAGCGATGCCGAGTTGCAGAAAGTTAAAAACAGGGTCGAAGCGATAATGGAATTCAGCGAGATGAGGGTATTGGATAAAGCCATGAACCTGGCTTATTACGAATTACTCGGCGATGCAGAACTGGTGAATACCCTTGTGGAAAAATACGGTTCTGTGACAATTAGTGAGATTAACATAGAAGCTAATATGATTTTCAGGGCTGAAAATTGTTCAACCCTGTATTATTGTGCAAAAGACGATAGCGGACCGGAGCCGGTTTAGAAAAAAAAGTTCATTAAGCTGATAAGCTGTGAATTAGAAAGTCGAAATACATGACCCGGGTTCAGGAGACTTATTCAATAAATGTCCCTTTATACTTTGACCATGGCGAGTGCGACACCTGCAAAAACCAGGTATCTTCAGGCTTCAGAATATAAATCAAACAGGATTAACCAAATCAAGATGACGACATTCCTCAACCGGAAAAAACAGCCCAATATACAGCCCCCGGGACGTATTAATTTTCCCCGGCCTGAAATTGCTCAATTGAGTAACGGGATAAAAGTATACCAATTCAATTCGGGCACCCAGGATGTGATTTCTATCGAGATGGTGTTTGCAGCGGGGAGCTGGTTTCAAAAAAAGCCTTTTACAGCCATGGCTACCAACCTGATGCTGCGCGAAGGTACCAGGAGTTTTTCAGCCCGGGAATTATCGGAATCACTCGACTATTATGTTGCTCATTTTGAGAATACTACCGAAAGAGACAACGCTTACGTTTCGCTGTATTCACTCAACAAGCACCTGGAGCATACCCTGCCATTGCTGGCCGAAATTGTCAAGAAACCGGTTTTTCCTGAAATGGAATATGCCGTGCTTTCGGGCAAACAGAGGCAGATGCTGGAGGTTAATCTGCAGAAAGTTAATTTCCTTGCCAGGACCAGGTTTAACCCTATTGTTTTCGGTAAGGCCCATCCTTATGGAATGAACCTGGAGCCTGGTGATATTGCAGCCGTGAATCATTCAGATCTAGCTGATTTTCATAAGTCGCAGTACCATTCGGGTAATTGTACCATCGTAATTGCGGGCCTTATTAAACCGGGCCTGATACAGGCTATAGAGGAATATTTTGGTGGAGATGACTGGGGTGGTATTCCAAGCGAAAAAAATAATATTGCACCCATAGGTTCCGGACAAAAGACTCACTTTATTGCGAAAGATGGCGCCATGCAATCAGCAATCCGTATGGGCTGCCAGTTGTTCACCCGCAGCCATCCTGACTTTGCCGGTATGAAGGTGCTGAATGCTATCCTGGGTGGATATTTCGGATCACGGCTCATGACTAATCTCAGGGAAGACAAAGGCTATACCTATGGAATCGGATCGTCGGTTGTTCCGTTACAACATGGAGGGTTCTTCGTGATCTCCGGTGAAGTTGGCGCGGATGTTACAAAAGAAGCATTATCCGAAATAAAATCCGAACTCAGGCGTTTATGTGACGAAAAGGTGCCGGGAAATGAGCTTTCGCTGGTACGGAATTACCTGTCGGGGGAAATGTTGAGAGCGGTGGATGGCCCTTTTGCCCAGGCCGATCTCTACTGCGAACTGATCGAAGACCACTTGGATATATCTCACTTTGAGTGGCTCCTTGATACGGTTCAGCAGATAAATGCCCAACAGTTGCAGGACCTTGCCATCAAATACCTGGATCCTGACAAACTGTTCACCTTGATTGTAGGGCCGGTTGAAATTTAATCGTTATATTTGTAGTTATGCCTTTTATATGTTTACAGTTTATATGAAAACGGGATTTAAAATAATCAGGCTGCTTGCCGTGTTAATTCTGTTATCGATTATTCCGGTTAAAGCTTATAGCAACTCACCCGGTTCCGGAATGGGTAAAACAAAGATGTACAAACCGGCTGTGGTCAATAGTATTGAAAGACCTGGTATGGCTAATCCGGTTACGGGTAAAAGACTTTCTCCATTTTCAATTACCCTTACTGTACAAAATTTTCTTTCAAGTATTGCTAAACTAAGCTGGATACCAACCGACCTGGTTTCGGATGGCAGTTATTTTATTGAGAGACAGGTAGCTGCTTCCGGTGTGTGGGATATTGTAAAGCAACTTCCGTATAATGCTGTTCTTCAATATAATGATACCATAACTTTCCCGTATTGCAGCAGTACGGATTTCATTTACAGGGTCAGATTGGTATCGGTAAGTGCAGGAACAATCATCTCAAATAATGGAGTTTGCAATGGACTGTGGGATCAGACTCCGCCCGCAATAGTACAGGATGTCATGGTTAGTACAGGATTGAGCGGCTACCCTGAACTTAGCTGGAGACAGTTGACCGGGGATTCGATTATAGGTTACGAAATAGCGCGGTACAATTTCAAGAACCTGAACTGGCCTATTATTGACACGGTTATGGCCGGATCGGGAACGTTTACTGATCTGAGCGCCTTAAATATGTGCGATACATCCTACCGATATGTAGTTCTCACGCTGGACAAATGCGGACGCAACAGCGCTCCATCCTATCCCCTGGTTTTTGTTCAGACTCTCTTACTCAACCTGCCCCCGGTAAGCGAATGCGACCGCCTGGCAAGACTGTCGTGGAATGCATACCATGCCATGCCTGGCCGGCTCGGCGGGTACAAGATTTTTCGGAGTGCCGATGCAGGTGCTCCGCTGGAAATAGCTGATCTCAAGGACACTCTTTCCAATTCTTACAATGATGCATTCTCTTTTGTTAACAGCCATAAATATTCATATTTTGTAAAAGCCTATAGTGTGGCAGGCCAGGATTCTTCCATTTCATGCCTTAAAAGTTTTGTTTACAAGGGTGCCAGTGTACCCGATTCAATTTATATCAGCCAGGTAAGTGTTGAAGCAGATAGTTTTATCAGGATCAATTATCATTATTCACAGGTAAATACAGTAAAAAAACTGCTGGTTCAACGTGCGGATACTCCTGCCGGGGTGTGGGCTACGATCGATACCCTGAGAACTGCAATTGGGACGTATTTGCCCGTAAACGGTTCCTTCGACGACACCACCGCCAATGTTCACGGTCAGAGTTACTATTACCGCCTGGCGGCCCTCGACAGTTGTAACGCAGTCATCATTTATTCGGTTAACTCGGCCTGTTCGATGTTTCTGGTATGCATGGCTACGGATATTGAAAACTCCATTAGCTGGAATTTGTACGACACCTGGTTGAAAGGGGTGAGTGGCTATACCGTTTTCCACCAGGTTGACGGACTTCCTGCTGCTGGTGACCTGGCCGGATCCGTCGCTGCTGCGACCGATAATTTCAGTGAATCATCCACCGGTTTTGCACCGAGTGCAATTGTCTGTTACTGGGCTATGGCCTCTGAGAATCCTTTAAATCCTTACCTGGTTAATGCAAAGTCAGTTTCTAATACCTGTTGCATTATTAAGGGTGCCAACTTGTATATGCCGACAGCCTTTTGTCCCGAGGGCAAAAACTACAGGTTCAGGCCTGTAGCTTCGTTTGTTGATCCGTTCAGCTTTAAAATGACTATTTTCGACCGTTGGGGTCAACAGATATTTGAAACTACAGACATGTTCAATGGCTGGGACGGAACCACCAAAGGACAAAATGTTCCGCCAGGTATATATGCTTACGTGCTTTCATATAAGTCAGTGGGGGGAGAAGCCTTTTCCAGGAGAGGAACTGTTATGCTCATCAGGTAGTTTTTAGGCTGATTTAAATATTGATTTTGCTGCTTATCCAGGTTTGCAGTTGTATGTTATCAGGCAAAAGCCTTAAGAATTTTTAACAAGGACTCTCATTAAAATTAGTAAATTTGCAAATTCAAAAAAAAGGCTATGTTCATAGATGGTGAAAAGTTTGCTGGCGATGGCCTGACTTATGACGATGTCCTGCTTATTCCTGCTTATTCTGAGGTACTTCCCCGCGATGTTGATACTTCTTCCTGGTTTACCAGGAAAATAAAAATAAATATCCCGATTGTTTCGGCTGCCATGGATACGGTGACTGATTCGACCATGGCTATTGCCATTGCCCAGGAAGGTGGAATTGGAGTTCTTCACAAGAACATGAGCATACTGGACCAGGCTGCCGAAGTAAGGCGTGTGAAGCGCTCGGAGAGCGGTATGATCACGGATCCCATAACCCTGAGGGAGGATGCATTGGTAGAGGACGCTCTGAATATCATGCGTGAGAATAAGATCGGGGGCATACCAATTGTCAACAACAAGGGAATCCTGGTAGGCATCATCACCAACCGGGACCTTCGTTTCGAACGCAATCCGCAAAGGCCGGTTGCCGAAATTATGACGCGCGAACACCTGATCACCACCAATACGCTCACTGATCTCGACAAAGCTTCGGATATACTTCAGGAATTCAAGATCGAGAAACTCCCGGTTGTGGATGACGAGTATAAACTTGTAGGCCTGATTACCTATAAGGATATCAGTAAAATAAAAGCCCGCCCGAACGCATGCAAAGATGAACTTGGACGTCTGAGGGTTGCTGCCGGTGTTGGAGTTACTGCCGATGTGCTGGAGCGGGTCACTGAACTTGTGAAAAACGGTGTGGATGCTGTTGTAATAGACACGGCTCATGGTCATTCAAAAGGCGTTATCGACACGACCCGCCTGGTTAAAAAACACTTTCCCGATCTACAGATTGTGGTAGGGAATATTGCAACAGCCGAGGCTGCACGCGATTTGGTCAATGCAGGTGCCGATGCAGTAAAAGTGGGCATAGGACCCGGTTCTATATGTACTACCCGTATTATAGCAGGAATTGGAATTCCACAGCTTTCAGCCATATATGTGGTAGCTAAGGAGTTGCGTGGATCCGGAATCCCGGTTATTGCCGATGGAGGCATCAGGTATACCGGTGATATAGTAAAAGCCATTGCCGCCGGTGCTTATAGTATTATGGCAGGATCGTTATTTGCCGGGGTTGAGGAGTCGCCAGGGGAAACAATTATATACGAAGGACGTAAATTTAAATCCTACAGGGGAATGGGTTCCATCGAAGCCATGCAGAAAGGTTCGAAGGATCGCTATTTCCAGGATGCGGAAGATGATATTCAAAAACTGGTTCCCGAGGGAATCGTTGGCAGAGTCCCTTTCAAAGGTGCTCTTTCCGAAGTTATACATCAAATGGTAGGAGGCCTGCGTGCAGGGATGGGCTATACAGGTTCAGCCAATATAGCCAGCCTTCAGAATGCGAAATTTATTAAGATTACTTCTTCCGGCGTGGTCGAAAGCCATCCGCACGATATTACGATAACCCGGGAGGCCCCAAACTACAGCAGGTAAAGGAACCTTCCAAACTAACAAACAAGCTTAAACTCTAACCACCAATTAAAACTGAGACTAATCCCTCAGATGATAAAACAATAATTTGACGACACCTATGAAACAGACGCTTATTAATGCTGCATCCGCGCTTTTATTTGGCATTTTCTCCCTATCAGCTTTCAGCCAGAATACTGATCCTGTCTTAATCCAGGTTGCCAATGAGAAAATTTCGAAAAACGAATTTATAAAGGTCTTTGAAAAAAATAATACCAAGGGTGAAAAACCAGATGCCAAGTCGCTCGAAGAATACCTCGACCTGTACATCAATTTCCGTTTAAAAGTGACCGAGGCTAAAGTCTTAGGCATGGATACGGTGAAATCGTTTCGTGAT
Source organism: Bacteroidota bacterium (assembly GCA_037128115.1). GTDB lineage: Bacteria > Bacteroidota > Bacteroidia > Bacteroidales > UBA4417 > UBA4417. Next base: position 7,254 of record JBAXXB010000048.1, read on the forward strand.
GAACTCTCAGGGTACCGTAAACAATTAGCTCAACCCTTCCTGTCGGACAGCAAGGCCAACGATAAAATGATAAGGGAAGCCTACGATCACAGGCTATTCGATTTACGGGCAAGTCATATCCTGATTCGTGTCGACAGGCTGGCATCGGCAGCCGATACCTTGGCGGCCTGGAATAAGGTTATGCAATTACGCAACCGTATCGTCAAAGGCGAAGATTTCGGGAAAGTGGCCGCCGAAGGTTCAGAAGATCCTTCAGCCAAGGATCGCGATGCCGATGGCCAAAAAGTGAAAGGAAACCATGGCGACCTCGGCTTCTTTACAGCCTTCGATATGGTATATGCTTTCGAAACAGCCGCGTATAATGCAAAACAGGGTGATGTCAGCATGCCGGTTCGTACTGATTTCGGGTATCACCTCATTAAAGTTACCGACAAAATACCTGCCATTGGCAATGTTCAGCTGGCACATATCATATTGGTTTATCCTGCTAAGGGTTCGTTGGATGATTCGCTGAAAGTAGCCGATTCGGCTAACCTGGCGTATAAACTGCTTACAAGTGGTAACGATTTCGGGGATGTTGCCAAGAAGTTTTCGGATGATTTCTCCACCTCCGGTAAAGGTGGCGTTTTACCTTGGTTCGGGGTCAACCGCTTGCTTCCCGATTTTATCCTAAACCTGAACAAAATGAAACATAAAGGCGAATATTCTGAGCCTTTCCAGACCAGGTATGGCTGGCATATTATTAAACTTGTTGATAGCAAGCCTGTTGGGAGTTTTGAGGAAGAAAAGGACGATATTAAACAACGGATTTCCAGGAGCGACCGGAACATGGAAGTTCAAAATTCCTTTGTTGCAAAAACCAAGGCCAATTATGGGTATACGCAAAATATGACAGCTCTCGATGAACTAACCAAAACTGTAACCGATTCTATTTTTGAAGCCAGTTGGAAACTGCAGCAGGCTGCCGGGCTGGATAAAAATCTTTTTACTATTGGAACCAAAACATATACCCAGGCTGATTTCGCCAAACAGCTCGCTACGAGCCAACGGCGGGGTCAGAAACATGATGTTGCAGCTTATGTTTACCAGCAGTTCAACATATTTGTGAATGATGCTGTAAATAAATATGCCGACAGTCAGCTGGAAAATGAAAATCCTGACTTCAAAGCACTCATAGGCGAATACCATGACGGAATACTGCTCTTTGATCTGACCGATAAAAAAGTCTGGTCAAAAGCAGTAAAAGATACTATTGGCTTGCAGAAGTTTTACGACCTGAACAAGAACAATTACATGTGGGAAACCAGGCTCGATGCATCGATACTAACGATTACAGATCCTTCAATTGTTAAGAGTCTTACCAAACTTCTGAAAAAAGGCGTAACCGATGAACAGATCCTGGCTAAATATAACCATGACAGCATACAAAAAGTGATCATCGAACATAAGAAATTCATTAAAGGCGAAAATATGGATCTCCAGGGTATAGCATGGACCCCGGGTATATCGAACCTGATTCCTTTGGCTGACAATAAAAATGCTATAGTCGTTGTTCATGCAGTGGTGGCTCCTGAACCAAAATTGCTCAACGAAATACGGGGTGTTATGACGGCTGATTACCAGAATTTTCTCGAAAAGGAGTGGATAGGTGAACTTAGGACAAAATACCCAGTTGTTGTTAACCGTGAAGTATTCAGTACAATTTTAACTCAATAAGAGCAGATGCTTCGTTTGCTGGTATTTTCTGTTTCTCTCAGCTTTATGCTGGTTTCCTGTAACCTGCTTCCCCATAAAGGGAAAAGCAAGGAAAAAGCTATTGCCCGGGTGTACGATAAATACCTTTATCAGGCTGACCTGGCAGGATTGATTCCAGTGGGATCCAGGGCTATCGACAGCATCGAAATTACCGCGGCCTATATTAATAACTGGGTGAGGCAGGAGTTGCTTTTAAAACAGGCTGAAGACAATCTCGACGAAGCCAACAGTGATTTTAGCAAGCAGATCGAGCAATACAGGAACTCCCTGGTCGTTTATGCTTACGAATCGGAATTGGTAAAGCAAAAGCTGGACACCGTGGTCCCTATGAGTGAAATTGAGGCTTATTACAAGGAAAACCAGCAAAATTTTTACCTGCGTGAAAATATCGTACTGGCAAGTTACGTGATTCTGCCTAAAGTGTCGCCCCAGGCTGCCAAGGTGAAGACCTTGCTCCAAAGCAACCGGCCTGCCGACAAGGAGAAATTACAGACACTCTGCCAGGAAAACGGGTTCGAATATATGATCAACGATGGCACATGGATGTCATTTGCTGATCTATCGCGTAAAATTCCGCTATCAGTCGAAGACCAGCAGGAATTCCTGAGCAAGAATAAATATTATGAAGTAAAAGATTCGACTAGCCTTTACTACGTTGCCATTTCGGCTTTCAAAGGAAAGGAAAGCACATCACCCTTGAATTTTGAGGTGGAAAATATACGTATCATCCTGTTAAACAAGCGAAAAGCCGAATTGCTGTCCCGCATGGAAGAAGACCTGATAAATGACGCGGTGAAACGGAACAAATATGAAATATTTAAGAAGTAATTTCCCAATACCTATGATTAAGAGAATGATAATACCGGCTTTGCTGATCGTGATCATCGGATCAGCCTTTCAGGTTAAGGCACAGAACGAAAAAATTGTTGACGAGATTGTTGCCCTGGTCGGAAGCCACCCGGTATATTGGTCGGACGTTGAAGCTCAGTATGCCCAGGGTAAAGCCCAGGGAATGAAGGGTGATCCTGTTTCGATGCGGTGTGAGATTTTCGAAAACCTGGTCTTTCAGAAACTACTGGTCAACCAGGCCGAAATAGACAGCCTTGTTGTGAGCGATGAACAGGTGAACAGCGAACTCGAGCGAAGACTTCGCTATTACATACAACAGTTCGGTTCACAACAAAAACTGGAGGAGTTTTATGACAAATCGCTGGATGAATTTAAAAATGAACTTCGCGAGCCGCTGAGACTTGAAATCCTATCGCAACAGGCCCAGGGTAAGATTGTTGAAAATGTTAAGATGACACCCAATGAGACGCGGGACTATTTTAATAAAATAAAACCTGACAGTATTCCCAATATCCCGGTTGAATACGAGATAGGGCAGATTGTGAAGACCCCTGTTGTTGGTCCATCCCAGCTTAAAGAAGCCAGGGAAAAACTTAGTGCGCTTAGGGACAGGATAGTGAGAGGTGAAAAGTTTACCACCCTGGCAGTGTTATATTCGGAAGATCCGGGTTCGGCAGCCAAAGGGGGGGAGCTGGGATTATTCAGCCGTGGAAGCATGGCACCGGAATTCGAAGCGGCAGCTTTTAACCTGAAGAATAAAAACGATATTTCTGAAATCATCAAAACAAAGTTCGGGTACCACCTGTTACAACTCATCGAACGTAAAGGCGATTTTGTAAATGTGCGGCATATACTCATCATTCCGAAAGTTTCTCCCGAAGACCTGGTGGCAGCTGCATCCAAACTCGACAGTATTGCAAATAAAGTGAGAACGGATTCGCTCACATTTGAAAAAGCGGCCCTGTTATACAGTGATGATGCCGGCAAAGTCAACGGAGGATTAATTCAAAGCCAATCGTCAGGCGATACCCGACTGGCAGCTGACGAACTTGACCCTAAAGTATTCTTTGTGATTGATAAATTGAAACCAGGTGAAATCTCGAATAGCGTTCCTTATAATACCGAAGATGGAACCCAGGCCTATCGTGTTCTTTACCTGAAACTTCGCACTGAGCCTCATAAGGCAAATATGAAAGATGACTATAATAAGATACAGGAATGGGCACTTGATAATAAAAAACAGAAAACTATAGGTAAGTGGATTGAGTCAAAATCAAAGACTGCCTACATTCGAATGGGTGAAAGATATAAATCCTGTGATTTCAAGTATAACTGGAAATTTGCAGAATAATAGTTTGGGGGGCTTTACAGGAGAAGTGTCAAATGTAATGGTCGGGTGTAAATTCTATTTTACTAATGTATGGCTAATATGCTATATTACTGCTAGTTATACAATTATTACAGACACCTAACCCCTAAATCCTAATCCCAAACCCAAAATATAAATTGTATTTCCTAATTAGAACTTTATACGTTCTGCATTCAAACTCCGACAAAGATGGTTCAATATAAATCAGATACCGAAGCACTCAACGATTTTTTAGTTAAATATAATGCCTTACGTTCCGAAATCGGTAAGGTAATTGTTGGACAGGATGAGGTTGTAAAAAAGCTTCTTATTGCTATTTTTTCGAGAGGTCACGGCTTGCTGGTCGGTGTTCCCGGACTGGCTAAAACCCTGATGGTAAATACGCTATCGCAGGTATTAGGGCTTACATACAGTCGTATACAGTTTACTCCTGACCTAATGCCTTCGGATATCATAGGTACCGAGATACTGGACCAGGAGCGGAAATTCCGTTTTATACGGGGACCGGTATTTGCCAATATTATCCTGGCCGATGAAATCAACCGTACACCACCGAAAACCCAGAGTGCCTTGCTGGAAGCCATGCAGGAAAAAGCGGTCACGGTAGCCGGTGTAAGTCATAAACTTGAAGAACCCTTCTTCGTTCTCGCCACACAAAACCCCATAGAGCAGGAGGGGACCTATCCTCTTCCCGAGGCCCAACTCGACAGGTTCATGTTTAACATCTGGTTGGACTATCCGACTTTCGACCAGGAAATCCAGGTAGTGAAGAATACGACTACCATGCATACTTCCTCGCTCAATGTTATACTCACTGCCGAAGAGATCAAATATTTCCAGGACCTGATCCGCCGTATACCGGTGGCCGACAACGTATACCAATATGCTGTCAGGTTGGCTTCGATTACGCGCCCGGGCACACCTATGGCACATGCCTGGGCTAACAGTTACCTTACATGGGGAGCAGGTCCCCGGGCTTCGCAGTACCTTATACTGGGTGCTAAATGCCATGCCGCCGTCAGCGGGAAATATTCACCTGATATTGCAGATGTTCAGGCTGTAGCGACATCCATCCTTCGCCACCGCATTGTGCGTAATTACAAGGCTGAAGCCGAAGGCATCAAAGAAGACGATATTGTAAATGAATTGCTCAAATAAGAAACTTGATACGCAAATAGACCGGAGCCGATGGTACCGTTTTTTTTATTTACAGGTTAGAAAACGATCAAAAGATCGGGAAAATAGTGCAGTCCTGTACATTATGCCTGGAGCGGATAGTTTTTATTTTGGATATACATAGTTAGAAAGGAATATTGTGGTTTATTTCCGTTTGGTTCCGAACAAAACCGGCTCATTAACAGTTTTTATAAAACCCTTTGGTCATTCTGATTGATCAGGGCAAAAATGTGTTTATCTTTGCAGAAAAATAGTTGAACCAATAAATAATTACAATAAAATGGCTGTATTAGTAGGAAAAAAAGCGCCTCAGTTCGAGGCAGATGCTGTAATTAACGGTGGCGAATTTGTAGAAAAATTCTCCCTTGCCCAGTATATAGGCAAAAAACATGTAGTATTTTTCTTTTATCCCCTCGACTTCACCTTCGTTTGCCCTACCGAAATCATAGCATTTCAGGACAAACTGGCCGAATTCGAAAAACGCAATGTCCAGGTGGTTGGCTGTTCGGTCGACAGTAAATTTTCACATTGGGCATGGCTCAATACCGAGAAAAAAGCCGGCGGAATTAAAGGTGTTACTTTTCCTTTGGTCTCTGACTTAACGAAGACCATCTCGGAGAACTTTGATGTTCTGGCTGGAGAATGGGAATATGACGAAGAGGAAGACTATGTAGAATTCAGTGGTGAAGCCGTTGCATACCGAGGCTTGTTCCTTATCGACAAACAGGGAGTGGTTCGTCACCAGGTAGTCAATGATCTTCCACTGGGACGCAGCGTTGAAGAAGCCCTTCGTATGGTTGATGCCCTGCAGTTCTTTGAAGAAAATGGTGAAGTCTGCCCTGCCGACTGGCATAAAGGCGACGAAGGAATGAAAGCAACCGCCGATGGAGTTGCCGAATACCTGAGCAAACACTAATATTTGAACTTTTGATAAAAAACCGGTCCATTGGCCGGTTTTTTTATGCCCAGGGTATAACTTTCCTTAGAGTTTCCTGTATTGGCGATTTTGAATCTGCATTAGCCGGTAAGCATTTTTTTAAATACAATGACCAAAGTGAAATGACCTGGATCGGAAACTTATTAGCAAGCATAAATCAAAAAGTAGAGCCCAGTTTTTTCAGTCTGGCAAGCTGTTCAGAGGTGAACCCTTTGGGATGAATGCCCGCTGAGCGGCACATCAGGAAAATTCCTGCCGACTTCGCTAATATGTCTATAATATCAAAGGTTTCGCCCATACTATTGCCTATGGCAAAAACACCATGCTTTTCCCAGATCGCAACATCATGGTTTTGAAGTGCCTTTAACGTTCCAGTGGCTATCTCAGCAGTTCCGGGAAGGATATAAGGTACAAATCCTATTCCCTTCGGGACAAAAATCACGGTTTCGGGATGCATGCCTAAAAGTAGCTTGTTGAGCGCTGCCTCGTTGCAGAATTCTTCGGCATGGGTGATGGCAATGAGTTCAGTGGCATGTGTGTGCATCACAACTTTCTCGTCGCCGCCACGCCTTGCTATTAGCTGGTGTATGCCCAGGTGGGTTGGCAGTTCAGACGTTGGCATGCGATTGGCTAGGCCGGCGTTTTTTGATAAGATGCGGTATCCGTTTGCCTTGTCGTTGAGTTGGATGATCAGGGTATTTTTCTCCGGTTTGCGGGCAAGGTCGCGCATTCGCTTATTTGTGCCAGTCACCATGAAGTAAGCTCCGGCGAGTTCAGGGTAGGAAACAGGCAGGTCGAAGGACTGATCTGTATCTACTGCTGAAGTCTCCACTTCAACGCAAAAGCTGATGTTTACCGAGATATTCCCTGCATTTCGTTCGGCCCAGCCACGTTGCCACAGGTAGTCGGCGGTTTCGGCCATCTCATGAATTATCTTTTTCAGAGCCTTGTTGTTATTCTGGAATTCTTTCATAGGGATTGACATAAGCAGGTTACAAGCTTTTTAGAAAGCGAATGTATGATCATTGATTGCGGATCTGAAACCGAAAACCTCAAACAAATATACCTGTTTAAGTCAAAAAACAAAATAATGGATTCAGATAGACTCCTGGTTCGTTATTGTTTCCTTTTTCAACTAATCACTCCGCCCAGTTTGTCCGCCCAGTTTTCAGGAAAGTGGTTGAAATAGCGTTTATAGCTTTGCCCGTATTTTTTACGATACCAGCGGCTGTAGGCAACCAGGCATAAAGAAGGTATTCCTATAACTATAAGGTAGGTTGGCCCAAGCCATAGCGATTGCCTGGAATGCCCGTATTCGTGCATGCGGCAGTCGTTCTCCAGGTGCGAAAAACGATTACCCCTTTTAGTCCAGAAAACAAACCATCCGAGGCTTACACCCGTATTCTGTGTTTCTAAAAAGAAAAGGCGTTTTTCTTTCTCCTGGTTCAGGACCAGTCGCTTATTCTTCATAACGACAAAAACTACCAGGCCCAATAGTATCTGAGGTAGTTCCCAGATTAGAAGGATAGGAATCAACAGGATCTGAAGGAGTTTAGGCATTATTTTACAATGTTGGGATCCACAGAATTTTTTTATAGGAAGCTGTTTTCTGTAAATCAGTGTTATAAGTCTATTCGATTTTCATTTCAAGCCATTTTTCGAGTGCAGCAATCACTGTTTTCCTCTGTGCCGGACTCAGTGTCGAAATCTGAGCTCCGTGGGTTCCCCCTGATTGTACCATTTTTATACTACCGCTTCCTGGCTTGATATCCGCTGCCGTTGCCCCCCAGGGATCTGATTCTCCGTAAATATAGATCATATGCTGGGGCTTGCCTTCAATGAACTTCCTTAACTTTTGCTGGTACGATGGATCCCAAACGATAGAAACACCTGTAGGTGCCATAACCGAGTTAGGGTAATCCTTGTTTTTCAGGTATTTACTGAAAGGCCGTTCGTCGTATTCGTAATAACCTAGCTGGGTGTAGAATTGATAGCCGGCAGCCTCGTAAGCTTTGGCAGCATCGGTGTACCAATATGGGGAAACAATACGATAGAGGTAGGCTGCCATTTTATCAGGAGTGGTCGATCTGAGATCGGGTAAGGTTGCTGCATCAGCTGTATATTGCCAGAAAGAAAAAGGGTATTCGAGAACAGAATAATCAAATGCGGATTCCTGGTCAATGCTGGTGAATTTGAATTCATCCTTTTCCGCCAGCTTTTGCCAGTAAGCCAGCACATTCGGTTTATTTTGAAAAAGATACAACTGGATATTCTTAATGTGCTTCCGTTGTTTCCTGGTCCCGACTTTATTAAAATGTTCGTCAATGCGGGTGTCAAGCCTTTCGTAATTGATAGGGGCAACGTATGGAATTGTAACGTCTACATCATCCGGGTAAAAAACTTTGTATTCGGTAGCCGTTTGCCCTCCTTTACTCACTCCCGTGGCTACCCATTTGCCCTTATATACCTGCCCGAAAAGTGTGCGTATATAATGATAATCACCGGCATCCTGTTCTGAGGTAAGGTATTTCCAGTCAAGCGGATCAGGTGTAGAAGGCCCGAAATAGCGGTGCTCTACATACAACTGGTTGCCGTGCAGCAGTTTGGTGACTTCAGTCCTGCCTCTTGGTGTAACCCATTCGGCTCCATAGCCTTCGGTTTCCATAACAGTAGGCCTGTCGAATCCCTCATGGCCGACAAAGATCCTTTGTTTAAACGTGGGTCCTGCAGGATCGGCATGATTCACTGCCTGGGGAAGCATGACAATATAGAATTCCTTGTATGCCGAACTGTCCTTCTTCACTACTTCGGCGCCGGGAATGGATTTCAGGAATTTGTACAATTCACTGTCCTGCGCAAGGGAAATCAGTGGCAGCAGGATGAAAATAAAAATCAGCTTTTGAATGGATTTCATCATTGGTAACTATTGGGTTAAGTCATGCAAAAATATTCATTTCATTTCAAGTAGGGTCAAGGATTTTAAAATCAGTTTTTAATAACTTTGCATCACAGGAAAATACCCTGTTATTACATTATCCTGGATTGGCAGAATTATTTTCAATGATTCCCTGGCCCTGATTGGTGTAATTTGCAGCACTAAATTATTACACAAACCAGGTTGTATTACGATATCCTAATCCCTAACCCCCAAACCCTAACTCCTGAACCATGGTCCTTACCCGCGAAGAAGCGCTTGGATTGCTTCGAAAACATGTAAGTAATGAAAAAATGATAGCCCACAGCCTGGCATCTGAGGCCGTGATGCGCCGGTTGGCAGTTCATCTTGGCCGCAATGCCGAAGCCTGGTCACAGGCCGGGCTGCTTCATGACCTGGATGTAGAAGCAACGCATGCTGATCCCTATACCCACGGTCCGGAGGCAGCAAAATGGCTAATCGAAATGGGGGTTGACCCTGATATTGCTGATGCCATAGGCATGCATAACGAAGTAGCGACCGGTAAGGAGCGCACCACTGAATTTCAGCATGCTCTTGCAGCTGGCGAAACCATAACCGGGCTCATTATGGCCACGGCCCTGGTTTACCCGGATAAGAAAATTGCTTCCGTAAAAACGAAGTCGGTCACAAAACGAATGAAAGAAAAGGCTTTTGCCGCTTCGGTGAAACGGGAAAATATCCTGGAATGCGAAATGATCGGGATTACTCTGGATCAGTTTGCGGCCCTGGCTATAGCTGCCATGTCGGAAATAGCTGAACAGATCGGCTTCTGACAAATCATACACTACCCGTTAGTAAGTCGCTTATATTTAGCAGAATATGCTGCTTGCTTGCCAGGAAAGGGTATGTAAATCAATACGTGAACCTGGTTTGTGGAAACTATATTTCGGGATGGATAATACGATTTGGGTCCCGGTTGCCTTTATTCTGCCGGATCTTTTTTAGTTTCTGCCCTGAATAGCTGAAACTCATCTCTTTTTAATATCTTTGTTTCATCATGATGAAGAAGTTTTTTAGTTACATCCCGTCAATTCTTTTGAATAAGTATCTCCTTACCGGGGTGGCTTTCCTGGTTCTTATGCTGTTTATCGACCGTAATAACCTGATTTCACAGTATAAAATGAGGAAAGAACTGAAAGAGCTAAAGAAAGAACTGCAATTCTACCGTGATCAGGCAGCAAGGGACAGTACAGAACTGAGCCGGCTGACAGGTGATTCGCTGGAACTTGAGAAACTTGGCAGGGAGAAATATATGATGAAACGCGACAGCGAGGATATTTATATTATTGTCCGGAAACCGGCGGTTAAAAAATAGGAAACGTTGTGGTCCGAAATTTGTTCTAGTACTGAAAAATCCTTCTAATGAAAATTTCCATTTCAACTATACTCTTGCCGGTGCTGATGTTTGCCTATACTGGTAGCAAGGCCCAGGATATCACACCTTCCATTCCTGTTGACCCCGAAACAAAATTGATCACTTACAAGGAAGTAGTAAGTGTTACCGGTACTCATGCCGAATTGTTTAACCGCGCTATCGAATGGGTTAACAAGCAGTATAAGAATCCTACGGTTGTGACAAAAGTGCGCAACCCGGCAACCGGGCTTATCGAAATATTGCACCGAATCGAACTCACCAACGATGCTTCAGGAGTTACCTTGCTGTCAGGCATAGTAGATTATACATTGAAAATTGAGCTCAAAGAAGACAAGTATCGCTATACGATAAGTGGCTTTAATTATAAGAGTGCCTCCCGTGATCCAATAGAGCACTGGTTGGATAAAACTGACAAAGCTTATAGTCCAGTATGGGATAATTACCTCAAACAGGTTGATGCGTATAGCCGGAAACTGATTGACAGCCTGAAACTAGGAATGCAGCCACCAGCAGCTATTAAGAAGGATGAGTGGTAAAATAACTGAGCCGGGAATCACTTATTTTTTTACAAAAACCCTGCGAACTCCCGAATAATTCACTTTTTTAACTTCTGAGAGGTAATCCAGCAGAGTCTGTGCACTTGTGTTGAAATTGGTTGTGCCGGGATCAATATGATTGAATTTGTAGCTTGCTGATATGTAGCTGTTTAATCCTACAGTATAGGTTTGACTTGTATCCAGCAACTTTCCCGTCATGTCTTTCATTTCTGCATCCGTGCATAAACCGGTGCTATTTACAACAGGGGTATAAGTCATCCCTGAAGGGACAAGGTCAATTTCTTTACCACGGTTGTATGAATTGCATATCAGCGACTTGATTTCCTCGTAAGTCATGGTATAGGTTACAACCTGGTTGCCGAACGGATCAAGCCGGAAGATGTCTTTTAATTTAATGTCGCCCTTGGGCAGGCTCGAAATGCGGATTCCGCCGGTATTCTGAAAGGCAAAGTCAACCTTCATGCGGGCCGTGATGGCATCCGTCATCATGCATCCCAGTTCTTCCTGGCTGCTGAAATCGGTCTCGGCGAAACCAATAACGCGGTCCATCTCTTCGTTTACGTTGTAATTATCAATCATCGCCTGAACTTCAGGGTCAGTTTTCTTTATACTCGCTAAGGGTATCAGTTCATATTGCCTGTCGGTAATTTTCCCGTCAGTTACCTGGAGAGTTACTTTACCCACATTTTTCAATCCCGATCCTGTCTGAACAATCATCACTCCATTCACCATCATGGGTTGGGTCATGGTCGTATGCGAGTGGCCACCTATGATCAGGTCGAACTGGGGATAGGCTTTTGCCAGTGGTTCATCACCATCCACACCCAGGTGGGTGAGACCGATCAGCATGCCGTATTTGTCTTTCAGCCATAAAAAGTCTTTTGTTTTCTCAATGCTGTTTGTGAATTTTAGGCCTGTGAGCCGCGATGGGTGCGAGTCGGGTAGCCCGTTCTCCCCGAGTTGTATCATTCCCAGGAATGGGATTTTTATTTTACCTGCCTTAAGTATAACGTAAGGTTGGGGCTGTTTTTCAACGGCTCCCGTTGCATCTATGTTGCAGCTGATAAAAGGGAATTTTGCCTGCAACCGGCGTTTATTCTGTAGTTCCTGCCCCATGTCAAACTCATGGTTCCCGATTGCCGTAACATCAAACCGGAGTTTGTTCATCAGGTCGATCATGGGATAGCCTTTGTCGGGATACATATCCACGATGGGATTCCCGGTGAAATTATCACCCGCGGCGACCAGGAAAACATATTTGTGCGTTTTGCGCAGGCTGTCGGCCAGGTAAGCCAGTTTCCCGAAATTGTCGATCTTCGAATGCATATCATTGGTATGCAGGATGATGATTTCAGTAGTCTTGGCGTGTTTTTGTGCAAAGGAGATTTTGCTGGTCGAGAAAAGCGCTAAAATGGCTAATGCCAGGACATGGAATTTTAGTTTCATTGATCTTCGGTTGTTAAAATGTATCTGATAAATCTTGGTGATTGGGATTAACAAAATTAGATTGCTATAGTTCACTCCCCTGATTTTTAGTTATAGGGAAATGTTATCTTTCTTGACCTTCTCCGATATTCTTGAATCCTAGGTCGATGTGATTTGTATCGCCGTTGATGTGATTTATTTCTCCGTCGATGTGATTTATATCGCCGTCGATGTGATTTGTATCGCCGTCGATGTGAT
>JBAXXB010000049.1:0-19597 GCA_037128115.1 Bacteroidota bacterium
GCTCCATTCGAGCAAGGGGTTTATCTTTATCAGCCCGTTCGACTCATCCCATTCCACGATGCGCAGATCGGTCCGTGTTACGGATTGATCGCGCCTGAGCCCGGTGATCCAGGCATCCATCCCGGCCAAAGCTCTCCTTAGCGGAACTATCTTGCGCACATGGCAGCATAATTTACGGTTTTCTATACTCTCGTAAAACAGGTTGATGCCCCTGGAATTCACCATTTCTTCAAGCTCCAAGGTATCAGGAGAATACGATTTGATTGCCAATCCATAGCGGTTAACTGTTTTGTGTAACAGTTCATATGTTTCCGGGAAAACGCGCCCGGTATCCAGGGTGAAAACGCTTGCCTGCTTATTGATTTTCGAAAGCAGGAATGTAATAACCTGGTCTTCGGCTCCCATACTGGATGCGAAGGTTATTTTATCGCCAAAAGTCAAAAGTGCTTTTTCGAGTATTTCACGGGCATCAAGACCCGTCCATTGCTCATTCAACTGATTGATTTTCTCGATGTGATTCATATCTGTAATTATAATTCTATTTCCTGTAATGTAAACGAAGGCCCGGCAACTACGCCTTTCTCTGATTTAATGAGCTTACAACATTCATTCAGGGTATCATGTTCAAAAATTAAGATGTATTGTTTTTCAAAGGCCTCCTCAAGAAAATGCTCTTTTTCCGAGAGTGAAATCAAAGGTTCAATATCTACAGCCGGGATGAAAGGTATAGGGATTGTCGACTTTGTAGGTATAAAATCTCCCATATAAACCAGGGTTTGGTCTCCAGCGTGGATAAATGGAATAATTTGCCCCCGGGTATGCCCGTTAAAGGTTCTCAGTTCTACCTGGTCGAAAGGCTGTTCTCCTTCTTCCAGCAAGTGCAGCCTGCCGCTGTCCATAAGTGGATTCATGTTGTCCGCGAAAAAGGCGGCTCCTTCGCGCTTATTAGGGTTCGTGGCCCAATCCCAGTGCGAATGGGAAACCCAGTAATTGGCATTGTGAAAAACGCAGGCAAGATTTCCATCCTCATCCCTGGAGGTGGCAGCACCCACATGGTCATCGTGCAGGTGAGTGAAAAGTACGTCGGTTATATCCCCGGCTTCGTATCCAAGCCGGGACAGCGAGTTCAATATGCTCACGCCAGGCTCGCGGAAGCGGACACCGTAGTACTTCTCATTCCTTTTGTCTCCAAGCCCAACGTCAACCAGAATTATTCTTTCATCGTGCAGGATAAGCAAGCCGCGGGTGGTAATAGCTATGGCATTGTTTTCATCGGCCTGGTGCAAGCGCGACCAAATAGTCTTGGGTACGACCCCGAACGCCACACCTCCATCCATCCTCCAGTTATCAGCAATCAGGGGGAAAAGTCTCATTTGGTTTCATTTGATTTTAAGCTTGCAAAGTTACGCTTTTTGATTACCGTTGCAGATCCAATTATACAGAAAGGCCCGGGAATTGCTCTTCTGCTTTAAATTGCTAGGCTTTTCTGTACTTCTGCGTCAAAATAGAAATATCTGTTTTATCTTCGCACAAAAGAACAGATCAAGACATTTAGTATGACTGAAAACCGAGTGCATTTTATAGCTATTGGCGGAAGCGCCATGCACAACCTGGCCCTTGCCCTGCACCATAAAGGTTATGTTGTGACAGGTTCCGACGATGAAATTGTTGATCCTGCTCGTACCCGGCTTGAATCCTGCGGCTTATTGCCGGAAAAAGATGGCTGGTTTCCAGAAAAACTGTATCACAACATCAATTCCATTATTCTTGGAATGCATGCCCGTGCCGATAACCCGGAACTTGCCAGGGCCAAAGAACTCGGACTGAAGATTTTTTCGTACCCGGAATTCCTGTATGAACAAAGCAAGGATAAACTCAGGGTGGTGATTGGCGGAAGCCATGGGAAAACGACCATAACTGCCATGATCCTTCACGTTCTCCATCACTGCGGTGTGGATACCGATTATATGGTAGGAGCGAAACTCGAAGGCTTTGATGTCATGGTCAGGCTGACCGATAAGGCCGGGGTAATGGTTTTTGAAGGGGATGAATACCTCACCTCAGCGCTCGACCTGCGCCCGAAATTCCACCTGTATAAGCCTGACATTGCGTTAGTGAGCGGTATAGCCTGGGATCATATGAATGTGTTTCCCACCTTCGACAACTATATTGAACAATTCCGGATTTTCATGAAAATGCTGCCGGATTCGGGTGCATTGATATATTGCAGGGAGGACCCTGAAGTATGTAAAGCCGTGGATTCCATAAGCCTTGCGGCTGATATAATCCCTTATGGCGTGCCTGAACACAGGCTGTCGGGAGGGAAAACCATACTCATTGCGCCCGAAGGTGAATTCGCGCTGAAGATTTTCGGAAGGCATAACCTTATGAACCTCGAGGGAGCAAGGTTGGTTTGCAAACAGTTAAATATCAGCAATCAGAAATTTTATGAGGCTATTTCCTCTTTTAAAGGAGCTTCAAACCGGCTGGAACTCATTGCCGAAAAATCAGGGTTTAACGCATACCGCGACTTTGCGCATGCCCCCTCCAAATTAAAAGCGACCATACAGGCTGTAAAAGAACAGTTTCCTGGCCGAAGGCTGGTCGCCTGTTTCGAATTGCATACATACAGCAGCCTGAACAAGGATTTTCTTGGTGAATATGCGGGAAGCATGGAAAAAGCGGATGTGGCCGTGGTCTATTTTTCGCCTCATGCCCTGGAATTGAAAAAGCTTCCTATGCTAAATCCCACAGATATTGAAAATGCATTCCGAAAACCGGGAATGCTGGTTTTCGCTGATCCGGAAACCTTCAGGCAATACCTGCTTTCGCAAAATTGGGAGGATGCGAACCTGCTGCTGATGAGTTCAGGGAACTTTGACGGGCTGAAACTAAAGGAATTTGCCGAAGGACTGCTCTAAGGAAATGCAAGCCTGCCAAGCGCTTATGTACCTTATAATAATAGCGTTATTCGGTATATTAATTGCATTTTTCTTGCAGTTCCGATGCGGATGACTTGAGATGCTAGTTGTTTTTTTCTTCCCATTGTTTCAGCATGCTCACGCAACTGCTATCGGGAACTGCGATTTTGGTGCTGAATCGCAGGGTCCGGGCATCTTCGGGCCAGAAAATAACTGGAAACTTCTCGCCCCCGAAATCACCGTTAGTCTGGGTGAAATTTTCACCGTCGTCATTCACCCCTGACATGCTGAACATAAATGGGCCTTTTCCCATGTACCTGTAAAGATGTACTTTACTGAGATCATCAAACTCCATGCTCACTTCCCCGCAGAGGGTGCCATTCTCCTGGAAAAGCCTTTTCTTGAACTTTTTAGCCAGGGGAAAATCTCTTTCCAGCTTTTCGCCTTTTATCCAGAGGTCCGATAGCTCATCGTAGTCGGCCGTGAGTTCACCGGTAGAATCAATGAGGCTGGAAAAAATATTGATGTATTTGATGGTGAGCCTGCCCGAGTTTTCCCCAGTCAGCTGAAAAACGTATTCTTTTCGCTCACAGGTGAGGCAGCCGGCTATGCAGAGAGGTACCAAAATCAGGATAAGCAGGCGAAATGTTTTCTGTAGTCCGGGCATACGGGCGGGCGGTTTTGATTGCAAATGTATAAATAAAAAGGATTCACTGCCGACGGATTGACAGCCTGAAATGAATGATCCAGGGAACTAATACCTGGCTTTCTACACACACAGATGCAAATGGAGAGCGGGGAGATGTGATCTTTGGTAATTTCGAACCTTCCTAGTGAGAATGTTCATTTCAAAGTAGTTATAATGGAAAATGAGTTTATGAATCCGTAGCTGAATAACAGCCCGGGTTTAACGGACTGAACAATCTTACACATCAACAAATCATTACCTTTGCTGCTCCTAAAATTGAAAAGTATGACCGGAATCCTCAGCCAGCTTTATTCCAATATCCTGGATACATCATGGCTCGAAGTAGTTGCCGTGGTTTTCGGAATTCTCAGCGTATGGTTTGCCCGTAAGGAAAATATATGGGTATATCCCACCGGGATTATCAATGTGCTGGTTTATGTTTACCTGTGTTTTTATGCCGGACTTTACGCCGACATGGTGATCAATGCTTTTTACTTTGTTATGAGTGTATTCGGCTGGTACAACTGGTCGAGGCGCGATGCGAGCAGCCAGCATGTCCCCATCAGTGGTCTGAACAGGAAACAATGGCTTTTTTATATACTGCTTATGGCAATTGCTTTCGGTATTATTTACTATGTGCTTTCAAGGTTTACCGACAGTACGGTGCCCATGTTCGATTCCTTCACCACGGCCTTGTTTATTGCCGGTATGTGGCTGATGGCGATCAAGAAAATAGAAAACTGGCTGTTATGGATTGCAGGCGATGTACTGGTTATTCCCCTGTTTGCCTATAAAGGTCTGGTTTTCACCAGTGTTCAGTATATTGTGTTCCTGGTATTGGCGGTAATGGGATATCTCGAATGGCGGAAACGGATGATGGAAAAAGTTATCATATGATACGGGTTTCCATCACGGGTCCTGAATCCACTGGAAAGTCCTGGCTGGCCGAACACCTGGCTGTTCATTACCAGGCTTCCTGGGTGCCGGAATATGCGCGTCAATACCTGGAAGAGATAAACAGGCCATACACCTATGATGATATCCTGGCAATAGCCCGCAAGCAACTGGACCTGGAAAACGCAACCGCCCCGGGCCAGGAACTCTTGTTCTGCGATACGGATTTTTGTGTTACAAGCATCTGGTGCGAGGTCAAATACAGGAAATGCCACGACTGGATAAGCCGAAGACTGGAAGAGAACCCATACGGACTATACCTGTTGTGTGATATAGACCTGCCCTGGCAATACGATCCCTTGCGCGAACACCCGGATATGCGTGCAGAGCTTTTCTCCATGTATCTGGATTTGCTCGAAAAACACCATTTCAATTATCGCATTGTAAGGGGAAGCGGGGATAGGAGATTGCAAAATGCAATAGGCTTCGTTGATGAATTCCTGCATTCCAGGTGAAGGATGAAATGTGTCCCTTGTCGCTTAATAAAATAAGCTGACCAAACAAATTTGGCCAATCAATTTTTCATTTATATACACACTGTGCTTATCCACAAGGCTTTACGGTTTATAAAATTGTAATGCACGTGCCAGAACTAAGGCGGTATGCAGATATAGGCAGCTGCCTATGAAATCTTCCAGCTGATTTTTGAAATATTAACAGTCAGATAATACGAAATATGACTTTCATCTGTTACACTACTAAAGTCTTATAGAGGTAGATATAGTTATACGGATGAAAGTTAAAAACAGGGCGGTTATCTTGTTCCTTTTGGTAATTATAGTCATACATCCATTATATGCGATGAATGACATTGGAAAACAAGTAACCATAAGTGGGTTTGTGAAAGATGCTGCAAATGGAGAGGCGCTCATTGGTGCATCCATATACCCGCAGGAAAATCTTTCGAAAGGTATAACTACCAATTCGTACGGCTATTTTTCAATCTCACTTACAGCAGGCAGATACAATATGGTTTTCCAGTATATTGGTTATAAAAGGAAAGTACTACAGGTAAACCTGACTGAGAACTACACTGTTAAAATTGAGCTTGCTGAAGAAGTAACTGTTTTGCAGGAAGTTGTAGTTTCGGGAGAACGCAATAACAAGAACGTGGTTTCGAACCAGGTGATGACAAGGCTTGACATAAAGGAAATACAGGCAATACCTGTTATTTTCGGGGAAAAGGATATCCTGAAGACTATCCAATTGTTGCCTGGAATTAAATCGGCGGGTGAAGGGAATTCGGGCTTTTACGTGCGTGGGGGTGGGGCCGATCAGAACCTGATCTTACTGGATGAAGCACCTATTTATAATGCCTCACACCTGCTGGGTTTCTTTTCGGTTTTCAACTCTGATGCCATAAAAGATGTATCAGTTTACAGCAGCGGATTCCCGGCTGAATATGGGGGACGATTATCCTCGGTTGTTGATGTAAAAATGAACGAAGGCAATTATAAAACCTATCATGTTTCGGGCGGAATAGGGCTAATTGCTTCGCGCCTGTCATTAGAAGATCCTATAGTCAGGAATAAGGGATCATTTATGATTGCTGCCCGGCGAACCTACGCCGATCAGTTCCTGCGTCTGTCGCGCGACAGTACCCTGAATAAAAACACCCTCTATTTTTACGATATTAATATGAAGGCGAACTACCAGCTTGGGAGTAAGGACAGGGTATATTTGTCGTTCTACCTGGGCAAAGATCTACTGGAGTTCAACAATGCTTTTGGTATAGACTGGGGCAATACCACGGCTACGGCCCGCTGGAATCATATTATAACCGACAAAATGTTTTCTAACACATCGCTTATCTTCAGCAAATACGGTTATAATACAAAAATAAGAAGCGGTAACCGTAATTTCAGGGTAATATCCGACATACAGGACCTTAACCTGAAAGAGGACGTGAATTATTACCTGAATCCTAATAATACCATTAAATTCGGGTTGAATACCATCTATCATTCCTTTGTTCCCGGCAAGGTAGATGCAGATAGTTTATTCCATATTCAAACCATTGATAAAAAGTATGCACTGGAAACAGCACTCTATGTTTCAAATGAACGGACTTTTTCACCCCATTTCAAGATGACCTGCGGGCTGCGTTATTCCCTGTTCAGTTCTATCGGACCCGGTACCGTTTTTACGTATAACCCGGTTACCGATTTAACCGATTCGGTTGCCTATCCCAAAGGGAAAATATACAGTACCTATGGCGGGCTGGAGCCCCGTATCGTGCTGAATTACATCGTGAATGACTCAAATTCGGTGAAAGCATCCTACGCCCGCACACGGCAATACCTACATCTGCTTTCCAATTCCACTTCAAGCACTCCCATGGACCTTTGGGTGCCAAGCAGTATAAACATACGCCCCGAAATAGCCGATCAGTTTTCGATCGGGTATTTTAAAAATCTGAAGGATAATATGTTCGAAGCCTCTGTAGAGGTTTACTATAAGATCATGCAAAACCAGATTGATTATAAGAACGGTGCTAACCTGATTCTGAACAAAAAGGTTGAAACACAGCTTGTGTTTGGCAGGGGTTACAGTTATGGCTTAGAGCTGCTTGTGCGGAAAAAAACCGGCAAGCTGACCGGCTGGATAGGGTATACCCTGGCAAAGTCGGAACGGCAGTTTGCTGATATCGATAAGGGCACAGCATTTCCTGCGAAACAGGACAGGCCGAACGAAATTTCGGTAGTGGCTGTTTATAAGCTAAGAAAGCAGCTCTCCATTTCGGGCACATGGGTATTTTATAACGGCAACGCAGTCACCTTCCCCAGCGGAAGGTACGAAGTTGATGGCAATATTGTGCCATATTACACTTCCCGTAATGGTTACCGCATGCCAAACTATCACCGCCTTGACCTGGGGCTAACCTGGGATCGGAAGAAAACTGGGAACTATGAAAGCAGTTGGAACTTCTCGGTTTACAATGTGTATGCCCGCGATAATGCCTATGCCATAAATTTCCAGCAGGATCCGCTCGACCCTACTAAGATGCAGGCCGTGCAGTATTCTCTTTTTAGGTTCGTGCCTTCGGTTACCTATAATTTTAAATTCTAACAAAATGAGATCTTCAACTATAGCGCCCTGGAAAGGACAAACATCTGCTGCATTACTGCTTACCACGATCATGGTGTTGCTGGTTTCTTCGTGTCAGAAAATTGTGAATATTGACCTGAATTCGGCAACCCCAAGGTTTGTGATTGAAGGTGTAATTACGGATAGCCTTGGGCCTTATCAGGTTATGGTCACTAAATCGGGCAGCTATTTTGATCAGCCGGTATTACCCCCGGTTTCAGGAGCTTTTGTCACTATTGCCGACGACCATGGTAACCTGGATACCCTGGCAGAGAAGCAGGCAGGCGTTTATTTCAGTTCGAAAATCAAGGGTATACCCGGGTATAACTATTCACTGAAAGTAATAGCCGAAAACAATGAATACGATGCATATACAAGCATGAAAAGCCGTGTAGCCATCGATTCGCTGACCATAGAGGAAACGCAAGGCCCCTCGGGTAAGAAACACCGGAACGTAATCTGTCATTTTCACGATCCTCAGGGTGAAAAAAATTATTACCGAATTAAATTTTATACCAGCGGAAAGACAAATTCTGAAAACTACCGTTTATACGACGATCAGTACACGGATGGTGAAAATATTGACCTGCGTGCCGGGAATGCCGAAATGGGCGATACAGATGTGGTTGTTCTGATGTCGATCGATAAAAGTGCCTTTGATTACTACCATACCCTGGAAGAAATACTCAGGACCAATCCTTTCTTCGGTTCCACGCCGGCTAATCCGAATACTAACCTGACCAACGGTGCTCTGGGTTACTTTGCGGCCTGCATGGTATCAGTTAAGCCCATTATTATCAGGTAAAAGGGTTCGGTTTATTCAAAGATCTTTCGTATAAAATGCTAACTCACCATCTATCATAAAATGATCTTTCGGTCAATTTCCGAATTGCCTGTTACAGGTCTTCGTTAATCAATAGGTATTTTACCAATAAATGCTGATCCGGTAATTTCAATGAGTTCATACAGGTAAAAAGTAAAAGGGTAGGCTCAAATGAGTAAATTTGAAGAAATACTTTTTTACATAATGATGTCTTTACGCCGGGTTTATACGATCGCTTATTTTTCCCTGCTTGCTGCATTAAACCTGGCCGGGTATAGTGTAATAGCACAAAACAGCGATATCCAGGCTGATCGCACCCGGAAGGGTACAGCTATAGTAATTACCGGAGCTGCTGCCAGGATACCGCAGGAGGCGGCGTTGCTTGAACAATTATACAAAAGCGGGGATCTGAAAGATGTGGTATTTATATCAGGGGCAAGTTCGGGAGCCCTTAACACCGTTGTTCTGAATGCCATTCTGAGCGGAAAAACCAGTTGGAACCAATATAAAAGCATTCTTTTCTCGGTAACCAACAGCCAGGTGTTTACGCGGAATGGCAGCGAATTGCCATTTGATACCAGTCCTTTACGCAGTTTGATGCAAAGAATAGTGAACGACAGCCTAGGGTATCATAAACTGGGAGATTTGCCTTACGCCAGTGCGATATCAGCTACCAATGCCGAAATAAAACCTTATGGCGGAAGAACATACAGGTTCAGCAACCGGGAAATAAACAAAGAATGTGATCCTGGGTATGACCTTATTGATATTTTGATGGCTTCGGCCGCCATTCCACTTGTTTTTCCTCCTGTCAGGTTAAGCTTTAAGGGCATCAGTCAACCAATAACCTTTATTGACGGAGGTGTGGCCGAAGATCATATTCCATTCGAGGCGGCCAAAGAATATGAAAAACTGACAGGCATTGAGTTTGAGAAGATGATCATTGTAAGCCGGAAGAATATTCCCGAAGCAGGCATAGGGCCCGAATTAGAATACATGGGCATAAAGGACACAAAATTGAAGGAAAAGTTCGGCTCAGCCATACAACATTTCTCGAAAGAAGGTTTTATTAAGAAATTGATCTTTTTGCAGGTTTACGATCCGGAACTGGCTGCAAGAACCTATATTTATGTGCCTGATTTTGAACAGGATTTTCCTATGCTTGATTTTAATAATTTTAAAGCTCAGTACGAAGTGAGCTCAGCATGGGCCCTATCACACAAACCCATTACACTCAAGCAATATCTTTCTGAAAATATAATAATTAATAAATAACGGTCTTCAGGTTCGTCCAAAACAACAGTCCAGGATAATCTCCAACCGACTTATTACCAATAATATACAAAAATAAAGCTTTGCATCCCTGATTGATTATAATCTTCTACTTAATTACTCACATCCATGAGTTGAACAAAAAAATACCAGAGTAGGGAATATGTATTTGATGCGGAATTCTACGTTGTCCCTTGCCTGTATGCATTTTCTATCCATCGCCATCTTATCAGATTCCATCTGCCATACTTCTTTTTCTCTTCACCCTCAACATTTCCTATGGCTTAACTACCGGTGCGGAATTTGGATGTTCCCTGGGAACTATATCGTTAAATTCGAATTTAAAAGTCTTCATAAACTCGGCGAAGGGCTTAACCTTGTATGCTTCGCTCACTACATAATTCGATAACAGGTATAGTGCTTCCGGGCTCAGGTAGAGGTCCTCATTGAGTATAAGGCGGTTGTTGGTATCGAAATAAAAAATGGAAGGAAACTGCATCTTGTCCTTCATCATGGTCTTGGCCAGGTCGTTAAAGTTGCCGGTCTCGTGCTTGTTCACGTAAGACTTATCCCATATCAACGTATCGGTGGTCTGTGCATCGATCCTTACACAATAGAAATTCTTATTCAGGTATTCGGCCACTTTATTATGGCTGAAGGCATTCACCAGCATCACCGATGAAGCTGCATTACTCTTGGCATAAAAGGTAAGGAATATGCCTTTGGGGTTTTCCTTGTTCTTTTCGAGGGCTTCCTTTAGCGGCAGCCAGTTCACCGCAAGGGGAATTCGGTTCACCTGCTTGTCGGGCGGAAAGGTGCGGAAATAAGCCGGAGCCCATATTTCGTACTTGGTCGTTTTTTCTACATTTTCCGAAACGTACACCAGCATGCAGAGCATATCGTGGTATTCCTGGTATCCTTTAAAGGAAAACCCGTTGTTCTGGTCGTCGTATAATAAAATTGCCGGAGCTGAGGGTTTGGCCCCAAGCAGGGTGGTGGCGAGGTCATGAAAGGGTTTCTTAGGATCTTTTTTATAGATTTTGCCGTCCATAAATTTCATATCCTCCTTGCTGCCAATATCAAATTTAACGGCATAATACTTCGCGTTGGTGTACACGCATACTTCTTTACGCGTAAAGGTGGTATTGAGCATCAACTTCGACGAATCGTTGTTCGCTTTATAGAAAAACACCATGATGGGCCTTGGTTTTTCCTTATTTAACGCTGTCACCTGTTCGAAAGTAAGCCAGTTGATGGCCGGCAGAGATTCGATCTGTGCAAAACTTAAGGAAGGCGAAAGAAATAAGGTAAGCAGGAATGCCGTTTGAATAAAAGCTAAGCGGATGATTCTCATAGTTTAAAGTTTCGTAATTTGCGACTGGCAATGGGACGGTAAAAGTAGCAAGTATTTGTATGCTTATTTTAATCTCGCTTGATATTGCAGGAATTTTTACTTTTGATAACAATTTTTAACAATCTTTTATTGAAAACGGCACCCAAAGTACTCTTTTTAGCCCGCTGGTATCCTGACCGCTTCGACCCAATGATGGGGCTGTTTATCAAAAGGCATGCCGGTGTAGCCGCCGGTTTTGCCGACACGGCAGTATTGTACCTGCGCGCCGTTGATGATAAGCTCGGGGGATTTACTATTGAGAACGAGGTGGACGAACAGCATGTAGTTACCGTTCGTGTTTATTACAGTACAAAAACAACCCTGCCGGCTTTTATAGCCAAACTGTCAGCTGCAGTGCTGTTTATCCTGGCTTTTATTAAAGGATACCGCTTTGTGCTCAATACCTGGGGCAAGCCCGACCTTATTCATGTAAATGTGCTCACACGTCTGGGTATATTTGCACTTTACCTTCGCTGGTTTAGCGGAATCCGCTATGTGATCACGGAGCACTGGTCAAGGTATTTACCCATAACAGGCACGTATAATGGGCTTTTCAGGAAATTGGCCACCAGGCTTGTGGTAAGCAATTCCGAAGCCGTAAGTACCGTTTCCTTAAACCTGGCAAAAGCCATGCAAAACCACGGGCTGAAGAATCGTAATTATATGGTGCTGCCCAATGTGGTCGATACAGGGGCTTATGTGCCTGTAGTCAAAAAGCCACAGGATGGGATCAAACGCTTTATTCATATTTCCTGCTTCGAGGACTGCTCAAAAAATATCAGCGGGCTGCTCAGGGTTCTTAGCAAACTGTCAAAGGTGCGATCCGATTTCGAATGTAGCCTGGTAGGGGAGGGCATCGATCTGGATAAGATGAAAGTGCTTGCAGCCGGGCTTGGGTTAAAAGAACCCAGGCTTAGGTTTACCGGACTGCTTGAGAACGAAACCCTGGTAGAAGCATACCAGTCCGCGGATTTCATGGTGATGTTCAGCCATTACGAAAATATGCCGGTGGTTATCAGCGAGAGTTTCTCCTGTGGTTTGCCTGTAATTGCAACTTCGGTAGGTGGAATCCCGGAATATATCAATCCCGGCAACGGGCGGCTGATTGCCGCCGGCGACGAGGCTGGCCTGTTCGACGCCATTAACTATATGCTTGATCATTATGCCGCATTCGATAAGCAGGCGATCAGGCGCAATGCGGCCGAAACCTTCGGAAAAGAGGCCGTGGCAGCCCGGCTACAGCAACTCTATTCTTTTGTTACCTTTTGAAATGGATTTAGCACAGAAATAACTTATGCGATTCGGAATACTCTGCAACGGACCTTATTTTCAGCAATGGCAGCTCGATTCTGTCAGGCTGCTGGTTTCGGCCGGGCATAGCTGTGCCTTGCTGATCGAAAATGCCAACCCGGTTCCAGTGCAGGGGTTTCGCGATAAACTCATTCAATACCCTTATTCTAAATTGTTTTACCGCCTGTGGTTCAGGTTCCTCATGAAACCGGAGGCGAAAAAGGATGCCGGTTTCGCAGCGGTATTAACAGGCATCCCGGGTATTTCCTGCTTTACTACAAGGCGCGGCTTTTCCGATTATCTTTCCGAAGCGGATGTTGACACAATCAGGTCCTATGAGCTGGACTTTATTCTCAGGTATGGCTTCGGGATACTAAAAGGCGGCATTCTGGACGCGGCAAAGTACGGCGTATGGTCGTACCACCACGACGACGAACGCAAGTATCGCGGTGTGCCTACCGGTTTTTGGGAAATAATGTTTGGCGACCCGGTTAACGCTGCTATCCTTCAACGCCTTACCAGCAAACTCGACAGCGGGGTAATACTGCATAAAGGCTGGTTCGCCACCATCAACCACTCGTGGGAAGCCAACCTCAACAAGCTGCTACTGAGTACTACCGAATGGCCCCTGCAGGTCTGCCGAAAGATTGAAAGCGGAAATACCGAATTCCTTAAGGTAACCAACAGCCCGGGCCCGGCTATTTATCGCTTGCCCGGCAACCTTAAGATGCTGCGATTTTTCCTGCAGTTGTCGTACAATAAACTCAGGTTCCATTACAGGGACCTCTTCCTCACCGAAAAATGGAATGTGGGCATCATCCCTTTGCCTGTCGAAAAGCTTCTGTTGAAGGGAGAGTTTACTATTCCCGAACCTCAGTGGTTGAATATCAGGTCCGAAAAGTCAATGTATCATGCGGATTCATTTTCGTTGGTCAAAGACGGGCTTATCCATATATTATGCGAAGAATACAATTACCGCTCGGCTAGAGGATTCATTATATCACTTCAACTCGACAGGCATACATTCCGTATTGTGAGTAAAACCACTGCCCTGGAAAAAGAATATCATCTGGCTTACCCTTTTTTATTCGAAAGTGAGGGATCTTACTTTTGCATTCCCGAGAATTCAGCCGGCGGGGATACCGATTTGTATCGCTACGATACTTCGCAAGGCAAACTTATTTTTGAACAGACATTGATATCCGGTATGCGGGCTGTTGATCCCTCCCTGTTTTACTATGAAGGCAAATGGTGGTTGTTTTTTACTGATAAAATTTCCACCAATGAGCGGCTGCATATCTGGTATGCCGAAAATATGCGGGGGCCATACCTATCCCATGCCAATAACCCTGTAAAAATCGATATACGTTCGGCCCGTCCCGGAGGGAATTTGTTCGTCAGTGGTGGGAAACTGTTTCGACCGGCCCAGGATTGCTCCGAGCGCTCGGGAAGGCGAATCTGCATCAACCAGGTACTCAAACTCAGTACGACAGATTTTGTTGAGGAAGAATTTACAATTCTTAACCCTGCAACCGGCTCCAGGTACCCCGATGGCATGCATACTTTCAGCGTGACCGATGGAGTTGTGGTGGTGGATGGAAAACGTGAATGCTTTATATGGGCGGCTTTCGCGGGCAAACTGTCGAAAAAATCAGTTAAACTATTTAAAGGTAGAATATAATGAAATCAACTATTCTAATCCTGGTATTTGGATTTTTGGGTATTGGGATTCAACTGAAGGCGCAGGAGGACCCGGGCAGGATTGCTTCTGAGAACCGTATGCACCACGATATCGCCATACTGGCTTCCGATTCACTCAAAGGACGTGAAGCCGGCACGAACAATGAGCGTATGGCTGCGGATTACATTGCAAAACGTATGCAAGCCATAGGACTTATGCCCAAAGGCGATCATGAAGGTTCTTACCTGAGTGAATTCAGGATGAACTACCCTGTCATATTTAAGGAAGCAAAACTTCGCATCAGCGATATGGATTTCAGGCACCCGGAAGAATTTGGCGCAACTGACCTCTCGTCGGTGGGGAGCGTTTCGGCACGCTTGATCAATATAGGAAAGGGGACAACGGCTTTAGGACGGCAAAACTATACCGACGAAGATATTAAAGGCAAAATTGTAGTCCTGGATATTGCAGGCCGGAAGAAAAAGGAAGATAATAGCGACGTACTCGAAAACATCATTGTACGGGTTAAATCAGTGGTCTCTCAGGGGGCTGTCGGAGTCATTCTTCATAATAGTTCACGATTATCAACCGAAAACCTCCTGTTTGGATCGCCTTTCACCGAGTCCCTGGATATTCCCGTGGTTTATATGGCCAGGCTCCCGTATAACAGGATACACAAGCTGAAGGATGTAAACTGCTCTTTATCGGTGCAACTAGATCGTACGGTTTCGAAGCCGGAAAATGTTATTGGCTGGATCGATAATCATTCAGCTAAAACCGTGGTAGTCGGGGCACATTGCGATCATGTGGGTATAACCCGATCGCGAACCGGTGCCGATAAAACTCCGCAGATCCATAACGGTGCCGACGACAACGCCAGCGGAACTGCCGCCTTGCTCGAACTTGCTGCCTGGACCGTGAATACAAAAGGACTGAAGTATAACTATATTTTTGTTGCCTTCAGTGCCGAGGAAAAGGGACTATTCGGGTCAAAAGCATTCTGCAGCCGCAAATGGGTGAACCACGATAATATCGCCTATATGCTGAACATGGATATGGTGGGCCGCCTGGGTTGCCAGGGCGACACCATCAGCATTCTCGGTATGGCATCTTCGCCTGATTGGGACCGGCTGGTTGGCCAGGTGGAACATCCTGATTTTTCGATACGCAGAATAAATGGTGCTCCGCCTTTTTCGGACCATGCACCTTTCCTTAAGAAAGGGATACCGGTGATTTATTTCACTACCGGTTTACATCCCGATTACCATACTCCCAAGGATGATACGGAACTGATCAACTTTAAAGGGATGGGCGAAATCATGGTTTATATACAGAAAGTCATACTTAAAACAGAAACCTTGCCGGAAGTCCCTTTCCATAAAATCAACTTTATACAGCACGCGATAGCCCTGGCAAAGACATTCTGATCATAGGCTGCGTTTCTTCCTGGCAACCAGTAATATATTGAACGTAAAGGCTGTACTCTGCCTGTTGTTTTTCTCAAGCAGGAAAATAATGCAGCCCTTGAGGCTGATGATCGGAAGCAATAGTAAAAGCAGCAGGTATGGGATAAGAGAAAGTGATTTGGCCAGAGCGCTTTTTCTTTTCCATATCTCAGGGAATGAACGCATATACCGCATAAATAATGCATAGACAGCTGACCCGAAGCTTCCGAAGCTTTCAGTTTCAGCCTCATCGAAGCCGCTTTCACAGGCAAGGCTCTGCAGGCTGAATGCGGTATGCCGGAACCTGTCCTCCTTACTCCAAACTGGATACAGGAAGTCGGTGGTCAATACTAGTTTGCCCCCGGGTTTCAGAACACGGCTGATTTCCTTAAAAAAATCTTCGGGTTTGTCAATTACGGATAGTACCTGGAAACAGGCAACCCCATCCATAGTCTGATCAGGCAGCGGAAGTGCCTTGCCGTCTTCGATCCAATAGGTGGTTTGATCTTTCAGCTGTTCAAAATCAGTCGTAGTGTAATGCCGACGGGTATTTGTCGTTTCGTAGGCTTCGGATTGCGAAAAGTATTTTTTATAGGGTTGATCCCCTGCCCCAATATCGAGCCAGTGGCCTGTCAGGATAGGCGAAACCTGTTTCAATTTATGGTTCATCATTGCCTTATGCATATCGAACTGCATAAACTGCAGGTAGTTATAAAGCAAATTCGCCGGTTTCAGGTTCATGTAATTTCATTTTGTGCAAACTTAGTAAAACAGCTGTTACATTGCTCCTGGTTTTATACTTTTGTAATACGCATTCTTCTCGGGGATGAGTGAAGGTTAATTTATTCATACACTTTATACCAATGGAAAACGCCGAACAACTTGAGAGCCTGCCTAATGTTGGCAAAACCCTGGCTGTATTGTTGCGTGAGGCCGGAATACTGACTCCGGCCGAACTGCAGAAAATCGGGGCTTTACAAGCCTTTCTCCGCATACAGGCTGTTGACCCGGATGCCTGTTTCAGTAAGCTGTGCGCCCTCGAAGGGGCAGTAGAAGGGATTCGCTGGCATGGACTTTCTCATGAGAAGAAAGACGAACTGAAGCATTTTTTTGCTTTGGTTAAAAAATAAGCCCTGGTCATTTTTGACAAACCAATATCAGAAATCATAATTTGAAGTCCGGGATTTTTTGTACTTTAGCGATCTATATTTAAAGACAGGTATTATTTTATGCTTCTGCGAAAAGAGTTTTTTTTGTTATTTCTTGTCATCATGATTGCCTTCCCGGTACTCGCTGCTCATCTTCCGGAAATTACTCCTGGAGGTGATTCTGCTAGAAAGGTTGCATCCCAGGATGAAATCATACTGTTCAATATGATCAATGATATGCGTTTGCAAGGCAAGCTGCAGCATATTCCCCTGTCACCCAATTTGTGCATAGTTGCTCATACCCATATCGACGATCTCATTCTTTCGAAGCCCCAGGATAAAGGCTGCAGTCTCCAGGGCTGGAGCGCTAACGGGAAATGGACTGCATGTTGCAATTCGAAGGACCCGGCCGGTATACAGTGCATGAAATCTAAGCCTAAGGAAATTACAGGTTACCCGGGATTAGGTTATGAGTTGATTTATTGGGGTGATGAAAAGGCTACACCGGCAGATGCTGCTGCATTGTGGAAACAGGTAGATGCGTCAGCCGATATGATACTTTGCCGTGGTAAATGGAAGGGATACCAATGGAAAGCATTAGGTGTAGGGATAAAGGACGGGTATGCAGTACTTTGGCTAGGTGATAAGGCGGATAAGACCAGCCCGGAAAATTTAACCAAAAATCAGCTATCGACACAACCTACTCAAACAACTCAACCAGGTGCTTCAGTTTCTCCCGGAGAAAAAATGAAGAAAATTAAAAGTAGTTCCGTTGCCAGCCAAACAGATGTTACTGAAATAGTAGCCAATCCAAAAGAATCGACAAAAGAATCCATAAAAGAACCCGGTACAAAATACTACCTGGTAGTAGCCAGTGTAAAAACACCCGCATCAGCAAAATCAGAACTCAGACGCTTCCAGGCAAAAGGCTACCCCGAAGCCATGATATTGGAGGGCGAATCGGTTTACCGCATTTGTGTAAAGTCGTTTGATACGGAAAAGAAAGCCCGGCTATCACTCAACCAGCTGAAAGCTGAACTCCCGGGAATCTGGGTCTTTAAAAAATAGCTATCTCAATATCCATCGACTTTTTCATGTGGCTCTTCCACCTAAAACGGGGGAGATCATACAACCATTATATTGCCCGTTTTTATCGGTCTTGCCGGCCCGTACATTCAGTCCTACTTTCATCCTATACTCTTCCTTCTTCCTTTCACCAGTGCGTCACCTGTGCAAAACTCATTCATAACTTCTGCCGTTTTGAGTTTAATCCTTTGCCGGATTAATTTATCTTTGCTGCCGCATTATGGAAACAACTGAAAAATATAACGAGGAAAGTATACGGTCGCTCGACTGGAAAGAACACATCAGGCTTCGCCCCGGAATGTATATCGGTAAACTGGGTGATGGATCATCGCACGACGATGGTATCTATGTGCTTATCAAGGAGATTATCGATAATTGCATCGACGAATTTACCATGAATCACGGCAAGAGCATCGAAGTCACCATCAAGGAACATACCGTGAGCGTGCGTGATTACGGTCGCGGAATACCGCTCGGTAAACTGGTTGAATGCGTTTCGCAGATTAATACCGGTGCCAAGTACGACTCAAAAGTATTTAAGAAAGCCGTGGGATTGAATGGCGTCGGATCGAAAGCAGTCAACGCTTTGTCCAGTAGCTTCACAGCCCAGGCCATACGCGACGGGAAGACTAATATCGTCGAATTCCGGCAGGGAGAACTGATCAGTGAAACGGGAGAACAGCCTTGTGACCTGAGGAACGGAACCCTGATTACATTTTCGCCTGACATTCAGTTGTTTGGAAACTATCATTTCCTGAAAGAATACATCGAACAGATGTTGTGGAATTATTGTTTCCTGAATAACGGCCTGACCATCAATTTTAACGGTCAGCGTTTCCTTGCCAAGAACGGCCTGCTTGATATGCTCGAGAAGTCGAATAACGGGAATGCCATTAACTATCCTATCATCCATATCAAGGAAGAAGATTTCGAATGCGCATTTACCCATAGTGCCAAGCAGTACGGTGAGGAATATTATTCATTCGTCAACGGGCAGCATACCACCCAGGGCGGGACTCACCTGGCTGCATTCCGCGATGCACTGGTTAAGACCATACGCGAATTTTTCGGCAAAGATTTCGAATACAGCGACATACGTTCGGCTATTATTGCTGCAGTGAGCATTAAAGTCAGCGAGCCCTTGTTCGAATCACAGACTAAGACCAAGCTGGGGTCACAGCATATTGAACCGGGTGGCATTACGATCAATAAATTCATAGGTGATATCCTGAAAAAGAAGCTCGATAACTACCTGCATATGAACTCGGATACGGCCGAAGCGCTGTACAGGAAGATTTTGCAGTCGGAAAAGGAGCGCAAGGAAATGGCCAACATCAAGAAACTGGCCAAGGAGAGCGTAAAAAAAGTCAGCCTTCACAATAAAAAGCTTCGCGACTGCCGCCTGCATTACAACAGCAACGACGAACGCCGCCTCGAGACCACCTTATTTATAACCGAGGGCGATTCAGCCAGCGGTTCTATCACCAAATCGCGTGATGTGAACACCCAGGCGGTATTCAGCCTGAAGGGGAAACCATTGAACTGCTATGGTAAAAGCAAAAAAGTGGTTTACGAAAATGAAGAGTTTAACCTGCTACAGTCGGCTTTGAACATTGAAGACGATTATGAGAACCTGCGTTACAACAACATAGTAATGGCCACCGATGCCGACGTTGACGGTATGCATATTCGTTTGTTGCTGCTGACTTTTTTCCTGCAGTTTTTTCCTGACCTGGTGAAGTCAGGGCATGTGTACATACTGCAGACACCGCTCTTTAGGGTGAGGAATAAGAAAAAGACCACTTATTG
>JBAXXB010000050.1:0-19570 GCA_037128115.1 Bacteroidota bacterium
GGGAAAAGGTACTTATCAGGATGGCATATTAAATGCACGGGCTTTTCAAAATACAAAAGTACAGCTGAAAAAGTAAACCTGCCCGAAAATGGGCTGCATTGCCCGAAAAGGGCGGAATTGTCGTATTATGGGACGAACGGCAGGTTATTCAGGGATGAAATGCATAAAATGGGGTCTGCAAAATGGGTAATTGTTGTCGGAAATACTCATTTTGAGCCAGAGTAAATACAGATACAGGGAAGGAAAATTATTTATTTTGCAGAGAGCAGCTTCCTGAATTTTGCTACATTTTGCCTCGCAATGGGGATACGGAAATCAAGCCCGTTAACTTCTAGGGTATAATTTGGGGAACTGCCTGTGAGCCTCGAAACCTGCTCCATATTCACAAGGCAGCACCTGTGGCACTTTTTAATCGCGGGATATTCTGTCAACAACGACTCAACGTTATTGAGTGTTTGCCGTAACATTAGTTTACGGATAAGGGCATCTTCACGGTAAAAAATTTCGATATAATTACTTGCCGATTGTATCAGGATAATGTTTCTCAATTCTCCGTCAAAGGATTCCTTGCCATTTTCGGATTCAATACGGATATGTTCTGTTCCGTCATGAACGGCCTGTTTACGCTCTTCGGCTAGCCAGTGACGACCCGAGTCGAACACCTGTACTACTTTGGCTTTCAGTGAATTGTTATAATTAACCAGGTTAAAAAGTACAAGGGGTAGCAGAGCCAAAGCTCCTGATCGAAAGAAAGTAAGAGTCTGAAGTCCGGTTATCCTGAAAACAAGGGCAGATAAAGTAAATCCTGTGATCAGGAAAGTGAATATGCCCACATTCCACACAAGTTCTTTCCTCACAGTCCATCTTGCTGATTCGAAAGCCTTTGGGAATAACCCGGGGAGAAAAAGTGTGTTGAAAAAGAATATTGCCGCACTCACTAACCCGATAACCAGTACAAAATAGCCATCTTTTGCCGTAGCCAGGAAGTTGATACCGAAGGGCTGGAAATACAGCATGATCAGCATAGAACCCATGCACACAAAGGCAATGGTGCGCAGGTTATGCTTAAAGTTGTTGTTAAAAGGATAGGGTTGATTCAGATTTTCAAACATCACGCTCTATTCGGACGCAAAGGTACAATTTTATCTGAATATTGTAGGTTTTGATTCAATGCGAAGCAGGTACGGTTGGTGTAACTGTCTGGTAAATAGCAATATATATTCAATTTTCTACCGATCTAGAAACTGATTGATCAACTCTGGACTTTATCCATTTCCCGGTACATGATTTGTTTTGAGCGTGTTAGGCTAAATTATCCAGCCTCGCTAATGTAGGTATGGTTGTGGTGAAATTTCAGGATAAATCGTCATGTTTTACCCGTAAGAACCTGGAATCATTTTTTTGTGATGAAGCAACCTGTTGAAATGTATGTTCCGGATTCATAAACATTCATAAAATATTCAAGGTTAGTAATATACCATAAATGAAGTAATATGCAAATACAGTAGCTTTATAATTCAGTCGGTGAATCATGCCTGAGAAAGAGATCTATTTCAACGCGTTGATGGCCTGTTTGGCTTTATCATTCTCAGGGTCCAGTTCAAGTACTTTCTGCCAAAAATTTAATGAATTTGTTTTAGCCCGCTCTTTTGAACTCTCATCATGGGCTGCCTTGGCAGTTTCAAATTGCAGGTAGGTATAATAACCCATATACCTGTATCCTTCAACCAGGTCGTTTTTATACTTTACCTTATCTGCTTTTGGTTCAAGTAGGGCAAGTGCCTGCTCATAATCTGCTCTGGCCAGGCCGAGAGTAGTCTCGGGGTCGAGGGCAGCCATAACGCGTGCATGCCATAAGTAACCCAAGTGAGAACCGGGTGAAAGTTCAATCACTTTCCTGAAGGCGGTGTCGGCACGCTTTAAATAAACAGGCCGCAGCAATGAATCAGCAGTGGTGGTAACATCATTCGCTTGTATCAGCAGATCTTTGCCTATGCTGAAATAGATAGCCGGGGCTACATTTCCGTTCCTTGCAGTTACAAACTTCGAGTAGAATTCGACTGCCTGCAGGTATTTCTTTTGCTTCTCATACGATTTTGAGATGTCTTCCAACAGGCCATTCCTGGTCGAATCCATTTCAACGGCCTTCTTTAGGAAAATAATTGAAACGGAATCATTCCCGTTTCGAGAAAACAACTTACCCATATATTCATAATCGGAGGGTAATATTTTGCTGGTATCGGCTGCTGACCTCAGTTCAAAGAATTTCCTCATCGCATCCAGCCCTTCGGGGTATTTGCCCAGTTCATATGAGATATATCCTTTGAGGCGTAGCATAACTGCATTTGACGGTTCTTTTGCCAGCACAGGACTGATCAGTTCAATGGCTTTTGCATATTCATTATTGAAATACAATATGTTAATATACCTCGACAAGTCTTTCTCGCTGTGCTCAGCTAAAGCCATATACCTGCCATACAAAACGCTTGCTTTATCATATCTTCCCAGGGTATACGATAATTCACCGTATATTTTCAGGGCCGGGATATAATTTGAATCTTTCAGAATGACGTTGCTCAGGTATTGCCCGGCTTCTGTATAATTACGGCCTAAAATAAACAATTCAGCCTGGGCTGTATATGCCTGTATGTTACCCGGGTCAAGATACAAGGCTTGTTCGAACCTGCCGGATGCCAATCCTATAAAAGGCTGGTGAGGGAAACGATCACCCAACAGGCAGTATATTTCGCCCGCAGTTATGTAAGCCTTCACATTTTTGGAATCAAACACGGAAGCAAGCATCAACGGATTTATCCATCCTGCCGTATCTCCGGCCTGGTAACGTATCGGTGCGATTTCAATCAGTGCATTCACGTCTTTGGCAGATGCTGCTGTCTTTTGTGCTTTATCGAGAATGGTGAGAGCCTGGGTGTTGTTCCCCGAAGATAATTCGCTGATAGCCTGGGCAATGATATTCAGGGCGCTCCTGGGCTCGGTCTCGGCAATTTTCGAGAAGCAGAGCCTGGCTGAGTCAGATTGATTTTGAAGGGAGTATATCTTACCTAATTTAAACCAGTCGGAGGCGGAGTTCCTGGTTTTCAAATCAGCCAGAAAAGCGGATTTTGCCCTGCTGTATTGCTTCATTTCGTACAGTTTAACTGCATTGCCAGGCGACTGGGCGAGCAGATTACAGGCCTGTAACAGAATGAGTAATAAAAAAACGGTTTTTATAAATTTCATTTTTTGTGCGATTTAATACAACTCCTGTATCAGATTTCATGCCAGGGAACCTGTTTCCGGATTTTCTTACTTATTCTTTTTTTACGTTTACAATCCTGACAGGTTCGATATACGGTAATATGCCGGTCTTCAATATGATCCGCTGGCCCTTATCACTGGCAACAAAAGATGTGAACCCGGTACCAAGTCCTGCCCGGGGTTCGGAAAGTATCATGTAAATGAACCTGGTTAATGGGTATTTCCCGGTAGCAATATAGGCTTGGAACGGCTGGTAGGAATTATCGGCAGTGGCAACCTCGGCGGCTGAAATCCCTGCCACTTTGATCTTATTCAGGAACGAAAGGCTTTTCGGATCGCGGCTGTCGCTGATCCAGCTTACGCCTATCAATCCTATAGCACCGGGGTTTTTCGAAATAAAATCAACCACATCCAAGTTATACGACAAGGCGGATAACTGCTTTCCCAGGTTTCCGGTCTTTGCGATCGAGTCGACTACGAAACGTACCGTGCTTGAGTTAGGATTATCAAAAACAACTTTGAGTTTGCCTGCTTTTGAACGAGGGTTAATCTGTTTCCAATCCGTGATCTCACCTAACATGATTTTCCGTAACTGGCTGACAGAGAAAAGAGTGTCGGGGTTTGAAGGATTTACCAGCACAGCAATTCCGTCAATAGCCACCGGAACTTCGCGCGGAAAGAACTTTTTGCTATGAAAATAATTGATTTCTTTTGAGTTCAGGGGCCGGGAAACTATGGCTAGCCTCACGCTGTCGCGCAAAAGCAGGTTCAATGCGGCCGTTTCGGGCACATAGCGGGGGGTAATGGTTGCATACTTATAAATGGCATGGAAAACCGGCAACTCAGCTTCTATGATAGGTTGGAATGTTTCATCAACAGCAATGGATGCTTTTCCCGTGGTTGGTGTATCGGTATAGTGGTCGACGGACGCTTTATTGGAGCAATCCATTAACAATAGGCTTAATGCAAAAGCAACTGCTGAAAGAATATTTTTCATTTCATTTTTTGTCAGGCACTTCTTGGTCGGAGAATTTCATCCTGGATTCGCGGACAATCCTATAGAACCTGAATAAAGCATATACAATCAGGAGTGAGCCCAGGCCTATAGTTTGCAATTTTGACAAAGTGTTCCAGCCTTTAATCAGCAGATAAAGCCCCAGTACCAGGTAAATGCCAGCCATCAGGTAACTGAAAATCTGTTTGAACTGGTTGAGAAGAGGTTTGCCCGCTCCTTGGTTCTGAAACATATTTATGTTTTTAGCTGGTTAATGTAAATCTCAAAGGAAGGCTGAACTGGACCGGGACCGTTTTCCCGTTTTGCCTGCCTGGAATCCAGGGGGGCATGGCCTGTATAACTCTTACGGCTTCTTCGTCGCATCCGCCTCCAATGCCGCGAAGTACCCTCACTCCTGAAATCTGCCCTGTTTTACTTACCACGAAGGTGAGGTAAACAGTCCCCTGAATGCCGCTTTCTCTGGCCATGGTAGGATACTTGAGGTTTTTGTTGAGGTATTTCACTCTCGCTTCATCTCCGCCTGGAAATTCAGGCATCTGTTCAACATAGGAGTATGGTTGGTCGGTTGTTTCCTCAACCACCTGTTTCTGTTGCTGCAGATCTGCCAGGTCGGTGGCATTTGCATCATCGCTGTTTCCTTTTACATCGGCCAGGGATACGGATAATTTGGAATCATTCACTTCTTCCTGCGTCTTCATGATTTCCTCATCTTTCACTTCGGCGTCATCCTTAATGACGGGAGGTGTAAACTTGATCGTACTCTTGATCTTCTGAGGCGGTTCCTGTTCTATTTTGGGCTCAATAGCATCTTTAGGCTTATTCTTCTCAAGGTCGATATTGGCCAGGTTTGTTACTTCAACATTCACATTGCGCTCCCGGGGAATTATGCTTTTAATGAGGGCCGGAAGTGTGAAAACTGCCAGGAAGAAAACCAAAGTAGATAAGATGGCGGTGAGATGCCTTTTTGAAGAGAATTTACGCAATATATATGCACCATATTCCTTAGGCCGGCCTTCGAAAACGATATCGCACCATTCCTCCGAGAATATATTAATTTTTTGCATTATGTCGTTAATTTAATGATTAGGTACAGGGACAATGCTTAGATGTTTTTATCCATGACAAGCTTTAAATCAGGTTCATCGATATCAACAATAGCATACCGGCTGATGCTGCAGATGTTCATCTCGTCGAGAGCATCCACCAGGTTTTTGTAATTTGATTCATCAGTTGCCATGATCCGTACTATGGGTGCATTTTTATTAGCCTTGATTTCGCCTAGCCTTTTCTGGAACAGTTCTTCATCCATTTTGGTTTTAGCCTTTTCGGCCTTGAGATCCTCAACCTGTTTGGCCACATCAAAATTCTTTTCCAAAAGCAGCTTCCGCAAACCGGTAGCTGCATAAGAAGTTTCGAGCACCTGGGCACCTTCCGTTTTACCAAAATAGTAAAATACCTTATCGTTCTTGCCTAAAATCAGGGTGACAGCCTGTGAAGCTTTTGCTACAGTTTTATCTTCTTCCTGCATCTTCTTGTTCGAAGGCATGGTAATCTCCATCGTTTGTGGCTTGATAAGCGAGGTCGCCAGCATGAAAAAGGTGATCAGCAGGAAACCCAGATCGACCATAGGAGTGAAGTCGATACGGGTCGATAGTTTTTTCGATCTTTTCTTGCCGCCTTTTTTATGGGATCCGGATTCTGGACTTATGTCTGCCATTTTTCGGGGTTTTATTGTTAATGATTATTTTCCTGGAGCTGTTTCAAGCTTGGTGATCAGGTTGTAGCGGTTTTCGTCGAGTTCCTGAAGGCTTTTCATCACCTTCTTGATAACAGGATAAGGTGTCTTCTGGTCGGCTTTAATTGCAATGCGCAGGTCAGGATTTACTTCCCTGGCTGATTTTACCCATACTTTAAACTGGTTGTCGGTCGAGTCGGCAGGTATCCCCAGGTTGTTTTGCGGAAGGTCGCGGATATCCGGAGCCAGGTTCAGAAAAGCTTTCATGGCATACATGGGATTACCAACCAGGTCGAGTAAAGAATAGCGTTTCATTTCTTCGCTGGTTAAAGTCACATTGTAAGTGGCAGCCATTTTCTCGATGAGTTGCTGGCGTTTTTCCTGCCCGTCGATCCCAAAATATACTTTACCGGATGGATCCACCAGGATGGTCATAATATTGGTCTCGGGAATCTTGATTTCGGAGATCGAAGATGGGGTAGCTACCAGTACCGGCTCTTTCTTTGTGAAGTTCGAGGTAAGCATGAAAAAGGTGAGGAGCAGGAATGCTACATCACACATGGCGGTCATATCGACCCAGGTACTTTTTCGTTTTATTTTTACTTTTGGCATTTTTATACCCTTTAGGAATCATGAAAGCACTATACGTGGTTGGTTGCGTACGATTGCACAAGGCTGAATCCTGCTTCGTCAATGCTATAGGTAAGCTTATCGATACGGGTGGTGAAAACATTATAGAAAATTAGAGCAACGGCAGCGGTTCCAATACCAAAAGCTGTATTTACCAATGCCTCAGAAATTCCTTGCGCCAGGGCCACCGAGTCGGGAGCGCCTGCATTGGCCAAAGCGCCAAAAGCTCGTATCATACCTAGCACGGTGCCAAGCAGACCCATAAGTGTTCCCAGTGAGGTGATGGTTGCCAGAACGACCAGGTTTTGTTCGAGGGCAGGAAGTTCGAGTGAGGTTGCTTCCTCCACTTCTTTCTGAAGCGCGGTAAGTTTCTGGTCTTTCACAAGAGTCGTGTCTTTTTCAAGCTGCTGGTATTTCTCCAGCACCGCGCGTACTACGTTGGCTACCGATCCCTGCTGCTCATTGCATGCTTCCAGTGCACCTGCAACGTCGTTCTTTACCAGCAATAGTTTTACATCTTGCACAAATTCGGTAACATCACCCTTGCCAATGCCCTTGCTGATAGCAATGATACGTTCGACAATAAAAGTAAATACGATAAGCAGTAGCGTCATCAGGATTGGAACAATAAATCCTCCTTTATAAATAATGCCGTAATAGTTTCCCGGTAAAGCAGCGTTGTCATGATTATTCCCCTGGAAATTGCCGGGATTTCCCATAATATATTCATAAACGATAACGGCTACTATAAGAGCCACAGGAATTACAAGCACGGCAAAACCAAGTTTAAATCCGCGTTTTTTCGATTTGCTGTTTTTTTTCATGGTATTGAATTTATTGAAGTAGTGGTAAAAGGTTGAAGGTGCGTTTTGGGGTATTTACTCTTTTAGCTTTAAGTGACGGAACCAGTATTTGGATCAATGCATGTAATGACTTAAATTCCTGTCATTTTCGGGCTTATTTGATAGTTTTATTCTAAACGGGAAACATACGTGTCTATTGCAGCCTGTGGTTTAATTTTAATGAAATTTCTATGCTGGGGAAGCTGAATGCGAGCGATTGAATACAAGCCTGTTCTGTATGGCATGGTTTGAAGAGTCGAACTGGGGTACAAGCCTGTTCTTTGGATTAAACCATAAGCGGTAATGAGCATTAACCCTATGACAACCAAAAGAATAACTATCTGTATATTCATGAAATGAAAACATTTTTAAAGGTACAAAGTTAATTAAAAAATTTACAAACCGCTATCAAAAGAGCCTAAAACCAGGCGCTTGACGCCTATTTAACAAATATTAGCTTGCAGCGTCCTTGTTACCGCGCGAATCCC
Organism: Bacteroidota bacterium; assembly: GCA_037128115.1. Taxonomy (GTDB): domain Bacteria; phylum Bacteroidota; class Bacteroidia; order Bacteroidales; family UBA4417; genus UBA4417. Next base: position 7,969 of record JBAXXB010000050.1, read on the forward strand.
TACGCGCGGTATTATGCTATTATTTCTGCACTCCCTGCCAGCAGAGGTAAAATATCAGGTTCCGGATCATTTGAAAATATTCCAAATAGGGGAGGACTGATCCCGTTCCAGACTCTTCTTTTGGACTTAAGATCGGTTTCCCGGAGAACAGGACGTAAGGTTAATCAAGTGTCAGTACGTTTGCTTTTTGAAGAATTCGTCCTTTTATAGCGAAACATTCATGTGATACTCAGAAAATATTTTGTCTTAACAAAACACTAAATATGCGTATAGCTTGTTATACCTTCAACAAGTTGAATATACTGTTGCTCTATGTCTTCATTCTGGCAGATATAAATATGCTTCACTCTCGCAAATTGACCGGCACGGTGTAATTCTGACTAACTTTGTTGCAAATTGGAGCAATTCCTGCTTTAGCCCTTACCAATGAAAGCATTGCGGATAAAGAGAAAACAGCTGACTTCCCTCGACGATATCGTTTTCGAACATCGCAACAAGGACTATGGCTGTTATTATATCCGGGCAAATTATTTCCGCAGGCTGAGGCTTAGTTTTTTTATCGTACTGTTTGCTTTTGTTTTCACAACCTTGGCAATCTATTTCCTGGAAATTAATCCCTGGTTTGAGTCCCGGAGTAAATTTTACAATACCGACATTTCAAGAGTGGAATACGATCCCGACCTGATCCATATTATTAACCAATTATCAGTGGTACGGCCCGACAAACCTACAAAGCTGATACTTACAGCTGAACCGGTTAAGTCCGATGAACCTGTCGAAAGGAGGGAAGCCCTGGCTGAGATGCCTGTTGCATTGAACAAACCTTTTATTCCGCTTGCCGATACCTTGCACGATAAACTTGCAGAGCAATTGATTGAAAGGCATAAGCAGAATATAGAGAAGGAAAAATCATCGTTCGGAGACTCTATTTCAATGGTACTCGAGTATGTGCCCCAGTTTCCCGGCGGGAATGCAGCTATTCAGACCTATTTCTACCGGAACCAGCATTACCCGCCCAATGCCCTTTCGAAAGGCATTCACGGAAGCACGATAGTAAGTCTTCTCATAAACAAAAAAGGTTTAGTCGAAAAAGCTCGGGTAGTTAAAGGTATAGATCCGGAACTCGACATGGAGGCCATCCGGCTGGTAAAAAGTATGCCTGCCTGGCAACCTGCCTCGTATAAAGGCAGGCCCATTGCCTGCATGTTAATTATACCTGTAGCTTTTATTATTAAATAACCTGGTTCTTCTCCTTTATATCACAATAAATTCAAAGCAGCCTTGCTGTGACCGTCAATAAAAAAAACGTCAACGGTTCTTGATGGAGGTATTTCCCGTTTGGAGTATAGCCGTGTCATGTAAAGATCAAACTATGTAAGACTAACCTATGCTTCTTATTCAGCCCGCTTGTTGATTTTACTGTTGAACCTGCTGTAAGAAAAATAGATAACTATCCCTATTGCCATCCAGAGAATGAGCCTGATCCAGGTATCCCTGGGCAAGGTAGCCATCACACCCAACGAAGACAGAACCCCCAGGATAGGCACAAGGGGGAAAAACGGTGTCTTGAAAGGCCTGTGAAGGTCCGGCTTTTTATACCGTAGAATCAGAATTCCGGCACACACAAGTACGAATGCCAGCAGGGTTCCTATTGAAACCAGTTCACCCAGTATCCCTATCGGGAAAAGGCCGGAAACGATCATAGCAACTCCACCAGTAACTATAGTAGTAATATAAGGAGTCTTAAACCGTGGATGTACTTTGCCGAATGATTTAGGCAGTAGGCCGTCACGCGACATCGAGAAAAAGATCCGCGGCTGACCCATCAGCATCACAAGTATTACCGAACTCAGTCCTGCGATAGCGCCGATTTTGATAGGCATCCTCAGCCAGGCCATTCCTTTCCCCGCCGTATTAACAGCCACAGCAACCGGTGCAGGATCATTCAGGTTAGTAAAGTGAACAATCCCTGTCATCACAAAGCCAACAAGAATATAAATGACGGTGCAGATGATTAGTGAACCCAGTATGGCCCAAGGCATGTCTTTCTGTGGGTTTTTAGCTTCCTGGGCGGCAGTCGACACGGCATCAAATCCTATGTAGGCGAAAAAGATGACACCGGCAGCCCGGAATATTCCGCTCCAGCCATATTGACCAAAGGATCCCGTGTTTTCAGGGATGAAAGGAGTTAGGTTCTCCGAAGCAACATAACTCATTCCAAACCCGATAAATAGTAATATAACGATTACCTTTACAAGCACGATCACGTTGTTAAAGTTAGCCGATTCCTTAATTCCCAAGACCAGGAGAGTGGTAACAATAGCAACAATGAAAACTGCCGGGAAATTGATAAAGGACCCGGTCATGGTCCAGTCGCCGGTGGCTGCATTATAGAAAAACGGGGCGCTGGAAATGGAGGAGGGGATGGTTATTCCCAGATCTTTGAAAAAACTGACTACATACCCCGACCAACCTACAGCAACCGTCGATGCTCCGAAAAGGTATTCAAGGATAAGGTCCCAACCTATGATCCAAGCTATGAATTCGCCCAAAGTAGCATATGCATATGTATAAGCACTGCCGGCAATCGGAATCATGGAGGCAAACTCGGCATAGCATAGCCCTGCAAAAGCGCAGGCAATTCCTGCAACGATAAATGATATAACAACAGCCGGCCCGGCATAATTAGCAGCAGCCTGGCCGGTGAGTACGAAAATTCCTGCTCCTATGATCGCCCCTATACCTAAGGAGATAAGGTTCCACCTGCTTAGGGTTCTCCTCAGCGAGTTTTTATCATCCGTTGTTTGAGCGAGCAGTGTGTCGATTGATTTAGTTGCAAACAGACCTGACATCGTTATGAATTTGAGTACCTCAAACATACAAAAAAAACAGGATACGATTTGAAGTTCAGCCTTAATTTTTAGTTATTATTTGAAACCACTTTGATTTACAGCTATTTCCACGAAAAGTCCTGCCTCCTGATATCAGATAAAAGTGGGTCAGTGTGATCGCGGTAAAAGCCTGACTTTAGTCATAAGAAGGAATCACTGGAATAAAATCTCTCGGTTTTGGGTGTAAACTTGATAGTATTAGCATATAATCAATGCGTTGTGAATAGAAAGGAATTCTCAGTGGTTAACATTTAGCTGAATATATTTATTGTCCCGTTCTTGATTTCCTGATATTAGCCTCTGGTTTTAGAGCTGATTTGCCAAAAAGAGTTAATAGACTCCTTTAGACTTTATTTTTTGTAAATTTGTGGTATTGTTACTCTTTCCCCTGAATTGAAAAACGACAAAATCAAACGTTCACTCGACGATATTGCCTTTGAGGGCCGGAACAAGGAATATGGTGCCTATCTGCTCCGGAAAACTTACCAGACCCGGCTTTTTCGTAGTTTCGTATATTCACTCAGTGGCTTTTTAATAATTATCCTTTCATTTGCTAAAATCATTCGACTTCATTCTCAGGAGTATTACGACAATTCTGTCCAGGGTGCTACCGTTGTAGGAGTTAGCCTCTCGAATAATCCCTATAATATGACCAGTATGGCTCCCGCCGGGGGGGCATCATCCGCAGCGGATGAAATGCCACGGGATATTGTAGCCGATGAAGAATTTAATACCAGCACGGCACAGTCAGACTCTCCCACAAATGGGAGCAGCGATTCAACGGGCACAAAGGGCAAAGGTTCCGGGACGGAGGGGGTGGGTGATTTAAGCACAAAGGGAGGTGGGCTGGAAGGCGAAATCTATGGTTCAGCTGATATAAATCCACAGTTCCCCGGAGGGATTAAGGCCCAGCAGCAATTTATTAACGAAAACCTGCATTATCCTGAAAGTGCCCGCAGGTCAAATATTCACGGTACTATCCTTGTTTACGCGGTGATAGCAAGCGATGGTTCCATGCGGGATATTAAAGTTGTAAAAGGACTTCAGCCCGAACTGGACGAGGAAGCCATACGCGTGGTGATGGCGATGCCCCTCTGGAAACCGGCCATGCGAAAAGCAATACCCGTCAATGTGCGTTGTTATATCCCTATATCCGTATCCCCGCTCAAATGAGGTTCCAGGAAAACACCCCGCTTCTTTAGCGGGTTCTATTCCGATTGGATATTTTCAAAAACAGAAAAACATGACCAATGTCTCAGGGAATCGTAATAAATCAATAAATCCTTAGTTAATACGTATGAGATCAGCATAAATTTTGGGCCAGGAGTTTAAACTGCATCGATGTCAGATTTTTTAACTTAGTAAATGGATGAATATTATTTAGTTAAACTTCATTTGCAGGCAGTCAGCCAAATTTCCAGACCCATGCATGAAAAATCCTTTTATGCCAGGAAAACACATTAATAATTAACATTGGTTTGTCAGCAATTCTATTTTTATGCTGAATACTGCAAGCTGATCCACACTACCTTTACACTGAAAAATTAGAAAATATGTTAAACGGAGTATTACTTCAAATCGTTCAGGGAGTTGGCACTACTGCTGATACAGCAGCACAGGCGATGGTAAACCTGCCTAAACCGGGTCCTGTTGCAGATTCGTCCTCATTATTGGAACTGCTGATCAAGGGCGGTCCTATTATGATACCGATTGTTATTTTGTCGGTTGTAGCCATCTATGTTTTTATTGAAAGGCTGCTGAGCATACGCCGCGCCTCAAAGTTTGAAGAAGGCTTTATGAATAACATTCGCGATTTTATATACAGCAACCGCATCGACTCGGCCGTAGCATACTGCAAAAGCAACAAAAGCCCGGTAGCCCGCATGATTGAAAAGGGTATTAAACGCCTGGGCCGGCCGCTAAAGGAAATTGAAGAGTCTATAGAGATTGTGGGTAAGTTCGAAGTTTATAAGCTTGAAAAAAACATTGTGATACTCGCAATTATTGCCGGTATTGCTCCCATGTTTGGCTTTATCGGGACTATCATTGGTGTAATTGAGATTTTTCACGATATTTCACTGCAGGGCGATGTGAGCATCACCACCGTTTCGGCAGGACTCTATACCAAGATGGTATCCAGTGCAGCAGGATTGCTGGTGGGTATAACCGCTTTTGTGCTCTACCACTGGTGCAATATTATGGTCGAAAAGGCTGTTCAGAAACTTGAATACAGTGCTATGGAGTTTATTGATCTTTTACAGGAACCTTCAAAATGAACCTAAGCAAAAGAAAGAAAATAACAGCAGAAGTTGCAACCTCATCGATGAACGACATCATGTTTTTCCTGATGTTGTTCTTCCTTATCATGTCGACCCTGCTTAATCCTAACGTGGTAAAGCTGACGCTGCCTAACTCGAAGCATAACCAGACATTACGGCAGAAGGAAGTCTCCATTTCAATTACTAAGGAATTGCAATATTATGTGAATAATGCTCCTGTTGCATTCGAAATGCTTGAACCCATGCTCGCTGCCGAACTCCTTAAATCTAAGGATTTGACTGTCATCCTGAGGTGCGATAGCGGCATTACGGTTCAAAACCTGGTGAATGTACTGGAGATCGGGAATAAACTAAAAGTTAAAATGGTTCTCGCCACAAAAGCCCCCAATGGACCAACCGGATAAGCAGAAAAATAGCCAGAACCATATTTTGGGCGTTGCCGGAACTTTATTGTTTCACGGCATGCTGATACTGTTGTTCTATCTCATCGTTTACCATACACCCATTCCTCCCTGGCCTGATGAGGGCGGCGGCGGCGGTGGCAGCGGGCTCGAGATCAATCTCGGTACCAGCAACGAAGGTATGGGCCAGAACCAGAATGCACAGATCAGTATCCCTAGTTTTGAAAACAAAAAAGCACCTGAACCTGTGGTTCCTCCAGTTCAGGAGGAAGTGAAAGCAGTTAAAGCCCAGGCGCAGGATATATTAACCCAGGACCAGGAAGAATCGGCTGCAGTGCCTTCCAAACCTGAAAATACGAAAAAGAAGGCAGAACCGAATACCGCCGTGCGTCAACCAGCCCAAGCCGTTGTGCCTGTTCAGCCTGTTGTTAACCCCAACGCACTCTATAAAAAGAATAAAAACTCTAATGACGGCAATACCGGAAAACCTGGTAACCAGGGCCGGGAGGACGGGAAAGCCGGCTCCGGCAATTATGGTGGAACCGGGACCGGCAAGGGCACAGGTGACGGTTCAGGAACCGGTAGCGGTTCAGGAACGGGATCGGGCTCGGGAATTGGTTCAGGTACCGGAGGTGGTGTCGGCAGCGGCGTTTCATTCGACCTGGGTGGACGAACAGCACGAAGCCTTCAGAAACCAATCTATAATTCTGTAGAGCAGGGAAAAATTGTTGTTTCTATCAAGGTCAATCCCCAGGGAAAAGTGACTTACGCTTCGGCTGGTGCAAAGGGAACTAATATTTCCGAACTGAGTTTGCGGCAGCAGGCTGAAAATGCCGCCCTTCATACAGTCTTTTCTCCGGATGCTGACGCTCCTGAAGAGCAGAGAGGGACCATTACCTACATTTTTAGGAAAGTCAGGTAGGCAGGACCAGCCATAATAGTCTACTTTTTCATTATGTCTGCGGCATTTTGGCAAATGCAGGTATCTGCATGTACTAAAGTTTGTAAGCTACTGGTTTAAATATTTCGGTGAGCCGCTTATGTTTATTGCCTCATAAATTTGATACAGTATAGGTTATATAGTGTATAATACATATAAATAATTTATAATTTACAGAAAAACAATAGGTTGCGGTTTAGCTTAGATGAATTCTAAAGTGTATTTTCTTTTTAATATTGGCATCTTTGTCAGTTAATTGGCCTAATTTTGTTCCCTAAAATCAAAGTGAAATTCATCTTATTATTCATTATAGTTCCGTTTTCTTATGGGGGCAGTATTGTTGAAAACCTTGTTTATGTTTATCCTTTCCTTCGTCATAGCCATGTTTGTGGCTCTGCTGATATACTGGATACGTCAGTTACTCACTTCCGTGAGGCTGAATAGCTTATTTGACGAAAAATCGAAAGGAATGGTAAAAAGGGCCCAGCGGATTCACAAAATACATGACAAAACAATCCGTGACATCTCGGATGCGATGGAAGAAAAAATGCACCCTGAATTATTCGATTTTTACAAGGGTGTAAATGAGGAATTCAGGGCTCCGGAGGATTATTATGGTGTTCCTAAACCTGTGATCCGTAAGGGGCGTCCGTCCCGAAAAAATGTGAAATTATAATTTGTAGATGTTGTAATATGGAAAATATTGACTTTTTCAAGCTCTTCCAGGGATTTGGTACTATTGCACATTCCAGCCCGCTTATTATTGTTGCAAGGTTCAGCCTGATGATTTTAGGTGCTTTGCTGGTATACCTCGGTAAAAGGGGAATTTTGGAGCCTTTGCTGATGATACCCATGGGTATAGGTATGGCTGCCATAAATGCCGGGGTCATGTTTATGCCCGACGGAACCATGGGTAATTTATTTCTTGATCCCATGGTCAGTCAACCCGATCAACTGATGAATATCATGCAGATTGACTTTTTGCAACCCATCTATGTGCTCATGTTCAGTAACGGGCTCATAGCCTGTTTCGTGTTTATGGGAATAGGAGCCATGCTTGATGTTAGTTACCTGCTTGACCGACCTTTTTCGAGTATGTTTTTAGCCATGTTTGGTGAATTGGGCACTTTCCTGACTATACCTATAGCCATCTATTTCGGCTTAAATATCAAGGAAGCAGCATCAATTGCCATGGTAGGAGGAGCTGACGGCCCAATGGTGTTATTTACTTCACTCAGCCTGGCAAAACATTTGTTCGTCCCCATAACCGTTGTCGCATATTTGTACCTTGGACTCACCTACGGAGGGTACCCGTATTTGATCCGCCTGATGATCCCAAAGCATATTCGTGGTATCAAGCCCGAACCTCCAGCTCGCAAACGAAAACCGGTTAACTCGGGAATGAAACTTACGTTTGCTGTACTAATCTGTACCGTACTTTCTTTTTTGTTCCCTGTCGCTTCGCCTTTGTTTTTATCATTATTTGTTGGTGTTGCCATCAAGGAGTCGGGCCTGACAAACCTTCTCACTTTTATTTCAGGACCGCTGCTCTACGGCTCAACTTTCCTCCTGGGACTTCTATTAGGCGTTTTATGCGACGCCAGTCTTTTGCTGGATCCCAAAGTTCTGATATTGCTCATACTGGGTATCACCGCCCTGCTTATTTCAGGAATCGGTGGCATATTAGGAGGATACATTTTATACTTTCTTTCAGGTAAGAAGTATAACCCGACAATAGGCATAGCAGCAGTGAGTTGCGTGCCAACTACGGCTAAAGTTGCACAGAAAGAAGTTTCCAAAGTAAATCCACAGGCCTTTATTTTACCACAGGCCATTGGAGCAAATATCAGCGGTGTCATTACAACTGCCATTATAGCTGGTATATACATCACTTTGCTTAGCTGATAATCAGGGCGTAACTGTAGTTCTGTCTCAAATTGGAATTTCGCTCTGCTATAGATGGTATTCCGGGAAGCGTTTTGGGCTGACTACTTCCTGGGGAGAGTCCATGCTTTTCGAATATGAGTTAAAGTCCTTTCCCGGATTTATTAATTTCTGATCGTATATTTGCATTTTGGGTATTGGCTGATATTTTTGGTACATGATGACAAACTTTTATTTTGTTCGTTCCCGGTACTAATGTAAACCGATCCGGTTTCCATATTTCATTAATCTTTAAATCATTCCCATGAAATTGTTTAGCCTGGCAATCCTCCTTGTTATCTTTCTATGCGGAGCGGCATCTGCTCAGAATACCCTTTTTGACGATTCGCAGGTTTCGTCAGTTTATATTGAAATAAATCCTGATTCGCTGTCCTACATCATGGCTAATGTTCTGTCAGAGCATTATTTTATGGCGAAGTTCATCTATAAATCCGGGACAAGTAGTGATACCCTACAGAATGTTGGGTTCCGTTTGCGGGGTAATACTTCGCGGTTTTCGCAGAAAAAATCCTTTAAAATCAGTTTTAACGAATATGTTTCAGGGCGTAAGTACCAGGGCGTTAAAAAGATAAATCTGAACGGAGAACATAATGACCCCACCATGATACGGGAGAAGCTTTTTTATGACACCTGGGTGAAAGCTGGTTTTGCCGAACGTCGTACCAGTTTTGTCCGTTTGTATATTAACTATACTTATTATGGATTATATACTAATCTTGAGGAATACGACAAGGAATGGCTGCAAAGGGTTTATGGCGAAAATACAGGTAACCTGTATAAGTGTACCTACCCGGCTGACCTGGAGTATATTGACAACAAACAGCAATCTTATAAAAATATCCTGAGCGCTTCGGTTACGGGCGGGCGGGCTTATGATCTGCAGACTAATGAGACCACGGATGATTATACTGATCTATTGGAACTTATCAGCCTGCTTGATAAACCTGCCGATGCTTCTTTTGCCTATGTTATTGCTGAAAAGATCAATGTGGATGAATTTCTGAAAGCTTTCGCGCTGGATATTGCAAGCGGGAACTGGGACGACTATATGTATAACAAGAATAATTACTTCCTGTATCATAATACTGTAACCGGCAAGTTTGAATTTGTTTCATATGATACCGACAATACTTTTGGTGTGGATTGGGAGGGCCAGGACTGGACTACACGGGATTGCCTCCATTGGTATGCCGACAACCAACCCAGACCGCTCGCCCGCAAACTCTTGTCGGTACCCGGATTTTTCGAAAAATACAAGTTTTTTCTCGATACGATTGCAAATTCCATTATCAACCCCAATATAATATTTCCTCACATCGATTCCCTGGAAACCCTTATAACCAGTGCCGCCACGGATGACCATTACCGGACCCTGGATTATGGCTATACCATGGCTGACTTTCACAATGGATTCAGGCAAACCATTGATGGCCACACACCTTATGGAATAAAACCATTTTTGTCGAAACGATTTACTACAATTGAGCAACAGTTGGCGGCATCTTCTGTTCCTGAAACAGCCGGAGTTGCGAACACCATGTATCTATATCCTAATCCTGCCGATAATTTTATAGCGCTTCAAATACTTCCTGCAGATGATGACAGGGAGGTATTTGTTTTAGATGTTACGGGCAGGCGGCAATTAACTGTTAATCTGGTTAAAAACACAGGAATTTCACTGCTCCCGATACAGCATCTTTCTCCAGGTGTATACACTCTGGCTGTATTCAGTAAGGGTGCGCTTGTTAGCCGGCGGTTTGTGAAGAGGTGAACCTTGAATGAATTTATTGTTAAATATGGATAAGTAAATCATTACTAGCTTATTAGTTATCAAACCCTATTAGCTGATATTTGATGAAATTCAAATACAAGCTGGTAAAAGCTGGTAAATCTGAAGGGTTCAGCATAAAAAAACCGGAAAGAAAATCTTCTTTCCGGTTTTTTTCGCTTGTACCTGTGGTATTTATTTTACAAAACTCCTGATTTCGGAATCATAATCAGTACATACAGCAAGCCATTCATCCAGCATATTTTGCCAGGTATTAACTCCGAATAATTTCTCATACGCTTGTTTGGCACCCGGATCTTTTGACCATTCATCGTATGAATTGAAACTCCAGATAATTCCTACATCAGCGCCGTTGGCAGTATGCAGCGGGTTATTGTATATAACAAAGGATGAGGTACCCAGGCTTTCGTAAGTCTTTTTTAGTTTTTCTGCAATTGCCTTAAAACGATAGTATTCTCCCTTTTTAAGTTTAACGCTCCATGCTTCGTAATACTTGGCAGTCTTTAACAAGTCCATCCCTGAGGAGAGATCCTGGTTCAGTTCCCATAGTTGGGTAGCTCCGTAGGTTTCAATTAAAGGGTCAACAGTAGCTGACCAGTCTGCATCATGACCACCTTCAGCCTTAGGCCTGGAATCAATTGAGGCATAAGCGGTAGGGCCAAAAACCCACACATACCAACCCACTTTTTCTCCATATTCTACTTTTCGTAGTCCGGCTTTGTAAGGACCTTCCGGGTGAAATTTGAGATCATGCGCCTTTACAGCTGCTTCAAATTTGTCTTCCATACCCCTTTTAGGCATGATGTACATGGTTTCGGTTACCATGGTTGGTTTGTCGTTGCCGGTTTGGGCCATTACGCCGAACACAAGCAGAAATGCAATGCAAGTTAACGTTACAGTTTTTTTCATGGTATTGATTTTGAGGTTTATATTACACAAAGTTAATCAATAATATTATATTAATTTAGATCAAATAAAAATAAAAAATTTAATTATTTTTATAAAAAAACCGAATTGCAGTCGTGACGGGGTTTGTGTGTTTAAATCTAGTTGTTGTTCCTGATAGGGGAGGACTGATATATTCAGGTGAAAACTAAAAATGAATTTTCTAGTTTGCAACACTGTGGCTCAGCAGGAATTTGTTTTGACGATTTCTGCCAAATTTCTGTAAACGTTTGCTGGCTTTCAGGGCCGAAAGAAGTATAAATGTAAAAGTAATTTTTAGCAAAATCTTCAAAGCAAAAAAGAGTCTTGATTTTTTTTTGTTTTCAAAATCAGAAAATGCAAAATACTGAAAATCAGATTTTCCTGTAAACTTTCCGGAGCTCTTTGGTGACTTCACAAGCAAAATCTTCCAG
>JBAXXB010000051.1:0-19278 GCA_037128115.1 Bacteroidota bacterium
AGTACACTCCTACATTCATCCCGAAGATCCAGCCTTTCCCATCGGCGGAATTCACTATTTCTACGTTGCCTTCGTCGGATTGAGCAAGCAAGGCCATACCTGGACTTAAAACCAGGAGTATGAAAATCGTCACTTTCAGAATATGTCTCATAAGACTGATCTTTTTGTGTGTTTTAGAAAAAGCTTGCAAACAGCCGTATATTAAAAAACGTAACAGCGGCTCCTATTAAAACCAGGAAAATGGTGAGTGCTAAGGAATTGGCATATTTATTCATCACCTTCCGGGAAGAAGTAAGGTAAATCTGGGTAAAGATCGTAATCGGCAATTGTATACTGAGAAGCATCTGTGAGTATAACAAGCCTTTAAAAGGGTCGCTGATCACGAAGATCACGAGTACGGCAGGGATAAGCGAAATTAATACACCCAGCCGCGAATGATTATCCTTCATATCAAAAGGTTCACCGAAGAAACCGGCAAAGATGCTGCCACCTGCCATGGCGGAGGTCACCGTGGAGGCTATACCCGCCATGAGTAGTGCCACGGCAAAAATAGTGGCCGCATTGCTTCCCAGCAAGGGGACCAGCATGTTCTGGGCCTGCTGAAGTTCATGTACCGGGATCTTATGCCTGAAAAACGTTGCCGCCGCCATCAGTATCATGGCACTGTTAATGGCCCAACCGATTATCATCGAGAAAAGGGTGTCGAGAAATTCGTATCGCAGCTGCCTGTTCTTGCTTTTTTCATCTACAAGGTTCCATTGCCGGCTTTGAATGATCTCGGAATGTAAAAAGAGGTTATGCGGCATAACAACTGCTCCCAGCACACTCATGATCACAATCATAGAACCATCGGGAAATGTAGGATTTATCCAGCCGGTAATGGCTTCGCTCCACGATATGTTTGTGAGCACAAGTTCGTAGATAAAGGATAGACCTATCAGGCTCACAAAGCCTATAATCCACTTTTCGAGTTTGCGGTAAGAGTTTGAAAATACCAGGATAAGGATTGTGATCAGGGTTATGAGTGCTCCTATACGGATTGGAATGCTGAACAGCATCTGCAAGGCAATAGCCCCGCCGAGCAATTCGGCCAGCGAAGTTGAAACTGACGCTACAATAGCCGATGACAGTACTGATCGGGATACCCATTTGGGCATGTGCATAGTAGCCGCTTCGGACAGGCATAAACCCGTGGCAATGCCAAGGTGGGCCACGTTGTGCTGGAGCACGATAAGCATGATAGTCGACAGGGTTACCACCCACAAAAGCTGGTATCCATAGTCGGAGCCTGCAGCCAGGTTCGATGCCCAGTTGCCGGGATCAATAAAACCAACCGTTACCAGCAAGCCCGGACCAATAAACTTGAATATATCAAGTCCGCCCAGCGCCGGTTTGTGATCGCGGCGCCGAAGGTCTTTTATAATATGTAATAACGAAAATTTCACTAATGGTTCGGTTGTGTATGTGCAAAGTTAAGGATTTATCCTGAGGGACCCGAAACATATTCTTTGACTGGTTTGCCGGGCCTTAGTACCGAATATAAAGCAGCTTTTCAGGCTTGAAAAACCGGAGGTTCTTCGGAATTTATGTCCTTTGTGCGGAACCAATTTTGCGACCCGCCCTTATCGGAATAATGCCACAAGTATACCCCTGGTGGATAACGTTAAGTTGCAAAAAAAGGAACACTCTTGCGGGTGCTCCTTTCTCGAAATTTATCGTTTCTTAGTAATATTTGATTCGGAATTAATTGGTTATCAATATTTTCTGACTCATTGTCTTCATACCCTTCGCGCTAAAAACCAGCATGTAAATCCCGTTTTTAACCTGGCTGTCAAGACTGATACTTTGACCGTTTACGACCGGCATATTGAAAACAGTGCTTCCGTTTATCGAAATTAGTTTCATCAGGTAAGTGGTGTTTTCATTTAAGCCTCTGAGCTGAAATGCTGATTGTGTCGATATAGGATTATTTACAAGGTTCGAGATAGAAGGGTTCTCTGTTACGTCGAACACTTCACGCATGGTGTAAAACGATTCTACCTGCGACTGGTTTCGGTAGGCACCCAGGTTTGCCGCCCATTTCTGTGTGAGAATCAGGCTGGGCAGATTATTGTCGATGTAGGTGTATGCGAATTTCCTGTTATTGGTCCATGTTCCTGACCAGAGGTACTCCGTATTGGTACTTATGCCGTGAGTTTCGTAGGTGAATACGTTACGCGAAAAATTTCCCCAGTCGGCGGTGCCCGATTTCACCTGAGTTATGACTTCCGTTTTTTGATTGGCGGTATAAGTAAACGTCTCTTTTTGGTAATCGTCCCATAGAAAAGTATTACTATTGTATGCCTGGTATAATTTTTGGGAAATATAACCTCCTGAATACGTGAAAATTATACGCATATAGTTATCCCAGGAGCCCAGGTTCTTATTCCACTTCTGGTTGTCGACAGCAGTTACATTCAGGTTCTGATCATAGGTTATGAGGTCCCTGTTCGAATATTCCCATAAAGTGTCCGCTGAACTCCAAGGCATATAGAAAATACTCGAGAGGCTGTTATCCGATTCGTACGAATATTTGTTCTTGCTGGAATTAACCCAGTCGAGAAGGGATTTATCCCAATTTTTAAAGGTCTCTTCATATAACTGAAACCGGGTATACTTATAATTAAGCAATTGGCTATGCGACCATAGAGTCCCGCTTTTATCAATGGTGTTGCCCAGGGCTTCCTTGACCAGTCCCCCGGAATCATAGCTGTAATAATACCTCTTGCTGTTTTTAAACGTATTGCTCACCGTATCGTAGATGCTTTCATGCAGGGAGTCGCGAAGAAATACCTGCTGCGACACGGCAGTTGTATACTGCCCGCCGGCATTAACAACAACCTTTCCCAGGTCAGTAACATAACAACTTTGGGTAAGCTGGTGAGCATATTGAACGTTTTGGGCGATGGAATGACTGCAGGCAGCTAAGACCATTAAAATAATCAGTACTATTTTGTGAGGCATAATTGTAATATTCTTTGGTTTGAGTGAACAGAGCTATATAGAGGGATGATAAAGTGGTTACTTCGTGCAAAAATAGCACTTTATCTTTTATGGACTGCATTTCAGATAATTTTGACATGCATTTCGCTGGGCTTTGTTGCCCTGCACCTGTCAGCCAGTAGGTTATTTAGGCCGGAATAATTGAAACTTAATTGCTGAAAAAGCAGAATCCCCAATGCCCGGTATATCCTGACAATGGGGACTCTTAATTTAAATGAGAAATATTACTGCAATGGAGTCACAACCTCGAGCACTTCGGGCAGATCCATTTCTATTTCCTTAAGATGTGCCAAGGTAGGAACTCCTTTTTTATTCCAGCCGCGACGCGTATAAACGGCATCAAGCAATTGTTCGTACCGGTCTTCGCGGTAAGCCCTGGTCGCAGCCATTTTTTCCTTGAGTGTCATCTTCGAAGGATCCACGCCTATAAGGTCTATAAGTTGCCCGTCGTACCTTTCCTGGCGGCTGAGGTATTCTTCCTCGGTTACCGGCCCGGCTGCGCGGTAGGGTTGTGCGTCGTTTTTACGGAGGCCTTTTCCCAGCCGGATATTGAAAATACGCTGGAAGTTGTATACCCGTTCGCTCTGCCTGATCAGTTCCTCTTTACTGAAATCATTACCGGTAACGGCTTTGTAAATAGCAACGTAGTTGTCTACGTGCCCGGGGACTTTACCCGGTTCAGGATGAGTATGGTTATCTTCGGGTTCCACGTCGTTCCAGGGTAATTTGCAAAGTCCCTGCAGCCCGAACCAGGTGCGGAACATAGGGAAATAGTGTAAAGCTTCGGCTTTTTTCTCAAAGGTGGGTATCTGGTTGTTTACCATATCCATGAAGATCAACCAGGCTTCGTCGTGCTGGGGGCCCTTGTTGGTCATGGCATAACCGCCCTGTTGTGCAAGCGATTCTTTTGAAACATATTGCGAATACTCAAGGCCTTTGTTTTCCATGCCTATGTCCTGCATGAAACCGGCTTCACCCCATCCCTTTGCAGCAAACAGCTCTTTCATTTTATGAACACCGAGGCCGGCAATTTTGCCAAAACCTTCGCCGCGCGAAACCATATGCAGCAGCTCCATGGCTGAATCGGCATTGCCAAAATTTAGTTTCATGCCGCCGGTGCGTTCTTCGTTCAGTATGCCGTTTTCGAAGCATTCCATCACAAAACCCAGTATGGTACCCCACGAAATGGTGCAAATACCGTAGGTGTCGCAATAGAAGTTCGATTCGATGGTAAAATCAGGGTTGAAAATACCGGCAATGGAACCCAAGGATGAGGTGGATTCGTATTCGGGTCCGTCGACAATGACTTTTGAGCCCTTGTAAGGTCCCGAACGGAGTTCGTAGTTATCGACACCCTTGGCACAGGCCATATTGCAGCCTATCCAGCAACCATCGGGTACGCCCTGGGTGAAATAGGATTTCCATACATCACCTGATATTTTAACAGCGTCGGGGTGACTTCCGAATTTAAAATTATTTACGGGCAGCAGATCGTAGTCATTCATCACCAGGGTGAGATGGGCCGTGCCCTTGCTGCGCATTTCGCATTGCTTATCATCGAGTTCGCGCATTTCGCGATTAAAGATTTTACCCCTTTCCATGATAGCCTGCAGGTCGATGACCCCGTTGCGGTTGCCGGTAACACCCTTGGAGTGTGCAACAACAGCTTTTATTTTCTTATCGCGCAGAACAGTTCCTATTCCACCACGCCCGGCCTGTTTCAACCGGACCAGTTTCCGCTTCGAATCGAAGAAACTAAAGTTGAGCATCCCGATAAGGGAATTATCGGCAGCCGTACCCGCTGAGACTACGGCGACGTTCAGCCTGTCCTTTTCGGTTGTAGCAAGGGTTTCGGTCAGGTATTCGGCCATCAGGTGGCTGTCGCTGCTCTCGTTGCCTGCTTCGTAAATTTCAACAACTTCGCGGGTTTCGTCAATCAGAACGATGACATCCGTATCGGATTTTCCCTGCAGTTCGAGCGAGTCGAAGCCGGCAAATTTCATAAACGGGCCAAAATATCCGCCTACATTGCTGTCGACAGGGATATCGGTTTGTGGTGAGATGGTGACCACCAGCGATTTGCCGGTTCCCGAATATTGGGTAATCCCGCATATAGGCCCTGTATTGATGACGATCTCGTTTTCAGGATCATTCCACCTGGTATCCGGGCGGGTAGCATCCCACAGCAGTCTAAGACCAAAGCCTTTGCCACCGGTGAATTTTTCCTTCATTTGTTCCGAAACCGGTTTTTCCTTGATCTCGCCTTTACCGACGTTCACATAAAGGGTGCGGTTGTTGTAGCCTTTTTCGATCGGCGCCCAGGTGTACTTGTATGAAAACAAGAGTTTGTGGGTGTTCTGAAAATTTTCTAAGCTCATATGGTCTGGTTTATTTCTGTCTGTTAATCGATTCACAAAAGTATAAAATGGTACCGATCTATCAAGCTATTTGAATAAAAATTGCGATATGAAAATCTGCTATAATCGGTTATAAGTCAAATACTTGGTTTTTATGTAATTGCATCCTTATATGGTGGGAAATACGGCATAGCTGGACGAAACCAAGCTATTTTCTCCGGTCATTTATCGTTTGTGTACATTTGGAAAGTGGTTCCGTGTCCTGGAATTCGTACAATAGGATGGTATTGAAACCAATGCACTGGATTATTGATCCTCAGCAAGTGACAGTTTCATGCTCTCGCTTTTTGCCTTTATAGTGTTGAAGAACTCCCTAACAATGCGTTCGTGAAAGAATGAATATAACCTGCGGTCCCTCAGGCGTGATTTGCATTTGTACCTGGTTAACTGTGTAATTTCGGTAAATCCTTCGGGGGTGGATTTCAGGCTGAATTTTTGGGTGCCCTTTGTGCTTCCGTGATCTACATAGCAGTATTCAACCGTTTTCTGATCATTGTCCATATGGGTCACTTCCAGGGCTACAGCCAGGTTTTTTATTCCGCTCAGCACCCGCAGGTTGAAGAACAAGATCTGGCCTTCTTCAATCCCGGCACCGGATTCATTTTTATAACCCAGATTATTGTGCCTTTTTGAATATAACAGTCCTAAAGTAACGATCCGGCCGTTGAATTCTTCGCTCAACGATTGGTGGGTCAGGTTATTCCATACCACGTCTATGTTCTGCCTGATAAGTTGCGATTTGATGAAAGTCCTGTAAATCCCCGAATCAAGAGTATTATAGCAAACGGGATTCATTTCATCAAAGGATCTTATTCCATAGTTCTTTTGCTCCAGTATAAGTTTGCGCACTTTTTTATGCTGAATGCGCGTATAGTCAACCGAATCAATTGGAATAGGCTCGTTGCCTGAAGCAAATCCGGCTAAGCCGAAGAATACGAAAACCAGTAAAAACAGTAATACAAGGTAATGCCTGTCCATTGTTCAGTGAGCGCTGTGAAGGAATTTAGCCTGGGTTAGTTTGCAATTTGGAACAAGCTCGTAATTTGGGATCTGTTTACTCATTGCGAAAACAAATATAGGCAAGTGAAATCAGTTCACAAAATAAAGTTTGGCGATAATCAGTAAATTTTAACCATTGGCTGCCAAACTATCGAATTGGTTATTTCGATTTATATTGTCTAATCGAATGATATACAGCGAAATACGGCTAATCGCAAAAAAGTATTCGAAAATTGAAAAAGTAATTGATCAACTACTTCTTGTTGCACTATTTATACCTAAGTTTGCATTTAGTTTAAGTGCAGTACGGAAAAAGGATGAATCCAAAAGGCTGCGCAAGTTTGTGCTTTTTATGGGCTTTGCTTACCATGAAACCGGACCTTATTCGTACCAGATTGAATTGAATTGATTTAAATGAAGATGGCATTGTATCACCGTTTTATTTTCCAGTTTGCAATTGCTGTTTTTTCGTTAACAGTTTTTGCGCAGTCGGGTATTGTAACACCTGACCGTGTATACGGGCTAGATCCATTGTTGTTTAACGGCAGGATATACGCATTTTTCCCTCCAGAAGGTACTGGAGGTGCGCAGTTTCTTTCCGAAAGGTTTGATACACAGGGATCTGTTACTCTAAGGGGCGTTACGTATACTGATCTCAACCTTAATTACGATATATACAACCAGCAGGTGGTGCTGAAATATAAAAATACTTTGGGTTCAGTAAGCCTGATTGAAATATCAGCTGCCTGGCTCGAATCGTTCGATCTGGGAGGTCGTCATTTCGTATTAATGGCAGGCAACGATACTACGAATAATATTTTCCAGGTTTTAGGAAATGGCCCCCTTAAGATACTGTTTTCCAGGCGGAAGGAGTTGCGGCTTGATACCCGTACTTCTTACCGGAATCATATCTTTGTGGACACTCCCAGGGAGATGTTTGTAAATAAGGCAGAGAGCCGGGTTAAATTTAGTAACAACCGTGGGTTCTGTGCAGTTTTTGGCACGGCTCAGCAAGAACTGATCAGGAAGTATATGCGTAAGCATAAAATAAAGGTAAAGAAGGCAAGCGACAGCCTAATGACAGATTTAATCAACTATTGTAATTCCCTCAACGGATTGTGAAAAAGCTTCTCATAGCCATGCTCCTGCTGCTTTCGGTTGCAGCATACGCTCAACAACCTGGGCGGGTGATGAATTGCCATGTTGCGGCGATGCCATTTGGTGAGTTCTGCGCTTTGGTTTTCCAGAAAACATCGGTAAGGGTTTATTACCATGAAAAATGGGTAAACGGGCTGAAGGTCACGCTTGATGCAGATAGCATAACCGCTTTGCAGTCTCTGACACTGGTCTTAAAGGGCACGGGACTCGAAGTTTCGCCCTGGCATAACGACCTGGTGGTACTACCGGGCGAAAAACTAATCGCGGAATTGCCTTCCTATATACAGGAAAAAACGAAAAGTGCTGTCGTGGATACCGGTTCAAAAGCCCTTACCGGGAGTGAAGAAAGATATATCACCGGCCGGAAGGCAGATGTGATGCAGATCATACATGTGGGGCGAAAGGGCGGGCCTCTGTCAGGTGCTAAAGCCAAACTGCTGGGCCGCATCCTGGATGAGGAAACCGGTGAACCTATACTGAGCGCAACTATTTTTATAACCGAAACCCGGACAGGAGCTGCTTCCGATATCAACGGTTTCGTTTCGTTGCTGCTGAAACCCGGCAGTTACAGCGTGCTCTTTGAATACCTGGGATACGCAAAGAAAAAATTCCAGCTCGAAGTTTTATCTGACGGAAATTTCACGGTGACCATGAAAAAATCCATCATACAGATGAAGGAAATGGTGGTATACGGCGATCGCCAGATGAATATACAGGCCAAAGACCCCGGTTTAGACAAAATGTCGATAAAGTCGATCAGGGAATTGCCGATGATGATGGGAGAGCGTGACATACTGAAAATTTCAGGAACTTTGCCTGGCATCGTCAGTGTAGGTGAAGGTTCGGCCGGCTTGAATGTAAGGGGCGGAGGTTCCGATCAGAATGCATTCTATATCAATAAAATACCGATTTATAATACCTCTCATTTATTCGGGTTTTTCCCTGCATTTAATTCGGACATCGTCAAAGACTTTTCTATTTATAAAGGCCATATCCCGGCACAATATGGAGGGCATCTTTCGTCAGTATTCAACATTATAACGCGCCAGGGCAACCGCAAGCACTTTACTGCCCGCGGTGGGATAAGTCCTATTACCGGCAGCCTTGTGGTTGAAGGGCCGATTAAAAAAGATACCAGTTCGTTCATGTTCAGCGCACGTTCTTCTTATTCTGACTGGATACTGAAAAAAATTTCGGACCCTGATATCAGGAACAGCAGTGCCGCTTTCAACGATCTTTCGGGGGGGGTGAACTACGATATTCAGAAAACACAGCTTTCGTTATTTGCTTACCATAGTTTCGACCGTTTCCGCCTATCAGAACTGAACAGCTACCAGTATTCAAACAATGGCGCTTCAGGGTCAGTAAGTCATAATTTCAGCAACTCCCTGCGCGGTGAGTTTTCGGTCATAGGTTCACAGTACACGTTTTCGACCATCGATAAGCAGGAGGAATCGAATGCCTACGAACATGCCTACAAAATGGAGCATTATGAGGTAAAAGCCGATTTTAAACATATGCTTAGTGAAAAAAACTCCCTGGAATACGGAGTTGGTACGATACTTTATAAACTCGACAGGGGTACTGTACTTCCTTATGGGGAGAAATCGTTGCGCGATAAGGTCGAACTGGGCAAAGAACAAGGGCTTGAAAGTGCCTTATACCTTTCGGATGATTACGATGTGCTTCCCTGGATGAACCTGTCAGCAGGTATCAGGTATGCGCTGTATACGCCCCTGGGACCAGCCACTGTATACCAGTATGCCCCCGGCAATCCCAGGGATGTAAGGTATATTATGGATACACTGAAGTTTAGTTCCGGGCAGCCGATACACTGGTACCATGAACCTGACCTTAGGGTTGCAGTAAACATACAAACGGATCAGGCCGGATCGGTAAAATTGTCGTATAACCAGATGCACCAAAACTTATTCATGCTCAATAATACGACTACGATCGCTCCCAATACACAATGGAAACTTTCTGATTATCACCTGCTTCCATCCGAGAGCACGCAATGGTCGGCTGGTGTATTCCGCACCCTGGCTGAATATGGGCTGGAGACCTCAGCGGAAATGTATTACAAGCAGACCCGGAATTTCCCGGAGTTTAAGGATGGAGCCGATTTCCTGGCCAATCCACAGGTGGAGACCTCTGTTTTACAGGGCACCCAGGATGCATGGGGCGTAGAGTTCTTTATTAAGCGTAGTACCCGGAAACTTGAGGGTTGGATATCATACACTTATTCGCGTTCAATGATAAAAGTTGACGGGGGCCAGGAATGGAACCAGATAAACGGGGGTGAAGCCTACCCGGCAAACTTTGATATTCCGCATTCACTGAATGTGGTGCTGGATTACCATATCACACGCAGGATAACCTTTGCATCCATACTCACGTATCAGCGCGGTAAACCGGTCACCTATCCAGTGTCGGTGTATTACGTTGACGGTCTGCCTATCCTGGATTATTCCAAGCGCAATGCTTACCGTATCCCGGATTATCTGCGTGCCGATTTTTCGGTTACCCTCGAAGGAAATCTGAAAAAACAGAAACTGCTTCATAGTTCTTTGATATTCAGTTTGTACAATGCTACTGGCAGGGAAAATCCCTACTCAGTTTATTTTAAGACGGTGGATGGAAAAATAAAAAGTTACCAGTATTCGGTGATTGGGGTTCCGGTTTTTACCGTTACCTGGATGTTTAAACTCGGAAATTATGCGTCGGAATAACATCATCTTTTTAGTTGCGATGCTGGTGTTAGCGTTGACATCCTGCATCAAGCAATACGAACCAGTTATAAACAGTAATGACGCTGTAAAATTTGTAGTGTCGGGACAAGTAATAAAAGGCGACCAGGTACAGCACATTACTATTTCCACTACTTCTCCTATTAGCGAACCCAAATTTTTCCCGGTAGTAGGCTGTACTGTTTTTATCCTGGATAATAAGGGCCATTCTTACGCTGCTGCGGATATGCTGAACGGGAATTATGACATATCCATACCTGAAAGTGCGCTTAAATCAGGTACCTCTTTTAAAGTTGATATCCATACCCAGGAAGGGGTATATATAGTTTCGGATCTTGATAAGCTGAACGACAGCCCTGACCTGGATTCGGTATATTACAGCATGAAGGTGCTTCCAACCAATAATCCCGAAACCTTTATCAAGGGAGTACAGTTTTATGTTGACCTGAATGCATTAAATTCGGGAAGCCGGTATTTCAGATGGGAAGCCGTAGAAACTTATGAATACCACTCAACCTGGCCTATTGAATGGTACTATGATGGTTCGGTTCACCATGTGTACCCGCCCGATTATTCGCGCTTTGTCTGCTGGAGGACCCAAATGGTGAAAAACATTTTCACCCTTTCAACCGAAAATCTTACTGAAAACCGTTACTCACATTTTCCTTTGCATTTTGTCGACAATTACACAACACCTCGCCTGGTATATGGGTATAGCCTGCTGATCAGGCAATATGTTCTTAGTGCCGCAGCCTATGCGTACTGGGAGAAACTCCGGATTAACAGCAGCGAACAGGGTGGGCTTTACGAAAAACAACCACTGGCCATTCGGGGGAATCTTCGCAACGTTACCCATCCGGACCAGCAAGTGCTTGGTTTTTTCGGGGCATCGGAGGCAAAATCAAGACGTATTTTCGTCAGCAATGTCCCTGATCTGCCTTTGGAATACGACCCGAATTGTGCGCCAAGTGAGCCGTTACGATTGGGATTCAGGGAGATAACGCCAGAGGAATATCCCGCCTACTTATTCGGGAACCATGTTACCTATTTTATGAGATTGCTTGAAACTCCTTGTGTGGACTGCCTTACTCTGGGTGGAGCAAATGTAAAACCTTCATTTTGGCCGAATTAACATGAAAAGGAATAAACTGTTCTTATTATTAATCCTGCTCCTGCCTTTCATTGGCCAGCATAGTGCCTATAGCCGTTGCGCCATACCTTCCGGGGAAAAGGAGACGGTTACCCTCTTTACTGATCGTTCTATTTATATTGCCGGTGAGCAGCTACGGTTTTTTGCCACTATTGCAGAAGACACAAAAAACAATCCTCTGCCGAGCCAGGTCCTTTATTGTGAACTTATTACCCCCGACGGGCACAAAATTGCCGGCTACAAATACGGCATTAGTCAATTGACAGTTCAAAACTGCTTTTCTATTCCGGGTGATATTCTGACAGGAACCTATTACTTCAGAGCTTATACCAAGTTGATGCGAAATTACGGGCCGTCGGCATACGCATATAGCCAGGTCAGGATTGTTAACCCTGCCCGAAATGAATTACTTGTAACCGATACCCATGAAGCAAACAGTTTAAAACAGGTACTTACTGTTAAAGATGGAATGTTTCACGCGGTTTCAGTTTCGGCCGACAAAAATGAATATTTACCCCACGATTCCGTGTATCTTTCTTTCCAGGTCAATACCGGGCCTGCTTCCCGGATTAAGACCCTATGCCTTTCGGTTATTCCTGAATCAACTGCAACGAGTGCATTTGTGCCAATGACGGAAGCCAAATTCAATGAAAGAACCGAATATTATCCTGAGACCCGAAGCCTTTCACTTACCGGAAAACTCACCGACACCAAAGGAAACACTCCTGCAAGGGGTAAAAAGGTAAATTTGTCTATCATAGGTGAAGGACGCGATTTTATGGCTGCCAGGACCGATAGCGGCGGGCGGTTTTTCTTTTCCCTTCCTGCATATGGCGGGTCAAGAGATCTATTTCTTTGTGCCGAAAAAACTGAAAAGAACGATCTGAGAATCTGGGTTGACAACGATTTTTGCGCTCTTCCTGTCAGCCTTCCTTCTCCTGCTTTTGTGCTAAGCGAAAAGGAAAGGCTTATTGTGCGCGATATGGCCCTGAATGTTCAGATTGATTCTCACTTCCATCCGGATACAGTACCCGAACCAAAAGCCGCCAGGTCCGAAGACGTTGCTTTTTACGGAAAGCCAACCTCGGTTTTATACCTTGATCAATATATTCAACTGCCTACCCTGGAAGAATATTTCAACGAATTACCCGGACTGGTGAAAGTGCGTAAACGTAATGGTGAAAGATATTTCAAAATAACGGGTTACGGGGATTTATCCTATTATGACCCGCTTATCTTAGTCGATTGGGTAGCTGTTGATGAACCGGAAAAGATACTGGCTGTTTCGCCTCATAATATTTTACGCATTGATCTCATTAATGAAGCCTACGTTAAGGGAGGGCAGACTTATGGCGGTATTATCAGCATTATCTCTAAAAAGGGTGATTTCGCAGGAATCGATCTGCCATCAACCGGCATCTTTGTCAACTACCGGTTTTTATCACCGGAATTTTGCAGGAATAAGGCTGATTTTAATCTTCCAGGCCACCCTGACACGAGGAATACTTTACTTTGGAAACCAGGGTTTAATTTCCGGGAGAACGATAAGCCAAGAGCTTTTTTCACTGCGCCCGATACTCCGGGGAAGTATTTAATTGTGCTTGAAGGCATAAGTGAAGAGGGCGAAAGATTCTCGACTACTCAGGACTTTGAGGTCAAAAATTGATTTCACTCCTAAACAAAACTGAAATTTTAGTATCAGCATAGAGCTGAAAGTTATTATATTTTACACATTTTTATTTTGTACATGTGTTTTATGGCCTCCCTGTTGGATTTGCATTGCTCAGATATACAGTTATATAGCATTTGTCAGGCAAAATTCTGCTGAACTGTTCATTTGTTTTTCAGGAAATCAACCCTTTATATCGTGTTTTTCTATAAGTTTGTACCTATGACTTTTGATGAAGTAAAGCAGATACTGAAAACCAAAACTGTTGGAATTGCCGGATGCGGAGGATTAGGTTCCAATTGTGCTGTTGCGTTGGCAAGAGTGGGTGTTGGGAGGTTAGTCATTGCCGATTTCGACCTGGTTGAAGAACGCAACCTGAACCGGCAGTTCTATTTTTACGACCAGATAGGTATGCTTAAAGTATCCGCACTCAAGCAAAACCTGTTCCGGATCAATCCTGAAGTCAGGGTAAATACCTTTGATATACGACTTTGCCAGAGCGATATTGTAGAAGTGTTCAGTAAGTGCGATGTAATAGTGGAGGCATTTGATAAGCCTGAAATGAAGTATATGATACTGGATGCCGTGCATAATTACCTGCCAGAAACACACCTGGTCATGGGTGTTGGGATGGCTGGCTGGGGTGATAATAACCTTATCCGTTCGCGTAAATCGGATAAACTGATCATTTGTGGCGACGAGGTCAATGCCATCGCCGATGACTGCCCGCCCCTGGCACCACGCGTGGGAGTGGTGGCGAACATGCAGGCTAATGCAGTGCTCGAAATTCTGCTTGGGAGTAATGAACACCAGATTCACTCAGAAAATTAATCAATGAAGATTATTCTAAATAATAAGGAAGAAATATTTGATGGTGATCTTTTTACTATCAATGAACTATTGCACATCAAGAAATTCACTTTCAAAATGCTGGTCATAAAAGTAAATAACGTACTGATAAAGAAAAGTGAATACGATTCAGCTAAAGTGAAGGATGGGGACGATGTGATGGTTTTACACCTTATTTCAGGGGGCTGAGTCCTGCTCGATTGCAACAGAAAGGAGGCATTTCTTTCCTTGTGTTAGCAATGGCTAATGGCATGTAAACAAAAAGCCCTTTGTTTCTAGAAATCAGACATATGCCAGGAATTCACACCTGGTAAAATCCCTTGACTATTTTACAATGACCTTTCTTGTAATTATACACTCTGCAGTCGTTATTTGCAGGGTATATACTCCCTTTTGAATCGAATTGCAGCTTAACTCTGCCGAAGTATCCTTATCTAAAATCCTGTTTATCACCACATTTCCCAGGATGTCGAACAACATTATTTTTTTGGAATTTACAGGAATACCTGTTATCTGGATCCAGTTGGTTGCAGGGTTTGGATAAATTCCGATCCCGGGCTCTTCCCTGGAATTACCTGTTTTAGTGAAAATATCGTATTCGTCGGCACCTATATCCGGCGGATTGCTCCGGAAGTTCCCGTCTATGTCATCCAAAATTCCGAGGTCTGTCCCGTTAACATAATGCCCGTTCTGCACATGAATGTCAGATACTGATATGAATTGTGGGTCCTGGTTCAATGAAGCTGCATCCTGCCCGGTTGCCGCCTTCCACTGAGCAAAACTTAAACCGGTCGTGAGTGGCATAAACCTGCCGGCATAATTATGATCCTGGCCGGTATAATAGTATATGTTATGATCCAGTTTGCCAGCCGCAAAAGGATCCCTGGTGGTGGAAGCGCTGTAAATCCCGTAAGCCTCTGATCCGTTAAATCCGGAACCTGTTTCCCCGATGGTGATCCGGATAATATTATTGCGGAATTCAACGACCCCTGAACCTGCTGTAGTTCCACCTATGCCGACACCTATATACATTCCCATCGCGAAGGCCATATTCGGATTTAAACCATGTAGATTATCGGGTATGAGGTATATGGAATTATGCCTGATTTTTATAGCCCCGGTTGTAATGTTTGTCGAACTCCGGTACATGTATATCCCAACCGGTGCGTACGAGTCTATCGTGGAATACAATGTGTGGGAAGTCCCGGTTCCTAAATGCCAGATCATATTGTTAATGACCGAAATATCAGGGTTATTGTCAGTCAGCATCAAGTAGATTCCTTTCCCTCCCATACCGTCAATGCAGGTACTATACAAATCATGGATCTTATTCTTTTCAATTTTTAATACCTGGTTCAGCATGGTCGGAACAAATATCCCTTCCGGGGTATTTGATTTTTTATCGCGGATAATATAACACACCTCGTTTCCTGTTATCTCCAGGTTCTGGGAGTTTGCGCAATAGATACCAAATGTGGAAATATGCTCCAGGCTGTCACCAACCAGGTTATCCAATATTTTTGTACCGGAAGAGAACCCGGAAGAATTGGGGGCGAAAATATCTATGCCTTCGTAGGCATTGAAGATGTGGTTGTTCTGAATCAAGGTGGAATCGCACCCGGCTCCTTTAATCAGAATGCCAATATCAACTGTACTGTCATTCGCAAATGATTTAATAATGCAGTTCTTAATCGTGGTATTATCAGATGAGTTGGTGACATAAAATACACTGCCGTCGCTGCTGCTTAATTCAAATGTCATATTCCTTGCATCCGTGCCATAGCCGGATCCATCAAAAATAACATACCCCGTTCCATCGAGCCTGATGCCCCATTGGTTAGCGGTTGCGGCAATTTTAATTTTGGGAGAAACGCCTGATTCCGGCTGAAATGTGACGCGATCAGAAGCCGTTCCCCTCGCTGAAATGGTTAATGGCTGTGCTTCGGTATACAAAGCGTCAGTGAGTAAAAATGTTACTCCTCCAGTGCCAACACCATTTGCATTTAAGGTTGCAATAGCCGAAGACAGCGAAGTGTAATTTCCGCCTGAACCAACCGACCGGGTTCCCGTAAGAGGCTGCGATTTTACAATTCCGCTGGTAAGCATGAACCCAAGTAACATCAACGATGTTATGTGTAGTGAAGTTTGTAATTTCATATTCATTTATTTACCAAAAAACGATTTGATAATCCCGGTTTTCGGTTGCCCGACAAAAGTACTGTTTTCGGCAACAGCCTGGGTGCTGATAATTTGCTAGATGCGGTGGCTGAATTATCAGAAAAAAGATGATTAAACCTGTAGACGCAGTAAAGGAGGGGAGATCTGCATTTGCTACAGACTTATTATAGAGAATGACGGCACTTGGCTTGTTTATATGCTTATAATCAGTATTATGCGAGATGTTTCCAGAAGTGCTAATTTTTAGTGAGACCAGAAAAGCAGCAAAAATCAGCCAGATAAAAGATACTAGTACCTTTTCCCCGGGATATCATTCTCCACTTTCTCCATGCACTTGCGGTCCTGCAGGGTGACAAACATGGTGCAGCCATCTTTTCCTCCAAAAACAATATTACTGCAGTTCTTCCCTTTTAACGGGATTTCACGAATCAGTTTTCCTTTCGGGCTTAAAACTAATATTGTTCCTTTTCCCCAGCGCATGATGTACAGGTTTCCTTTTTTGTCACATTTCATGCCGTCAAGTCCGAAGTCCTCGAAACTGTAAAAGAGTTTCTTGCCTGAGATGTTCCCTGCTTCATCCACATCGTATTTCCACACCTTGAGTTGTATGCTTTCGTTTACATACAGTGTTTTCTCGTCCGGGCTTAATTCAATGCCGTTGGTAGTTCCCATATTCCCTTCAAGAAGCACCGGCTTCCCATCGGGGTCGACGCGCCAGAGCTGACCG
Organism: Bacteroidota bacterium; assembly: GCA_037128115.1. GTDB lineage: Bacteria > Bacteroidota > Bacteroidia > Bacteroidales > UBA4417 > UBA4417. The sequence goes on from JBAXXB010000051.1 coordinate 16,940, forward strand.
ACATTGGCCTTCCAGTCGGGGTCGCTGGCAAAAACCTGTCCTTTTTTATTCATGCACAGATCATTAGGCGAATACATCCGCGGTTCGTGGCAAAATGTGCTCACTTTCTGAGTCTTTATGTCTACATGCAGGATATTATGCCCTGTGAAATCCGGCAGCAGCATATTATCCTTGCTGTCGAAAAGTATAGCATTGGCAATACTGCCTTCGGGCAGAGTGATAAACAGGGAGCACTCGCCGTTAGGAGCCACCTTGCCTATGGTTCCGTCGTGAAGGTAATTTACCACATACAACTGTCCGTTTTTATCAAAAGCAGGCCCTTCGATATTTACGGAGAACAGGTTTTCGGCTGTAAGATCATGGGTAATAAATAGTAGCTCCTGCCCTAAACAACTGAGCGATGTGAAAGCGGCAATTGCAAGAACGGAAAGAAGCTTAAAGGCTGAAGGATGTGGTTTTTTCATGATATGGTTATGTGGATTTATTTTAATTTAACAGGAAATGCGGGGTGCGAAAAAAAAGATTGGTTTTTAGCCGGTAACCCAGGGAAAGGGTACTGACTGAATTCTCTGGTTCATACCCGATTTAGAGATGACAAAATTAACAATAATAGGCTATCCATGTCATGCAGTTCCTGAATACAGGATGCATTCAGCGCCAGATATTTTTTATCAAACAGGATGGCTGCCTTTAACAGCCGTTTAATGGTATCAGAAAAGAGAGAGTTGCGGTGCCTGGTAATTTGATTCAACTGGTTTAAACGTGCCGTAGAGCTCATATTTAGCCCTTAATAATTCAAGGCGTTCCATAGTTTTACGGTAATACACAGGATCGACGGTGGGTCTGCTGTAGAGCTTGCAAAAATCCGGATACAAGTCTGGAAAGTGCAGTTCCATCAGTTGGAGGAAACGGGATTTCACTTCGCCTCTCAGGAATAGAAAACTTGTGACAATATTATCTATTTTAAGCTGCTTTGTGACCCGGAAAGCGGTTTCCAGGTTGGAATCGGTGTCGGACAACAAGGGGATGACCGGCATAAAACCCAGCGTGGTGCTCCGGCAAATCCCTTTAAATCGCGCCAGCATTTCGGCTCTTTCCATTGCAGGTGCCGCCCCCGGTTCTATAATCCGGCGTAAGGATTCGTCGAAAGTGGAAATGCTGGTGCAAATATCAACCGTAGCGATTTTCGAAAGTTCCCTGATAATTTCAAAATCCCGTAAAATCAGTGTCGATTTCGTTTGAATGAAAACCGGTGTCTTATGCTTTTTAACAATATCGTAAATTTGGGGTAAAAGTTCGTATTTCTTTTCAATATGCTGGTACAGATCCGTCGTACCTCCTATCTTGAGTTGAGCCAGTTTCCGCCCCTTTTTCTTCAATTCGGCATCGAGCCTTTCTGCTACATTGGTTTTGACCAGTATATCCCTGAAAAAATCATCAAGGCCCAGGTATTTGTGGGAATATTGGGCAAAGCAGTATTTACACCCTATGGTACAGCCCCTGTAAGGATTCAGATCCCAATGCGTAGGGAAAGCATCTGCATGATAGGTTAATACTGTTTTTGACTGAATTTCCTGTACCAAGTTACCTGGTTTAGATGTAGCTCACAAAGGTACAATTTGTGGATTCCGGTGCAGTATACTTCCCAAAATGAACGCATGATTCATTTATTAACCAGTGGATTCATGAAGGTGGGTTTTGAATCGGGGAAGCATTAAATAACTTCCGCCACCACGAATGCGCTTCCGCCAACCATAACCAGGTCGCCTGTTCCGGCGGCCTGCCGGGCTGCGTTAAGCGCATATTTAACGCTATTGTATGTCTTCCCCTGTAAATTGAATTTTGCTGCTTTCTGCGCCAGTTCACCGGCATCCAGGCCACGGGGGATGCTGGCCTTGCAGAAATAATACGTGGCATTTACCGGCAGTTTACCAAGCATACTCCCCACATCCTTATCATTAACAACACCGATTACGAAATGCAGTTTATGATGAGGTGTCAATGCAATTTGTTCAATTATTTCGCGAATTCCATCCGGGTTGTGGCCAATGTCGGCGATAGTCAGCGGGTTTTGGGCTATTGTCTGCCAGCGGCCTTTCAGACCGGTGTTTATCAATACTTTCCGGATCCCTGCGTTGACATGTTCTTCCCGGATTTTCATGCCTGACTGCTGCAGGTGTTCGATGGCTGCCAGGGTTGTAGCCAGGTTTTTCAACTGGTATTTTCCCGATAAGGGAGAGGTAATAAAGTGTGTTTTGTTGCTGCTTACCGAATGGTATTCTGCCTTAAGCATGGGCGGAATATGCCGGGTATATCCTGAGTACCTAAGGAGAAGGGAT
>JBAXXB010000052.1:0-19253 GCA_037128115.1 Bacteroidota bacterium
AGGATGAATTTCCTTACGGCGCGACTTTTTGGTACTGCCCGTCAACAAATCTACTTTAACATTCATTCCCAGTAGGAACCTGGTTATAGTAGCATAATGCTGGTTTGCAAGTATTTCGGTAGGGGCCATCAGGCATGCCTGGAAACCATTGTCGAGTGCAATAAGCATGCACATGAGCGCCACCAGGGTTTTACCGCTTCCCACATCGCCCTGCAATAAGCGGTTCATCTGCTTCCCCGAACCCAGGTCAGCACGGATTTCGCGTATGACTCTTTTTTGAGCTCCAGTAAGTTCAAAAGGAAGAAACTCCTTGTAAAAACCGTTGAATAAATCCCCGATATGGCTGAAGACATTTCCACGGACTTTTTGAGATCGGTTTAACTTATAGCGAAGCAGCCGGAGTTGTATAAAGAATAACTCATCAAACTTTAGCCGAGCCCTGGCTTTTTCGAGGTTTTCGGTATCCGGCGGAAAATGAATATTCATCAATGCCTCCTCGCGACCCATAAAACGGAATTCACGGATGATTTCCGCGCTCAAAGTCTCCGGAATTATTCCTTTCAATTGGGAAATAAGCGTGCGGGTTATTTTTGAAATGGCCCGGGTGCTTAACCCGTTCAGTTTCATCTTATCAGACGAATTGTATATGGGATGAAGCGGGTCAGCCGGTTGAGCCGTATATTCGGCTACCGATTCGGTTTCAGGATGTGAAATATTATAACGTCCGTTAAAAAGGGAGGGCTTCCCAAATACCACCCATTCGCTGCCTGTTGTAAATTTATCTTTCACCCAACTGATTCCCTGGAACCAAACCAGGTCGATGGTTCCTGATGAATCGCGGATAGTAACTACCAACCTGGCACTCCTTCCCTGCCCGGCCATTTGAACATCCACCACCTTACCCCGTATCTGCAGGTAAGCATTCTCGGAATTTATCTCCCCTATGGGTAAAAACCGGCTGCGATCCACATGCCGGAAAGGATAATAGGTCAGCATGTCAAAATAGGTGCTTACACCGGCATCCTTACGCAGCAGTTCGCCCCGTTTGGGACCAACTCCTTTAAGGTACTCTATTGGTGTATTAAGCAAATCATTCGACATGATCAGTATATTTATTCCCTCGGTAAACTTATACTACTAAAGTGATTTCCTATCACTTTTCCCATACCACAAATATATAAAACAAAAGCAACTCTCCTTAAATGAAGAGTTGCAAGTATTTATTGCGTTAATTTTTTGTATCGCTGTTTAGGCAGAACTGCCGGATGATAGTATTCTTAGCCGCCTATATCCCGATAGTTTCGTTTGCTAATATTCCCAAAGTTGCTGTTCGAAATTGAACAGGTCTTCTTTAATACGTTCAGATTCGAGCATGGCATCAATGCCAGTAGCGTATTCGGTAATTTTCCGGTCGAACTGGTTATTTTCCTTGTAGATATAGCTGGTAAACATCCTCTTCCAGAAAAAGTCATCATAAGTTAGCTTGGCAGCACCATTAAACCTGTTGAATACTTCTGATTTGGCAAGGATAGGCCTTGCTTCGGGAAAATAAATCCAGAACAAAGGTTTCTGACCACGATAGGTTCCATCATCGTTAAACACATCTATAACCGGGCAAATACCAATTATACGCACTTCCAACATCGAACGCTGTTTGTCAAAAAACCAGTCCTCTTTAATCCTGATCTTTTTTATATCCGTAGTATTCAGTTTCTTAACAATAACGGTATCATAAAAATCATAAGGTGGATATGAACGTTGCAACTGCATGGAATCAGATTTTTCGACTTTCTGCATAAGCTCCTTGTAAGCCATGGGCGAAATGAACTCATCGGTCGGGGAGGAAGCATCATAAGCTGTCAGGCTTCCTTCTTTGATAGCATCCATCATGATGGTCATGAAACTCCGCCAGTTGTTGTGGGGAATTTCCGGGTAATACATGGGCTGGTTCATCTTTTCACGCATATCGATGATGCGCCATAAACGTTTTTCCCACACATAATCGGCATTCCGGATCCAGGGATAGGCCACGGGAGCTTTATCGAGTTTCTCGCTTCTATCAACCACACCGTCGCGGGGAGGCGTATTCATAATCTGCTGCGCATTGCTGCTGGCAGCAATAAAAAGCAACAGTATGGCTATGATCAGAATTTTCGTTTTCATTGGTGAAAAATTATTTTTTACGTGTCAGTCAGAATTCGCCATTATGAAAAATATATATTTACTGGTAAGTTTTTCAAACCATGGCTGGTTCACATCCTCAAAAGCTCGTTTGATTTATTGAAGCGTAAGTACAATGGGGCTAAGTTTACGGGTTTTACCGTCGGGTCCTTTGGCCATAATATCTTCCAGGATGATCTTTTCTCCTCGCCTTGCTCCTTTAATAAAGTCCTTCATCTGGCTGGTTAGTCCGTTAGCATTGGAGCTATAATCGATAATATCGCCTTTACGGTTACCCGAGAATTTGAATGTCGTAACGATAAAATTCAGGTTAAACTCAAAATCGGCAGGCATACGTGGAATGATTGCTCCAGAAGCAAGGACAAGGTCGCGGCTTACAGAACCTCCGTTAACATTAGCAATATAGGCTTCCGGGCTGGGAACATTCTTAACACGATATTCAACCGCTCCCATTGCTTTCATACGATCGCCAAGCTTTGCACTTACCGAAACTGAAGCTTTACCGGTCGTGGCAGGTCTTACAACCCACTCGTTCCCGTTCCTGGCTATAGTACCATTAGAGATTGTAGTATTAATCTGATCAGGTGAAACACCTCCAGCTGAAATAGAAACCGGATTATCGACACCAATATAAAACACATTCATCTTGGTAGCCGAAACCGAAAGTGAAGGAGGAGCAACTATATAATCTAATTTCACAGGATATGATTCCACGCTGCCATCCGGTTTTTTATAATTTACACTACCTGTAACCGTTTTAGGCCCAGGAGATGTGGCAGGCAGAGTAATCTTGATCACCCCGTTTTCACTTGTCCGCATCCCCCCACCAATGTTGGCGGTAAAACTCTGCTTGGTATCCATGGCGGTTACAAACACTTCAGCTTCGTAATTTTCGCCCATGAAAACATATTGACTCTTGGGAACAACGGCAGCTGCCATGTTGTCGATTTTGAAATCGGTGGCACCAATTTTACTTCTCAGGTGTGTAACCACATCCAATTCAGCATTTTGTACTTCAGCAACCAGTTTATTCAAAATAGTTACATCAGCAGCCAGGATCGTATGGTAGAAGTTATGCATTTCCCAGTTTTGCTTTTTGTGATCGGCATCATAAAAAGGTCCGACGAGATCAAGACCCACCTTAATATTAACACGTTCGTCCTTATCAATCAAGTTAAGCAGGTCTTCTTTAAACTTAGCAATCTTGTTCTTTAACTCCCCGGCTTTTCCTTTGGATCCATCGTTCGAATTACCGATAAAGTAAGTGGTGGTTTCGTCGTATTTATCCTTGGTTCCGATGGTGTAAAGAGGGCGTACTTTTGCCGAATCCAGGGGAATTCGTTCTGACCTGGCAATGGATTGGAATTTAACATCGTTGAGGTACGATTTTAATTCTTCCGAAAGTTTACGTGCCTCTTTAGCTTTTTCCCAAAAGGGTCCCACTTTTACCGGATCATTTTTATATGCATCTTCGAAACGGTTATAATAATCATCTGCCTTACTTTTGAAGGTCTTATTGGTAGTTTCCATACTTTCGTTTACCACCAGGAAGGCATTCAGAATTTCAACAGACACATTGAGTGCCAACAAGGCAGTTAATACCAGGTACATCATCCCGATCATTTTTTGCCTAGGCGTCTCTTTATATCCAGCCATAATTAAGCGTTTTCAGTGTTTAGTTATAAATTATGAAGTTGTTGATAACAGGTTATTTACTCGGGTTTACATTCATAGCGGTAAGCATATTACCGTAAACCTGGTTGAGTGAACTTACGCGTTTAGTAAGCTGATCCATTTCCTGCTGGTACTTGGTCATATTGCTTGCGGATTCATTCATGCTGCTAAGGAATGTTCCAACGGTTGACCTGAGTTGATTGGTAGTTTCAATCTGCTCATTTGAGCTTTTCAACTGAACTTCATAAATAATATTGAGAGCGGCGAGGTTGGCGGATATTTTCTGCAACTGATCGTTATATGCTTTACTGTCGAGAGCGCTGAAATTCAGCATCTCAGCAGATTTACTAAGCATCTCAGCTGAAAAGTTGTATTTCTCGGCAAGCCTGTTGGCGGAATCGGTAGCTATGGATAAGCTATTGGAGAAAGTTTCGGTAGCTGTCATTTCCTTCTTGATAGCTGAAGAAACATCGTTGTACACATTAGCCAGGGTACCTGCGGAAGCAGCTGCGGATTTAACGCTTGCAGAAAACTCGCCTACCGTTGAAGCATCAGCCTGTAATACATCACTTACTTTTTTATACGATGTAGATAATTCACCTGCTGATTTTCCGGCATCCTTTACATTCCTTACAAAATCATCCGTTGCTACCGCTGTATTGGTAACATCCGACATTTTGCTAACATTTTCGCTCATTTTACGCATTCCGCTGCCGAGGCTTTCGATCAGTTCAGGACCGATTTTAGCTTTCGAAAGCATTTCGTCCAATTCCTGGGTAACTGTTTTTCCATCAGCTGTTTTCTTGATGGATCCGGGTGCTCCCACTTTCCCACCGTGATACATGCCGGCTAGTTCAGGATAAACAAGGCTCCAATCCGGTTCGGTGTGAGGGGGTTCGAAAGCTGAGAAAAAGAATATGACTGCTTCGGTAATAAGACCGACAAAAAGAAATTCGTTCGCATATTGAAGGTGGACAATTTTAAAAAGAGCACCGATAATTACAATTGAAGCTCCCCAACCGTAAAGCTTTGACATAAAGTTTTTGTATGCCTTGCTGCTGACAAAACTCGTTAATCCCATGACTTGATTTTTTGTTTATGGTTTTTAATTGATTTAAATTCTTTTCTTAATTTGCCTTTGCAGGCAAAGCATTCCTCCTTAGTTGTAAATCCTGGAAGCCCTGGATGGATTATCGTACTTCTGTCGGCCCATGAAGTCCTGTACACAGCGGAAACCGATGTAACATTTGGAGGAATCCTGGTATTCGTATGCTCTTGTGGATACCTGAAGGTAATAAGCTATATCTTTCCATGAGCCTCCACGAACCAGTTTACGTTTCAACAGAGGAGCATCATCTTCTTTGGCATTATACAAATACGTTGGGTTCATATCCCAGGTAAACTGGCCTGCTGATTCATCATAAGCATCAGCGCACCATTCGGATACGTTACCTGACATATCATAAAGTCCGAAATCGTTAGCAGGGTAATGGGCTACAATAACAGTGCGGGCACCACCATCGTCAATATAATTACCACGAAGTGGCTTAAAGTTGGCAAGGAAACAACCTTTATCATTACGCGTATAAGGTCCGCCCCAGGGATATGGGCTGAATGTATTCCCTCCGCGTGCTGCCCATTCCCATTCGGCTTCGGTCGGAAGCCTGAATTCGTTTGGAACTGCCGTTTTTTTGCGTTTAAGAAATGATTCGAGCAAACGTGTACGCCATACACAGAAAGCTGAAGCCTGTTTCCAGTTAACACCCACTACCGGGTAATTATCGTAGGCAGGATGCCAGAAATAACGCTGTGCTACCGGGTCGTTGTAGCTGTAGGCATAATCATGAAGCCAGGCCAGTGTATCCGGATATATATTAATAACTTCCTTACGCACATAAACAGAACGATCCTTCATACCCTGAGGGCGGTTGGCGAAGTTCCCGTTTTTGGAATCTGCAGGTTTTGAATAATCTTTACGGGAGGCAGCCAGCAGGTCGACAAAATAATACTCATAAAAAAGCTTACGGGTATCAATTTCCTTTTTCCTGAAATACCGCTCATTTTCAGGCAGGTACATAGGTTCCAACGCGTCGCGGTTTTCTTCGGCATCCCATTTAATTTCGGCTTCCCAATTCAGGTAGGGAGGATCATATACTTCACCGGTTTTTTTGTTTTCTGAAATCAGGAACTGATCTGCGTTCACTTCTCCCAGCATACGGCGGGCTATTGAATCCTTCACCCAATATACAAACTGACGGTATTCGTTATTAGTAATTTCGGTTTCATCCATATAGAAAGCCGTAACCGTGATGGTACGCGGATTATTCAAGTGTGCATAAGGCACATCCTGATCACCAGATCCCATAGTGTAGCTTCCCATTGGCACATAGGCCATCCCGAAAGGATCGGGTTGATAGAACTTTTCTCTGTTTTGAACCCCTATAAGTTCTCCGTTGCCGTTGTTACGGCAACTGACAAAAAGTAATGCAATCAGAGAAATGCTAAGCAGTTTTTTCATTGCTGTGTTGTTTGGTTTGAGTCAATTTCTGCCTGATTAAGTGTCAATTCCGATGAAACGGCCGGCACCTTCCCGGCTGTGAGTCTTCCTTGAAATTCATTGAATTAACACGCCTTCCGGCGTTTGCTGACATCATTTCAGTATGCAATTAACGACAAGTTATGTTCTTTAGTATCCGGGTTCCTAAATATTTTTATAATTAAGCCCCTTGTTTGTTTGTTTTTTATGAATTAAAGGTAACGCGTGTTACGGTAACCGGTTCGCGTTTTCTCTCTTTCCAGTTTAAACCGGTAACGGGCCATAATTTCATGGCTTCCGGTCGCAGCTATTCGGCTGGTTGGAATATCATATGCATACCCTATTTCAATATCTTTATACGCTACACCAACCATCAGTGAGATTGCGTCACTGATACGGTAGGATAGCCCGCCCCAAACCTTGTTATTATACCTGGCCATCAAATTCAGATCTGCCTGAATAGTATTCCCGTCCGACTTTATAAAAACGGAAGGTGTGAATACATATCCCTGGTAAGCAGGTAATGTAATATCATGACTGCCTGTGAGGTAATAATGACGGCGGTTCTTATAATACGCTACCGCTTCGGCCGAACCGTTTGTTTTTTTTGTTTCAAAAATCTGCGTGGACGAAAAGGCAATATAATAGTTGGGTTTTTGCAGGTATGCTCCTACCGACATATCACTGATCATGACGCCACTTGCCGAAAGACCCATAATGACAGGATCGCTTTCATCCACCGGATCAAGATTTGCTGTGTTAATCTTTTTATTATTAAAATTGCCGTTAAAGCCAATACCTAACTTACCGTTGCCCAGGTTCAGATGATAGCAGTATCCTAATTTAACCAGCATATTCGTTATTTGTCCTTCCTTGTCCTGAGCAATTCCCAATCCGACTCCCCCATGCAAAAAACGAACCGGCGCATCACCAGTCACAAGCAAAGTTTCAGGAGACACTTTGTTGTTCTTATAATCCTTAAAACCAAGCCATTGCTCCCGGAATATGCTTGTTACCGTTATCCCGTCACTCATCCCATATGCTCCCGGATTCACGAAGGCATTGTTGAACATATTGTGCGTAAACTGTGGATCCTGCTGCGCCTTTAACCCTAGGGTCAGGATGGACAACAAAAAAACAAACAATATTGAACGCATAGGAAACATGGGCATAAGTGCAGTCGAAAAAACGCGCTAAAGTAATAAAAAATAGGCTTAGGCAAGAATTATCTCCAAAAATGATTCATTTTGTTTTACCAGAAAGCTTGTCAATTCTGCCATTCTCGGCTAATAAACGTCCGTCCCCTTCTTTTATTGCTGGCAAATCAGTCCTGTTGTGATTGTTAATGAATTATTTCAGCACCCTGATTCAACCCATTGCTTCTTTGTTTTCAAATCCCTTCAAAAAGCTAAATGCATTACAATGAAACACTAAGGAAAACTTACCATAAAACTGATTGCCTGGAAAATTATATATTCATCCAGGGAGAAATCGATTTCGCATAGTTTGTATGGTTAAACATATGCGGCCTGAAAATTTTTATTTTATTTCTGCATTTCTCACCTGCTTTTACCCTACTCTATTTTTCCAAATGAACTTTACAGACATTTTAAGTTTTCCAGGCATTTTAGGCACTCCAGGCACTTAACAAAGTCAATCACTCCCCGGTGTATTGAAGAGTTCTAATACAGATTACTTTTGCCAACCGGGCATCCCTGAAAAATTACTGATAAATAAATTGCCGTATGTAGTGCTATCTCGAAATATCTGACGAAATTTGCTCCCTCTTAAAAACCAGTGGATTTTACGCTTAAATTATTGATTTTATGGACTTTCGACCAGAAAAGATTTTTTCAAAGAAATGGTTTCTCAGCTACAGCCTCATTGTTATCGGCTCGGTAATACTGGCAGCGGGATTTGTTTTTTTTATTTCCCCTTATAAAATTGTTCCTGGCGGCGTATATGGCATTGCTATCGTGATCCATTACCTTACCGAAGGCATGTTAAAATGGGCTCCTCACGGTTTTCCTATAGGCCTCATGGGTCTAATCCTGAATATACCTCTTACCATAGTCGGGATCCGGATATTAGGACCCAGGTTCGGAGTAAAGACCGTGGTTGGCTTTGTACTTACTTCTGTCTTTATGGATTTAATTACCTATTTCTTTGGGGAAGCTCCCCTTGTACCGGGTGATGCCCTTTTGTCATCTATTTTCGGTGGTGTGCTTGTAGGTCTGGGACTTGGGTTGATATTTAAATCCAAGGCCACTTCAGGCGGATCGGATATTGTTGCCATGATTATAGCGAAATACACCAAACTCCCGCTGGGGCAGCTGATGATCTATGTTGATTCGGCTATTGTGCTGATAGGCCTTGTGGTTTTTGCTGACTGGAAAATACCTTTGTACTCCTGGATAGTCATTTACATAACAGGTAAAACGATTGATATAGTGTTGCAAGGCATGAGCGTGGACAAAACCCTGTTTATTGTCTCTGATAAGTTCGTCGAAATACGCGATCGCATCATAAACGACCTGCACCGCGGAGGCACCTATATCCCCGGGAAAGGCATGTATAACGGCTCCGACAAAACTATTATCTTTACAGTGGTGAACCGCCGAGAAATGGCTCTGCTCGAAGAGTATATCCATGAAATTGACCCTACAGCTTTCCTTACTGTACTCGAAGCCAACGAGATACTTGGTGAGGGGTTTAAATCGTTACGCGAGAAACTGGAAGACTAGAAGATTGTAACGTGATCATTTTTATCATACTGGAGACGTTACCATAGTCATACTATTAAGAAAAAAGAAGTGGTAAAGGCGAAGCTCTTATCCACCTGCCTTTAACCTCTGCTGGCACGCTTCCAGTTTTTTCTGTTTAAACATCACATGATATTACACACATGATGGGCACTTCAATATTCCAAACGGAAAAACTCTTTTCTGCAAAATGGTTTAAATCGTATGCGTTGATTGCAGTTGGCACCTTCCTGGTGGCTGTCGGGTACGTGCTGTTTATAAGCCCGAATAAGATTGTACCGGGAGGAATATACGGCATTGCCATAATGCTTCATCACCTGCTTGGAACTCCCATCGGCCTGACCGCACTCTGCTTCAACATCCCGCTTACCCTGGTCGGGATAAGATTGCTGGGGCCACGCTTCGGCGCCAAGACCGTGGTCGCCTTTGTACTCACCTCAGTATTTGTGGATTCCTTGTCCTATTTTTACGGTTCCCAGCCCCTGGTGGAAGGTGAAACACTTGTGTCGTGCCTCTTTGGCGGACTGTTTATTGGTATAGGAGTAGCGATGACATTTAAAGCCAAAGCCACCAGCGGGGGCTCCGATGTGATTGCCATGATACTGCAGAAATACACACACCTGCCCCTGGGTCAGTTGATGATGATGGTCGACTCATCCATAGTGGTATTAAGCTACCTGGCCTTCGGCGACTGGCGAATTCCCCTATTCAGCTGGATCACCATATTTGTGCTCGGAAGGGTGGTTGACACGGCCATGCACGGTTTTTCCTATGACAAAACGCTGTTCATTATCTCCGACAAGCACGAACAGATACGCGACAGCATTATTGTTGATCTGAAACGGGGTGGTACTTTCCTTCACGGCGAAGGTATGTACAGGCACGACAGCAAGCAGATCATTTTCACGGTTGTGAATCCACGAGAACTATACATGCTGGAAGAATATGTTCACGGTATCGATCCCGATGCGTTTATTGCTGTTCTCGACGCATACGAAATCCTGGGAAAAGGCTTTAAGTCGTTGACTGAAAAGGTAGAAGATAAATAATTTTATCGTTGCCGCGACTTGAACGCGTCAGCCAGGAGGGAAAAAGGGTAACTGACCTGGATTAATTTCATTTTGCTATATTTGCCGCGCTCTTTACTGCGAATCCCACCTGAATCCTGTTACATGCAGCAGCCCGGAATTTTACTTAATTCCCTATGGCCAAATATACGGCTGGCTGTTATACGTGCCCGACTGGAAACAATCCCAGGCGGGCAAAAGCGTATCAGAAACAATAATAATTCCTGCTGGTTTTTCCTTGCGCTACTTTTTACAACTATCATCAGCAGTTGTGCGAAAGATTACGAATCAGGAGGCCCACCATTTCCTGCTTATGAATCCCGAAATATAGAGTTTGCAGTGAATGCCGATACATCCGGCGAAATGCAGCATCTATTGATGGACTTGTATTTTCCGTCAAGGACTGACTCCCTGCAGCAGTTCCCGCTGGTACTCATGATACATGGTGGCAGCTACGAAACGGGCACTAAAGAATGGATGTCTGAACCATGCCGTATCTTGTCCGACTCCGGTTTTGTAGCGGCAAGCATCGATTACAGGACGGGATGGCGGACTCCCACAGGCTGTGCAGGCGAAACCTGCAACCTTACTGAAGCCGCGTACAGGGGGATGCAAGACGCAAACGCAGCCCTGCGCTTCCTGGTTGCTCATGCGGCCGAATACCACATCGATACGAACTGGATTTTCACCTCAGGTGAAAGCGCTGGAGCTTCCGTTGCACTGAACAGCAGTTTTGAGACCGATGCAACAGTGAAACAGCAAAGCCCGCTCTTGCTACTAAAACTCGGGGGATTAAGGAATGCAGGCAATGAACTGAAAAACACCTATTCCATTAGAGGGATATGCAACAAATGGGGTGCCATATCCGATTCGAACCTCCTGACTACCGGCAGCCCGGTGCCTGTTATTAGTTTTCACGGCACTGCCGACCCCCTGGTTCCTGTTGACAAAGGCTATTTCCTGGGCTGTACCAGAGTGCCGGCCTTTGGTTCTTCCTGCATATACCGGCGTTTACTGGCCAACACTACAGCCTGCGAACTCCACCTGAAACCAGGCGGGCTACACCAGCCGGGAGTATATGCCGCCGCATTCACCATGTCGAAGACTGCAGCGTTTTTCCACCAGGTTATGAAAGGGAAAGCGGAAAGCAGGCTCTTTATCGAATAATTTCCAGGATAATATATTCTAGAGAGCGAAGGGTACTGGCTACCCTGCGGCAGACAGACGATCATGCCCTGTAAGGTGCATGCATGAGAACACGAACTGCCTTTAGGAAAACCTGTTAAAAACACAAGGTGATTCAGAAAAAATGTTCGTTTTACTGACCATTGCGAAAAGCATACCGTTTTACTAGCCCGATTCAACGGCACTGCATAAACCGTTAAAAAATGAACATTCATATTATTGCCCGGAAAGCCCTGTAGACCTCTCACTACATAGCCCTTAACGATAATTTCACGCTGATTTTCAAAAGTTAAAGATTCTTTACCTATTTTTGTTACATGGAATTGAGCAGGTTCCGGGCCTTAGCCAGCTGAAAGCAACCTTCTCAAACCATATCCCCCCCTGGAATTAAGTTTCCTGTTACTTAAAAGACCTGATCTGCCTATGCGTTCGTCTTTACGTAGTTGCCTGCATTTTATCCTTTCCGGAAGGAATTGGGCTATGGCAGTACTAATGATTTTGGGCTCTTGGGAAGCAAATGCCCAGGTGGTCATCTTTTCGGAAAACGTTGGCACCCCGGCAGCAACCACAGCAGTAGCAAGCTACGCCGGATGGCAAAACACTACACCCATCAGTTTTTCGGGATCATCAGATGTCAGAATCTCCTCGCCTAGTAATACTTATACAAATTTCAGCGGTAGCGGAAATGTATTCTTTACTAATACCACTGGTAAAGATTTACTTATATCAGGAATAAATAGTTCAGGGTATACTTCCTTAACATTATCGTTTGGACACTACAAAAGCACTACTGCGGGAAACAATGAACTCAACGTAGAAGTAAGTGCCGATGGAGTTACCTATGTCCCTTTAACCTATTCCAGACCAACAGGGGCGGGAACTTCAGTATGGTTGCTGGTAAATGCGACAGGATCCATACCCTCAACTTCTAACCTCAGGATACGGTTTACCCAAAATTCGACCACTACACAGTTCCGGATTGATGATATCAAACTTACGGGGCAGCCAGCCTGCGCCATACCTGCAATTCAGGCATCAAATATCAACACCCCGGCTGCAGGGTTTCAGAATTTGAATATACAATGGACCAATGGAAATGGCAGCGGTCGTATTGTGCTAATGAATACAGTAAATTCCTTTGCCGACCCGGTAAACGGGACAGACCCTCCTGCCGATTCGTATTATACCGGCAGCGGCCAGCAGGTAGTATTTAACGGCAACAGTAATTCGGTGAATATTACGGGCCTGGATCCCTGCCGCGAATACTGGTTCAGGGTGTATGAATTCAATTGCTCAGGAACTAGCATATTTTACAATACAACTACTACTGCTCTAAATCCTGTTAACCTGTCCACTTCTTCAACTTCACCCTCTGCTTTGACATTAGCATCCGAAAATTTCGAGAGCACATCAACATGGAATTATACTAGCAGTTGCGCGATTTTTGGAACAGGGGGAGGCGGTACCTGCGTTGTTTCAGTTAAACCAGCTCCTTTTGGATACCTCTCTTCAAAAGCCCTGGTAAAAACACATACTGTGAACAACGGATCCGCTGAACTAGAATCGGAGTCAACTATTGATTTCAACCAGGTTGCAGTTCCTGCCGGGGCAACGAATATAAAATTTGCGTTCAGGCTGGCTTCCCTGAATGAGAATGGCAACACAACTGCAACCACAGGGGCAGGGCATGATAACGGCGATTTTTTCTCGCTTTATCTGCAGTTGAATGCTTCCGGCACATATGCTCAAACATTTACTGAAACCGGAGCTAATGATAAACTGTTTGGTTACCAGCCCGATAAACTGAGTTCCCTAAGTTGGGACCAGAATGTTCAATATATTACACCAACTAATGATTATAACTATTTTACTGTAAGCATACCCGATGGCACATCTTCGGTTAACGTAAGGTATGTCGCCAGGAATAACCGTATAGGTGAAAACTGGTGCATCGATAACATGGTTTTGACTACAGATATTCCAAGTATTTCTACCGTCCCAAATATCTTCACCATTGCAGGAAATTCATCTTTTTGCGCCGGAAGTACAGGCACGCTCATTGGATTATCTGGTTCCCAGACCGGGGTAAACTATCAGCTTTTTCTGAACGGTGCAGCCATAGGATCGCCAGTTCCCGGAACCGGAAACCCGCTCGATTTTGGGTACCAGGCTGCTATTGGAACGTATACGGTTGTCGCCAGCAATCTTACATATAGTTATTGTCATTCCGACATGCTGAATCCATTAACGGTCAGCTTAAAACCTTCGCCTGTAATAGTGAGTATAACCCCTACGCCAGCCAGTTGCGGGACTGATAACGGGTCGCTGGTTGTAACGGCAGGAGGAGGTACTCCTCCTTATCAATATTCGATTGATAACGGAGCAACCTGGCAAGCATCAGCCTCTTTTGCAGGGCTTGCAGCAGGAAATTATTTTGTAAAAGTTAAAGATGCTAACTGTGAAAGCCTGGCAACCACGGCAACGGTAACTTTAGCCGGCTCCACCATTACATACACGGTTGCACATCAGAATGTGAAGTGCTATGGACAAAGCAACGGTACTGCAACGGTAACAGGCAGCGGAGGGGTAGGTTCCCTTTCCTACACCTGGAATACAATTCCGGCTCAAAACGGGCCGACTGCCAGCAACCTTTCCATCGGCACTTATATCTGTACCATTACGGATGGAGCATCCTGTTCCATAGATGTGTCGGTAGAAATCACACAGCCCCTGGATGAATTATCGGCAGGGGTAATTGCTAAAACCAATGTTGAGTGTTATGGCTTAAACACCGGAACCGCCGAAGTGGACGCTTCGGGAGGAACCGAACCTTATACCTATTCATGGAATTCAGTTCCGCCTCAAAACGGACCCATCGCCGTTAACCTGCCCGCCGGTAATTATATCTGCATCGTCATGGACTTTAATAACTGCCCTATTCAGGTTCCGGTTACAATTTCACAGCCTGACGCTGCCCTGCTGGCTACCATTTCGTCACAAAATCCTGCAAGCTGTTTTGGTGGATCCAATGGCACTGCCACGGCGAATGTTACCGGGGGAACATCTTCGTACGCATACGAATGGAATACCATTCCCGCTCAGAATACTGCAACGGCATCCGATCTTCCTGCAGGGATTTACACCTGCATTGTGACAGATGCCCATGGTTGTACAACCTCTGTTTCTACCACTTTATCTGATCCGACGCAATTAACCGGAACTATAACTGCCCAAAACAACCTAATCTGCCCTGGAACAACAAACGGAAGTGCCACAATAGCTGCAAACGGAGGAACTCCCGCTTACACCTATTCCTGGAATACGAGCCCACCGCAAAATACACCTTCCGTGGCTAATCTTCCTGAAGGTTCGTACATCTGTACAATTACCGATTTAAATGGTTGTTCTATAGGAGTCCCCGTCGAAATTACCGCCTACCTCGCCCCTTCAACCGCCGAAGCCGGCAGCCTACAGAATGTATGCGGTTATTCTACCTTCTTAAACGGCAATTTTCCTGTTAGCGGAACCGGTGCCTGGACACAACTCTCAGGGCCACCAACTTTAACTATCAGCACTCCTTCTCAATACAATTCCGCAGTCAGCACCACGGCTGCAGGAACTTTTGTTTTACAATGGTCCATCACCAATAATCCATCCTGTCCTTCGAGTTCCGACACGGTAACCTTAAGCTTCGGGGATGTTGTCAGTGTTTCGGCAGAAAGCAATTCCCCCCTGTGTACAGGCGATACCATACACCTGACCTCCAGTATCGCCGGGGCCACATTTGCCTGGACCGGCCCCAACGGATATACATCCTCCGTTCAGAACCCGGATATTAACGCTGCCGGCCCGGTGAATACGGGCATATATAAGGTATCTGTTTCAGGAATCCAGGGCGGCTGCCCCGATACTTCGGATACGACAGTTGTAACGGTAACTAATAAGCCTGTTACTGCCCCCATAGGTTCGCTGAATATAAGCGGGAACAGCCAGGATGTATGCATAGGCACCCAGTTTTCCTATACCATCGATCCGGCTACCCCCGGATCAGTATACACCTGGGAACTCTCTGCCGGGGGAACTATACAGACTACTCCAAATTCGAACCTGATCAATATTGCGTGGACTGCCATCGGAGGCCCTTACATCCTGAGCGTTACCGAAACTTCTACCGGCGGTTGCACCGGCGACCCGGTTTTCCTGTATGTAAACGTAAGTTCCATTGCAAGTGCTTCGGTAACTGTTGCGCCCGACAACAATCCTGTCTGCACCGGCAGCCCTGTCACTTTTACTGCAAGCCCGTTCAACGGGGGAACATCACCCGGATACACCTGGTTTGTGAATGGTATACAGGCACCCAACCCGGGTCCTGCTTCCTTTTCCTATACGCCGGCTGATGGCGACAAGGTCCATGTGATGCTGGTTTCCAGTTCGCCCTGCGCCCAACCCAACCCGGCATTTTCAGCCGACTTTACCCTGTTGGTCACTAATACGGTAGCACCTTCTGTTACGGTCTCAACCCCGGCGTCCTCGCTTTGTACCGGTGATGCTGCAACGGTAAAGGCCCTTGTTATCAACGGGGGCACTTCACCTGCATACACCTGGTATAAAAACGGGAACCCCCAGCCCGGGCAGGTTGCCGACACCTTTAACCTGGTGCCTGACCCGGGCGATGCCGTACATGTCGATATTATTTCCAGCCTGGGATGTGCCTCACCGGGCCAGGCGACCTCCCAGCCTCTTATTTTCAGTGTTAACTCCAGCCTGCCTGTCGGGCTGGGCATTTCGCAGCAAAATGTCCTTTGCCAAGCCGACCCTGTGACCCTAAACGCTCTGCCAGCCAACGGCGGAGCTTCACCAATCTTTACATGGTACAGGAACAACAGCCTGGTTGCAGGTCAGTCAACAGCAACATATAATGGCCCAGCCGATACCGGGGATTCTTTTTATGCCACCATGAGCTCATCTTTGGGATGTGCTACGGGAAATCCCGCAACTTCGAATATATTTGCCGTTACTAAACCGTCATTATTAACAATCAGCCGGGTGGATACTATTAGCGAAAGTTGCGGAAGCCATAACGGCAGTATAACCATACTGGCTGGCGGGGGAACAGGGCAGGTACAATATTCCATAACATCTCCGGCCATATGGAATAACAGCCCGGTATTCGGTGCTTTATCCGCTTCAGTTCCATATAGTATACAGGCAAAGGACGCTAACGGCTGCATTACATTTAAGGGCGTATACCTGCTGTCCGATATGCCAGGCCCGGTAATTTCAGTAGCCGGGGGAGGCCAATATTGCCTGGGTGATACGATCAGCCTGGCAGCCCTTTCGACCGAGCCACTGGATTACCAGTGGGTTCATATGCCAGGCACAACGGCAGGCACTTCAGATATAATTATACCCTCTGCAATCCTGGCTGATTCGGGTGAGTACCGGGTAATAGCCACTGCCCCCGCTTCGGGATGTTCGGATACAGCCTGGCTGCAGGTTAAAGTAAATAAACTCCCAGTCGTAAGCCTGGGTGTGACCTCAAGCCTCTGTGCCGGGATGGCAAACCGTTTATGCCCGGGACCGGGTTATGCATCCTACCTCTGGCAGGATAGAAGCACCGATTCAACTTTCACTGCAACCTTACAAGGGCTCTATTATGTAAAAGCTACCGCTTCATCAGGCTGCTCTTCATCCGACACCATGATGCTGGTGCCCTGCTCACAGGTATATTTCCCAAATGCCTTTACGCCTAACAGGAATGGTACCAACGAAAGCTTCAAGCCGGTAACGGGCGCCATTATACTGTTGAATTATAAAATGATCATTTATAACCGCTGGGGACAGCTGATCTTTGAGTCAACCGACTACACATACGGCTGGGATGGGACCCTGAAAGGCACCGACGTGCCCACCGGCATCTATACTTACTACATAAGCTACTCCCTGCCCGATCCGGTTAACCCCGGCAGTCAAAACAGCACGAAACTGAGGGGGCAGGTGATGGTGGTGCGGTAGAAGCTTATTATACGCTGAAAAGTTCTACTCGTAATTCGACTTTTACAATTTGACTCTTTCAGTTTGACAGCGTTCCTCCTCCAGGGGGATATCCCGGAAAAGGGGTCAATTTATTCATCAGCATTCATCCTGAAAAGACTAATCCCGTCAAACCTGGAGGGCGGGACGGGATCAAAATTAATACTGGCAAAATAATCATCATTTACATTCTACAGATTTTCAGTGATTTAAAAAGGATGAAAACCCGTTGATAATATTAATGCTCTTACCTGGTGCGTTGTACTGGGCTCGAACCAGTGACTCTTATTCTACCTTTTTTGGTTTATAACTATTTGAATTTCAATTATTTAGAAAGTGACTTTTTGCCCTTTTTGTCCCGGTAACGTCCCGGGATAAACCTATCCAAGTGGCTCAATTCCACATATTTAAGTCCTATTTTCCAACACCATTCGTGATCAATTTTAGAAAATCACTCATTTTACCTGACTTTATTAGCCTTTAAATCAGCAGCTAATTGTTGCTTATACCAGGATAATTCTCTTTGTTGCAATATTATTACTTCCCGTTGAAGCTGGATTATATAGTCCTTATCATCCACACTCTGTATTCTATCAATTTCCAGATCCACAACCTCAGGAAAATTCTCTCTTTGCTGTCTTTCCTTTCCTGTCATAAGCCATTCGATATCCACATCCGGGAACAAATGCAACAACTCAATAATCCGGTCCAGAGGAACAGCGCTTTTATGTGTTGACCAATTACTGATGGTAGCCCTTGAAGTTCCAATCATCTTGGCATACTCGACCTGAGAAATTTTTTTCTCTTCGAGTATTTTCATAAATCTCTGATTGATTGAACAATCCATATTTTGTGCGTTTAGAATGGACTAATAAAAACGAAATGCAAATCATTATTGGTTTACATGTAGCATTATTAGTTTACTTTTACAGCCTTTTGTCAACACTATTGTAGCACACATTTTAACATGTTGTCATTATATGTCACAAATGTTGTCATTTGATAGCACAAAAGTAGCACAATTATTAACATAACCTAAAAAAATATTTTATGGACCAAGAAACTCTTCAAAAACTAAAAAATAAATTACCTCGTAAGTTCCTTAATGAACTAATGGGCAGATCCAGCATGAGTAAAAGTACAGTCTCAAAAACCATGAACGGAACGCGCCAATCCGATCAGGTGATTGATGCTGCCATAGCCTGGGCTTTGGAAATTGATATCCGGAATTCTACCCGCAAACTCAAAGTCAATAATCTCAACTAAACAGTTAAGCGATTACGCTTTCCTTATTCTGGTTGAATGGAAAAACAATGGCAATGGATACAGAACAAAAAGACAACCTTAGATTTAGAGTAGTCAAATATTGGGCTTCCGAAGAAGTTGGAAAGCGTATTAGCTGGGCAAAAGCTGATAGATATTCCAATCTATCTGATGAATTATCAGATAGAGATTTATCGGATGCAAGAGTTCTGTTGAAAATGATTTTCCATGAAGTGGAAAACCACAATGCCAAAATCAAAACTAAAATCACTTTGATTGATAAAATGGCCTACAAAAGAAATTGGCAGTCAAGTAGCTGCTTTTCAGGGTTACCCATTCCATATAGAAAAATCGAAGAAATCATAACTTCTAATCCTGGAAAAGAAGTGTATGAAATTTTCAAACTCCTAAAAGGCTGATTTATTCAACCTGACAGTAACATGTGAATAACACCATCACCATCTTTTCGCTAGATTTTTATTGTAAACAGTTATATGCTGGATAAACCATTCCATTTGACCAGTGTCTGCCGATCCAAATTGACCACCTCTG
>JBAXXB010000053.1:0-19055 GCA_037128115.1 Bacteroidota bacterium
ATCTGAGACGAGTATACTGATGAGCCAGGATTCGAAATCTTAAGCAATTTGAACAGTATGCCCCTAAATCCATTTTTGTAACGGATATTTGCACTTGCTTTTTTTGATCATCTCAAAGCAGAACCTAACAAACTGATTTTACCTGATTTCAAACATACCCTGACTACCACCCATGATCTTTAACGAACTGATACTTGCACGCCAGAGTGTGCGCCGCTATTCCGGAACAAGCGTTGAACCCGGAAAACTGAACCAATGCCTCGAAGCGGCTCGCCTTGCACCTTCGGCAAGTAATTCTCAGCCCTGGAAATTCATCGTTGTCGACAAGGAACCCCTGCGTTCCGAAATAGCCAAAGCCACATTCAGCGATATACAACTGATCAATAAATACACCATGCAGGCCCCGGTAATCGTAGTTATTGTTATCGAAAAGGCAAAACTATTCACAAGGCTGGCAATGAAGGTTAAGAATAAAGAATGGCCCCTGGTTGATATAGGTATTGCAGCCGAGCACTTTTGCCTGCAGGCAACCGAGCTCGGGCTGGGGACGTGCATCATAGGCTGGTTCGTGGAAGACCAGATAAAGACACTGCTGCAGGTACCATCGGACAGATCCATTGGCTTGCTGATCAGCGTAGGCTACCCGGTCGAAGGTTACCCGCACAGAACCAAAATTCGGAAACCCCTGGAAGAAATAGTGAGGTATAATGCGTATTGACAAGGCATTCCTTTTAATGTCCCTGAACAAAATATAAACCAGCTTAAGTAATTCCAAAATTCACATTGAGTATTGATTATCAGCGGTGAATTCATCCCGTTTCCAGGTTCGGACATCCTGCAGTCACCTCATATAGATAATTACTTGGTGGTCGGTACAACTATGCAAAATCCCTCTATCTTTGAACGATAAATCCCATCAATCAATTCACAGTTTATGAAAAAATTTATACTGTTCCTGGCCCTGCCTTTGATCCTACTGGCAGCCGGATGCAACAAACCTAAAGGTTCAGGCATGGAAACAAAATCAACCTTCATTCAACAGGCTGCCATTGATAAGGTAGCGAAACAGCTTTCCGATTCCTGCGTTGAAGCCTCAAAGGCGCGCATCGAGCGTGGTGTGAAACAGGTAGCTTCACTCTGGGAAAAACAGGATGGTACGCAGGAAGAATTCGCTGCCTTTTGCGCCAAGAATTTTATTGCCGATACGGCGAAACTCGACGAATTGTTTAATAAACTGCAACGGAGCTTTGAAGTTTTATACGGTAATTACAATAAGATGGGCATGGATTTGCGCATCCCTGTCGACCTGAGCGGGGCTGAACTCACACCCATCGACGAGATGTTTGCCTCCTATTCGCCTTCATCACATCTTACCGATGACCTGTTTGCCAACAAGATCGCATTTACCACCATGCTGAACTTCCCGTTTTACACCCTTGCAGAGAAAACCGGCCTGGAGAAAACCTGGACCCGCCGCGACTGGGCTTATGCCCGCCTGGGCGATGCTTTTACTTCACGGGTGCCTGCCGCGTTAAACCAACAGGTTTCGGATGCACTGGCAAAAGCAGATATGTATATCTCATCGTATAACATCATGATGGATAAACTGGTGGATGCATCCGGCAAGACTTATTTCCCGGAAGGAATGAAACTCATCACCCACTGGGGACTGCGCGACGAACTGAAATCACATTACGGCAAAGCCGACGGGCTGCCGAAACAGAAAATGGTCTACACTGTCATGAAACGCATCATCGACCAGAGCATACCCGAAATGGTGATCAACAATGCCGATTACCAATGGAACCCGGCTGACAATAAAGTACTCAAAGATGGCAAAGAAGTAAAATCCACTCCTGAACCTGACCGCCGTTACGAGATGCTACTAAATAATTTTAAAGCCATACATGCTACCGACGCCTATTACCCGGCGCTGCCGACTTATAGCCAGCGTTCATTCGAACTGAGCATGGAAATCCCGGAACAGGATGTGGAGAAACTCTTTGTTTCCATGATAACCTCCCCGGAAATCAAACAGGTAGCTTCACTGATCAGCAAACGCCTGGGTCGTAATCTCGAGCCCTTCGATATCTGGTACGACGGTTTTAAAGCGAGAAGCGGCTTGAATGAAGATGATCTGACTGCAAAAACACAGGGTCTCTATCCCACACCTCTCGCTTTTGAAAAAGGCATGCCCGAGTTGTTGCGAAAACTCGGCTGGAGTGCTGAAAGAGCTTCTTATATTGCTTCAAAAATACAGGTTGATCCGGCACGCGGTTCCGGCCACGCCGCCGGGGCCTATATGAAAGGCGATAAAGCACGACTGCGTACCCGTATGGCCGATAAAGGCATGAACTATAAGGGCTACAATATTGCCGTTCACGAGTTCGGGCACAATGTGGAACAGACCGTTGACCTTTATGATATTGATTACTATATGTTACAGGGCGTCCCCAATACCTCGTTTACCGAAGCATTGGCCTTCCTTTTCCAAAAACGCGACCTTGACCTGTTGGGTATTAAGGATAACAACCCCGACAAAGAGCACCTGGCTGCCCTGGATGCAATATGGTCATGCTACGAAATCATGGGCGTTTCGCTGGTCGATATGCAGGTATGGCGCTGGCTTTATGCCAACCCGGATGCCACACCGGCCCAGTTGAAGGAAGCCGTGATCCGTATTTCGAAAGAAGTCTGGAATACCTATTATGCACCCGTTTTCGGAAGCAAGGACGAACCCATTCTGGCCGTATACTCGCATATGATCGACAACCCCTTGTACCTTCCTAATTACCCGGTAGGGCACCTGATCGACTTCGAGATTGACGGGTTTATAAAAGGTAAGACCTTCGCAGCCGAAGTGGATCGCATTTATACCCAGGGACGACTGACTCCCGAAGCATGGATGCTGGGAGCAGTTGGTGCTCCGATTTCGATCGCACCCATGCTCAAGTCAGTGGATGAAGCGCTGAAAGTGATAAAATAAACCTCCTCGGCAAAAAGCAAAAAGGACTAATCCGCCCATGGAGCGGGTTAGTCCTTTTTTAGCTTACTGATTTTTGAGGATGATGCAAGTCCTACTTCCGCCATCTCTCCAGTTTCGGAATGCCCGCTGTAAAGAAGCCTGTAAGAAAGCCAGGCACACCCATTTCTTTCATTTTCCCTTTGACCAGTTCCTGCATTTCTTTAGAAGTGAAGTCGGGCCGGTAGAATTTCCCATCAGCATAACAAAGGCTGCAATATTTCAGGTTTTTTGTGCCATCGGCATTGGTTCCGCCACCCTTTGCGTCTTTTTTCATAGGCATGCCGCAACTCTGGCAGAATTTATTGATTTTATCCATAACGCTTAGGTTTTAATAAAACGTTTGCTGTATGATTTCCCGTCCAGGGTAAGTCGCACAAGGTAGACACCTGGTGCATAGGTAGACAGGTCAATGGTTTCGAGCCACTCGCCGGGCGATTTGGTCATCGTATTCGTGAAATAGAGGGCCGCCCCCTGCTGATTTATGATGGTAATTTCCACCATTGTTTTCTTAACAGTCTGATATTCAACATTCAGCTTGTCAGAAACAGGGTTAGGATAAATGCCGAATGTGTTGATGGCTTCAGGATAATTAACGTCGAAGGTGGTTTCACAGGTACCGGGCATATTGGTATCGAGCCAGGAAAGCCTGCTGTGAATCCAGGTTTTCAGCCCGCTGACTTCTCCTTCGTAGGTAGGTGCATAGGGCCAGGGATTCGGCCATACGTATACACCCAGTATGGGCCAGGCGGTAAAATTCCGTACCTGCGCTTCCATAAGCTGTCCTGAGATGCTGTCGATATAATTGTCGAACCAGGCATTGCTCAGCACGTTCTGCCTCAGGTATAGCCAGCGGCATTTCAGGTGGCTTTTATACAAGGGATCCTGCAGCAGGCGGCTCCACCAGAAGGGCACCTGCCAGTAATCGTCAGGGCAGGGAAACTGGTAAGCCCAGCCGCTTGTTACATCGCCTCCGCAATAATCGGCGTTATGCCAGGCAATATCATAATCCCAAACCGGGCCCATGCGTATTTTGCCACCCCGGCTTTCGCGTTCCTTGCTCATGAAGGTACTTAAGCGGTACCCATCGACATTTTTAGTGATTTCGTTTACCAGGAAATAATCGCTGAAGGTGCTTTCGACGGCATATTTCCGGTACCCGTTAGTGGTATCGGCAAAACTGCTGCCTTTAAGGGCCGTTTCAAAACTGTAAACGTAATTCTTGATATAGTTTTGCTGTGAAACGGTAATATCCTCTTCTTTAGGGTATTCGTACTGGTAAAATATAGTTTGCCCGTTGGGGCTGGCTGAAGGAGCATAAGATGAAGTCCATCCTGACCCGCCCGACCCGGTTTGTTTATCTATTTTAATAATATAACCACCTGTAACTTCATCCCCTGTATTCTGGTCGATTTTAAGCTTGGCAATATCCACACGGTTCTTGTTCCGTTTTATTTTTTCCGAGAAAATATAAACTCCCATATAGTGCCCGTTGAGCATCAGTTCTACAAAATGATAACGGGTCGCATAATGGCCCATGTTTTGCCATACCTGGTATGCCATCACATTACGCATCAGGGATTTATCGGTATAATTGGCATTCAGTATCCAGTCGCTTTCAGAAGGCATACCCAGGAAGGAGGTATCGATGGAATTACCCAGGGCATCCCAGGATTCGAAACCATAGCTTTTCTTGGGAAAGGATTGCGAACTCGAACCGCGCAACTCTATGCCGGAATGACCGTCAAATTCGGGAGTATCGGTTATATAATTGCGAATTCCGGGGCCCTTGTTATAGATTTTCAGCCCGGCGGGTATTTTTGGTTCATCGGGGATCACTTGCCCGTATGTATTGATCATCACTATAGGCAGGTTAGAGGAAGTGAGTGCAAAGGGACCGGGAGCATCGGTCCCGAAAGTAATGCTCCAGTTAAGCAGGCTGCCGCTATAGGCCGCTGTATACAAATCGCGGACATAAAGTTTCCATGTGCCATACCCGGTTTGCCCGTTGTTGACCGATCCGAGCATTTCTTCCGGCTTGAAAGATCCTGTAAAAGGCGCAGTGCCGTTATGTATTGAAGGGTTGGCCCGGTCGTCGAAATAGGTGTTGGTATAGTTGTTGCCATCGCCACCGTTGGCATATGTGAGCATCACCTGTGTGCCGTCGGGAGCAATCAGCTGAACTTCTAGATCGGCATCGTTAGGATGGCTAATGTTAATGCATACATTCAGGACGCCAAAATTAGTATCCAGCGTTGATGCTCCCAGCGAATTGGGCTCAATCTGGAAATAGGCTGCGTTTCCATTGGCAGGAATAATGCCTCCCGTACCTGTATACGTTTGTGCTCTGGATAGAAAAGAAGTGAAAACGAGTACGGCTGAAAGAGAGAAAGTATAGAATTTTCGCATAAGTTCGGTCGGGTTAACGTGCTGTGGTTTGGATTACAAAATTACAACTGTATCAGCAGGTTTTTAAAATTATTTTCCTGTTAACACATCGATTTTCCTCCAGCCTACAAATAATACTTACTTATAAAAACTTATAGATATTTGGGAGTAAAACAAAGCAAGCCTACTTTTAAATGCGCAACGAGTGCAGTACATCAAACAAGTATTCAGGTTTTATTCCCGGCACTGGGTGAGGGTAAGCATACTCCAGCTTTGCAGCATTTCTGTCAGCAAGGAGAAAAGCAGGTAAAGCGATTTAGGAAGAGGTTTTCAGGAAACAGAATTTCGAAATCAACATAGCTCATGACTCAAATGCCAACCCGGTCGTTAGAAATAACCACTATATCAGGAATAATATACTATTGCAACTCAGGCAGCAAGGAGGAAATGCCGGATTTCTCTTTATGAATCAGCCCTCCACTACAGGGGCGGATTTCTTCTTCTCATTAACCGTCGCCTTGTCTTTCCCTATCAGCAGTTCGATGGATCTCCGGGCAAAGCGCTCAGTAAACCCGGATGCAAAGGCTATGGCAAAATAATCAAGCGGCTGAGAGATACTGAAACTAAAAAGGTTGATTTTATCGGCTACCGATGAACGCAGCAGCAGGAAGATAAAGATGGAAAAACCGGCCCCTATAAATATTTTACTCATCGTTATCACCTCACTGCTGCCTAACTCACTGATGCGCGAGGATTGTGAAAGCGTCCGTGTCGATACTATGGCACTGGTGAGTGCGCCCAGCAGACCAAAAAGCAAGACCCCGACAAGATAACCCGTCAGGTTAAGCCCTGTGGCAAAATTGCTTCCAAGCTTATTGATGGTAACGGCAAAATAGATCACTATGCCTGAAATCACTAGAAAAAGTAGTCCCGACAGTAACCAGAAAAGGTTTCGTGAAAGCCGGCTCAGGTAAAACTGATTATTATAGGCTTCATCCTTGATTTCCATCGCCATATTCAGGATTTCGGCTGAAGGTGCTGCGGTTACACCAGTCTTTTGTGTACTCAACAGGTTGATAATCGCTTCCTTACGCCACTCATTCTGTTTGCCGGCTTCATAGAACAATGTTTTGGCATTGGCCAGCAACTCTTCAGTATTCATGGCATACACTTCCATTCGTTTAGCAGCATGGAAACTCTTCCAGGCTTCATCAATCTTGTTGCCCTTCATAAAATCCTCGGCATCTTCCAGCAGCTTTTTAGCCTGCACAGCCCACTGGGCACCGGGATTACCGCCATCGGCTATACGTTTTTCGAGTAACGGTCTGTAGCAGGACAGATCGCCTGCCAGGCGCGAATAACGTGGAGAATATTCCAGCGTCGACATTTTTTTTACTGTGATTTTAAGGCGTTGCCACATGTGATTTTTGTTTTGGTTAAAAAATACTTCACCAACATATTTACTGAAACGAATCTCATCAACATGCTGATCCTGTTTGTAATAGAAGATTTGCCTGGCAGGAATGAATACCTAAAAGCAGGTTTCTGCGTAGGCACAAAATTTAATACTTCAATCAGGTTGGTTTCATTATTTCGTTCAGAATATTTTTAACAAGAGCCTCTCGTTTTTTCTGCAGCACATCCAGCTTATCCGCATCAGATGTTTTTGTGATTTCTTTGTCGAGACGGTCGATATCCTGGCGGAAACGCAGGTCGTTGTATACTTTAACGGCATCTACCAGCATGTCAATTGGTTGTGATTGGCCGTCCTTTACCCCGTAAAATTTAGATAAAATGGCAGTACTTGCAGCGGTAGGCGCAAAAGTTGAAAGCTCCGGATGTTCGGAACCATCAATACTCAGAACGATATAAGGAATTTCGCCGCTATATTTATTCCCATCCTTATCAACCAGCTGTCCCATGCTGTTGAGCTGGAAGTTGATGCGAAAATCCTCACTGATGCTGTCGGTATTGCCGTCAGTTATTACTGCGTACCCCGGTTGCAGCGGAACCGTGCCCGGCCAGTAAATATTCAATGGTTCACTGGCTGTGAAGCAGGGTTTCCCGTCGAAAAGCGCTTCACCGGCTTCCCCTACCAGTTTTACTATAGCTCCTGCCGCAAGCAGGTATGCGCTCGCCGTGATAAATATGGGTATCCCGCCAGCCGATTGAAATGCCTGCCCAACCATAGTAAATGCATCTTTAGGGAACTGGTCGAAAACGACAGAGAGGTCAAGGGTAAGTGAGTTTTCCATCAGGGCCGGCGAATAAAACACTACTGGCGTTCCCTGTTCGGCAGCTCCCGGCCTCAGTATACGGCTCCTGGGTTTTACTTTTTCCTTCAGGAAATTAATAGCCCTGGGTTTGGCATCGAAGGAGGCAATGCTTTTAACCGCCGAGGTAACCAGCAGGTCTTTTTTTACTCCAAGAAAACCCGTATCCGGGTATTTCCCGGTATACACTTCGCTGATAATTAAGGTTAGCGGTTTACCGGGACCGATGGGTGCAAACGGAACCGGCGCAGCAGCAGCGGTTGTTCCGTTCGCCAGGACATTCGCTTCTGAAAGTTCCCCGTTCGAAAACGTAATTTTAGCCGGTGTTTTGTCGGTAGCTAAATCATCATAAAAGTTGTTCAGTTCATCCCTGTTTTCAGCTACTTCTTCTTCGGTTATAAGGGCCGAACCCTGCGCAAAATAAAGCATAGGAGCATAGTGTTAATTTAACAACCAGTGGATTATAATTCGTGAAAGTATGTATGCCAATTACGATGTGTTCTTAAATGCAGGCTGTTTACCTGGCAGATTGAACGGGTGAGGGGAGCATCAGAGCGTAACGAAATGGTATGATTAGCCAGGGAAATAGTATCGGATCTAAATCAAAAGTGAACTCTTAATAAATTCTTGATTTGCAGGCCTGTGTAAATACAATTAGTTTTTAAGAATTGCTACTTCAAAGTTACATCTTGCAACAGGGCAAAGTCAAGGGTTTCATATAATTAGTTTGAAATATTTTGGTCGATTCTGCCAGGATACTAGTATCCCATTTTAAAATACTTTGCCATATTTAACTCATTTACAATCATATGTGATACTTTTCGATTGGATTTCAGTTCAGGGTTATCCCTTTCCATACCTACGATTTTTAACAAAATATTACTCAATTTACCCATCACAAATCCGCTGCTGCAAAAACCTGACTGATTTAAGACCATATCTGCCATGGTAAAATTATATGCCCAGAATTTCATTTCGATTATTTTTGCTTTCATCCGGACTTTTCTGCATTTCATCGGAATTCTATACTCCGTTTCCCAATTCTGCCTGAAATTTGCATCGTTAACCAAAACCAAGATCGTATGAAACGGATATTACTTTTTACAATAGTTCTTTTAGCTTCCTCGCTTTTGCGGGCACAACAGTTGCAGACCATTCGCGGGCATGTCACGGATAAAGAATCAAAATCGCCCCTGCCCGGGGCAAGTGTCGTTTTACTTAATTCACAACCGCTGAAAGGCACCGTTACCGACCAGGACGGGAACTTCCGCCTCGACAAGGTAAGTATAGGGCGTCAAAGCGTACAGGTGAGTTATATGGGGTATAAACCTGCAGTTTTCCAGGAAATTATAGTGAATTCAGTAAAGGAAATCGTCCTTGAAGTTGAACTCGAGCAAAATGTAATCATGGGTGATGTGGTAGTCATTACAGGATTCGTTCATAAAGACGCCACGCGTAACCAGATGGCAGTGGTGAGTGCCCGGACATTTACCGTCGAGGAGACTGAAAAATATGCCGGCAGCCGCGGCGATGTGGCCCGCATGGCGATGAACTATACAGGTGTATCTTCGGCTAACGACCAGAGAAATGACA
This sequence comes from Bacteroidota bacterium, assembly GCA_037128115.1. Lineage (GTDB taxonomy): Bacteria > Bacteroidota > Bacteroidia > Bacteroidales > UBA4417 > UBA4417. Next base: position 9,277 of record JBAXXB010000053.1, read on the forward strand.
TTATTATACGCGGGAATTCACCAAGTGGCCTTCTTTGGAGGCTCGAAGACGTCGACATCCCTAATCCCAATCACTTTGCGGAAGGAGGCACCACAGGCGGCCCGGTAGGCATGCTCAACAACAACCTGCTGCAGAATAGTGATTTCTTTACAGGGGCTTTCCCCGCACAATACGGCAATGCGCTGAGCGGCGTGTTCGACCTCAGCATGCGAAACGGGAACAACCAGAAACATGAACAACTCTTCCAGGTTGGGTTCAACGGTTTTGAAGCCGGTGCCGAAGGTCCCTTCAGCAAAAAACACCAGGCGTCGTACCTGGCCAATTTCAGGTACTCGACGTTACAGTTGATGAATGGAATTATTAACCTGGGAACCACTGGGATACCCAAATACCAGGACCTTTCGTTTAAACTTAACTTTCCCGTTAAAAAAGGTCGGATCACCGTATTCGGGCTTGGGGGAAACAGCGAAATAGCCATGCTCGACAGCAAAAACGGCAATACCCAGGATATGTATTCCGGTGAGGGACAGGACCTGGTGAACCGCTCACGCATGGGTGCCAGCGGAGTTTCGTATACCCGGTTTATGAATGCGCGTTCCTATTTTAAACTTACTTTGTCAGGAATTTACCAAAGTGGGGGTACTACTATTGATACCCTCGATGTTACCGGCATTCCTCACCCCAACATTGATCATAACTATGCCGAATTCAGGACTTCACTCAGCGGGTTTGTCAATACCAAGTATAACAGCCATTTAACCTTAAGGGCAGGCTTCCTGGTTGACCGCATGGGCTTTGACCTGCTAACGAAAATCTACAACAACCAGGATAGCATCATGCGCCCGGTAATTGACTATAGCAGGGGACTTGGCAACGGGGTAACCTTATACCAGCCATATGTCCAGGCTACCTATCATTTTAACGATAAGATCAGTATAGTCCCGGGGCTTCACTTCAGTTATTTTGACCTGAACGGCTCTGCCAGCCTGGAACCGCGGCTGGGATTCAACTGGCAGCTGAATTCAAAACAAAAACTCAGCCTGGGTTATGGCTTACATTCACATACCCAATCCCTCTCTACCTATTTCCTGGGGACTCAAATGGATGATGGTTCCCTGGTTGAAACCAACAAAGAACTTAATTTTACCCGTTCACACCAGTTTGTGCTGGGCTACGATAATTCCCTCACCGAAAATACCCGCTTTAAAGCGGAAGCTTACTATCAAACACTTTTCGATGTGCCAGTCGAATCCACAAGTTCGTCATTCAGTATGCTGAATACCGGTGCCGGCTGGGGGGTGAGCGCCCAGGACAGCCTCGTTAACACCGGCAGTGGTGTAAATTACGGCCTGGAATTCACCGTTGAACGATTTTTCAGCAAAAACTATTACTATCTTGCTACCCTCTCGCTCTTTGAATCGAAATACAAGGGAAGCGACGGCATTGAACGGAATACCGCTTTTAATGGCAATTATGTAGCTAATGTCCTGATTGGAAGGGAATTTACACTCAACAATAAGTCCGCATTAAATATCGATTTCAAAATAACGTATGCCGGCGGAAAACGCTATACCCCTGTCGATATGGAGGCGTCACAGGTTGCAGGCACAACCAAATACGATGAATCGAAGGCGAACAGCCTGCAGTTTGATCCTTTCCTTAAGGCAGATATCAAGTTCGGTTACAGGCTGAACATGAAACACATCTCGCAGGAATGGGTATTCTATATCGAAAACTTCACCGACCATAATAATGTACTGATGCAAACATACAGCAAATCAAAGAACGAAGTCAGCAACGTAAACCAGCTTGGATTTTTCCCGATGATGCAATACAGGTTACATTTTTAAGAGACCCGGATTGATCTGGATATTACTTTCGAATCACCCAATATTGATATACTCATCATGAAAGAAAAAAAGCCTGACGCATTCACCTGCTTACCTGATAAAAAATCTCCCAAAAGCCGCTGGCATGAGTTTATCATCCGTTTGAGTGGGATTGCAGTTATATCGGCTATCTCAGTCATAGTCGACAGCGGATATACCCATACGGAAGCCGGTTTTTATAAGGCATTCCTGGTATCCTTTATACGCACGGCGCTGATTTGGAACGGCAGTATAATGATCGTCCAGTTTGCGGTTAACCGGTATTCCCTGTTTAAGGAAACTTTCAAACTCATAGCATTTCAGGTTATCGGGCTATCTCTTTTTGTCCTGCTCGTGGAGGCAGGTGAAATCTATGCAGTCGAGAATTATTTGAGGGTTCCGCTGGACCGGTCGGGAAAAACCACTCTCATTATCGGATCACTGATCATTACCTTTATGATCAGTTCCATCTATGCCGCGGTTGCCTTTTTCCTTCAATGGAAAGAAAACCTTTTACGCACCCAGGCCCTTGAAAAGGCTAACCTCGAAGCTCGTTACGATACGTTACGGAACCAGGTGAACCCCCATTTCCTGTTCAACAGCCTGAATACCTTGCTGATGCTGGTTAATGACAATCCTACAGCCTCAAAATATGTTGAAAGCATCTCGGAAATCATGCGGTATATGCTGCAATCGCGTGACAAAGATGCGGTGCTGCTGCGCGACGAACTGAAGATTGCCCGGGATTATGTTTTTATCCAGCAAAGCCGGTTTGGCGGCAAACTCAAAGTTGAATTTGATGTTCCGGAGCAGTATTATCATTACGCCATTCCTCCCCTGGCGCTACAAATGCTTTTGGAAAACGCACTGAAACACAACGTGGTTTCAAAGGAAAACCCCCTTTTTGTGAAGGTCTATATTCTTGATGGTAAATATATTGTGATTGAAAATACCGTCAGGGCCAGGACTGATAAGGAACCTTCTACCGGCGTCGGGCTGGAGAATATACGGAACCGTTACCTTCACCTTACCGGAAAAAGTATTGCGATTAAGCAGGAAAACAATAATTTTACGGTGATGCTTCCTCTTTTCGAGAAACAGATATAAACCTCTTAAGCGCTAAGCTTTGAACTCTTAACACTCTTTGAACTTTTAAGTCACTAAAACCACTAAGGCACTAAGAACACCAAGAGACACTAAGACCGCAGACGAGCAAACAAGACTTCCTGTAATCCCACAACCCTTGAACCTTTGAACCCTTCAAACTCTTTGAACCCCTTGAACGCGCAGCATTGAACTCTTCATACCCTTGAACCCTTCAAACTTTATAAACGCGAAGCATTGAACTCTTCAAACCCTTGAACCCTTCAAACTCTATAAAAAAACATCCCATGAAAGTCCTGATAGTTGAAGACGAAGAACTGGCAGCCGAACGCCTGGCACAGCTGATCAGGGAGATTGAGCCCGGGGCTGATATTTACGGCCCACTGGATACCGTTTCGGCAACTATCCATCACTTGCGTTCGGGTGCATCCTACGACCTGATTTTCCTTGATATTCAGCTTGCTGACGGGAAAAGCTTTTCCGTTTTCGAGGATTGTGCAGTAGTTACTCCCGTAATTTTTACAACGGCTTACGATGAATATGCCTTGCAAGCTTTCGAATTGAATAGCATCGACTACCTGCTGAAGCCCGTGAACCGGGAGAAATTAAAATCAGCTATCGAAAAATTCAGGAAGCTGAAGGACTATTATGGGGCCGAAAATCCCAATAACCAACTATACGAAATGATACGGAATCTTAAAAGACCGGAAAATACCGGCTATAAAGACCGTTTCCTGATCAGTAAAGGAGATGCCATGCTTCCAGTCAAGGCAAATGAAATAGCCTGTTTTTACGCCGAAGATAAGGAGGTGTTTTTGCTAACCCACGACAGCCGCCGATACATCATCCCACATTCTATCGAAGAATTATCAGCTAAAGTCGATCCAAAGCTCTTTTTCAGGGTCAACAGGCAGTATATTGTTTCAGCCGACGCCATTCGCCGGGTGCATAACTATTTCAATTTCAAGCTTAAAGTCGAAATACTGGTTGATCCCGCTGCCGAAATCATTGTAAGCCGGTCCAGGACACCGGCCTTTAAGGCATGGATGAACGGGGAAACGCAATAGGACTATAGGCAATTATTGGCTGATGACCTTTATGCCGAAATGGAAAATTGAATGATTTTAGATCTGCCATATTCATGCCAAACGCCAGTCTATCTGTTTACTACAAATTTCTGGCAGTACCGTTTGGTACCATCCGTGACCGAAAGCACATAAATTCCAGGGGAAAGCGCTGAAATATCCAGGTTAAAAACACCGTAATTTTCGCTAAAATGGCTTAAAAATTTTCTGCCTGTCATATCTGTAATTCCTGTAAAAATCTTTGCTCCGGCTAATCCTTCAGGGATTTTGTACTGTAAATGATCTTTTGCCGGGTTTTGCCCTGTAATCAATGTGACCTCTGAGGTTGGTAATTCTTCAACCCCGGAAGGAAGTATAAAAAAGCTGTCATAGGACCAGGAGAAGAGATGAACACGGTTTTCAAAACTATCCATTAAAGCCGGATCAAAGAAGAAAGAAAGCTCCTTCTGCCCGGAATACGCTTCGTAGTGATTATAAATTGCCGAACTAAGCCCGTTGAGCGGGTATGTCCCAGGCCCCATATTGTAAACCGTAGCCGCACTTCCTGCGGGTGTACACCCATCAATCCACCAGGCTGTTGAATAAATCCAATGGATCGTATCAAGTTCCAAGGTCATCGATGGCAGGTTAACAGGGTCGAGTTCTGGCACACCCAGGCCTCCGTCGTCGCCATACGACTGTGCGTTGTATGTTGAAATGCCCAGGTAATCATATACAAAATCTCCGGGGTGAAAAATATCCGGGGCACTGCCATACCTGTCGTAAAGGAAATCAGCACCCATCAGCAATAATTTTCCACCACCCTCAAGGTAAAGTGTTAGTTCTGCGTTATCGCTGTCGTTGCCTTCCCACAGGTAATTCTTAACTCCATCGGTCGAACAATACCAGATCACCAGCGCATAAGGATGCATTTCAACGGCGGTTGGCGAGCGCAGGCTGTCGCGTGCATTGAATACATCAATCGGGATACCGGCAGCGGCCAGTGCCGACAGAACCGTATCGGTGTTCGCTTTAAAAAGCCCGTTGTCGTTAACAAAAAGTGCCACATACTGTGCTTTGGAATGGCCTGAAAACAGGCATATCATCGAAAGGGCAATCAGGAAGGGGTAAAGTTTTTTCATATAGATTTAGTTTAATAGGCCAGGAAAAAATATTGAAGCATGCACAACTAAGCTAATATAACGTATCGCATTACAAAAATAAAAAAAGTCTCTGTTATTCTTACATAAACTAAGGCCATAGTTCCACAAATTTATACCTGCATAAAGTATTTTAATTTAAAAGTCGGAAATATCCAGGACTACCAAAGAAAGCTTGGTTGATAACTAGCTATCTGCCTTGCATCCAATGATTTGAAAGCGGATTCCCTAAAGTAAAAATCCAAATACCGGCAGTTAACCCTGGAATGCATGGGTTAACTTCCGGTGATTTGCTTTGATAATTCACATTTTTATTTGATGATTTTATCCGATTGCCCTACCGTATCGGAAGTAGCAATCGGGATTTCTTTGTGTTTCAACCCCGAAGCAGTCATGATGAATGTGTTGCCCTCACGGTTATCGTCGACAAAATCCCCGTAATTCGATCGCCAGCGTATGGGCTCATCAATTACTATTTCGGTATTAAGCGGAACGCCCACAATAACATCCAGTTTCTGATACCTCATTCCATCGGTGTGCGGAACCATGAAATAAGGGTTTAAGGTCAGCAATGTATCCTGAATTTTGTAATTGTACGAAATATGTGCGGCATATGCAGCAGCCTGCGATTGCTGCCAGGCTGAGGCCGAGCGCATGCATGTAACAAACAGGCTGTCAGCCGGTACCGCGCGAATGCTCAGGTTGATTTCGCCTAACGCATATGCCATATTCCCGGGAATTGTATCACCCGCCAAAGGCATAAAATATTGCTGTTCGTCGTAAGGGCCGGAGGCAAGGTGCAGGTGTTTCATTTTCATTACGATACTCTGGCGTTTGCTTACAGAAGCCTTTTGTTCGGATGACCTCCCATATTGGAACACCGCTGCAACACCGGTAACAATCCCGGTAACCAGAAGAAGTACAAAAACAATAATGATCTGCCAGCGAAGTGGCGGCCATTTTAACAGTAACCTCAGGCCGGTATAGATCAAAAGCCCCGTGATTGCGATCAGCAGGAATAAAATGGAGATATAAGCCAGCCATCGGACATCCGTTCCGGGTATCAGCCATTGCATGCCATGCATAACAGTTGTGGAGTTGAGCCGGTAATTTCCCATGTTCAAGTTCTCCCTCACCACCGAAGCAACGCTGATACCGATAAACATGGCCAGGACTCCCAACAGGAGCACCAGCCCTGCCAGGCGGCCGATCAACTGGAACAGCCAGCGGAAAAGACGTGCAACCACCTCGGTAACAAAGCGGATAAAGGTTCCAACTGATTGCAGCAGGCTGTTTCCTGTTTTCTGTATCCCTGTGCCTGCCGAAACCAACTCGTTGCGTAAGGTATTGATATTTATGCTCTGACGCTGCATTTCCAGCTTATCGGATGTGGTTTGGGCTACCGGCAATATTAGCCATAATACTGCATAAATGATGATGCCTACCGCATAAAACAAGGTGAAGGCGGCGAAGATGAGCCTGACCCAAACCGGGTCGATACCAAACCATGCGGCAATCCCGGCTGCCACACCACCGATCTGGCGGTTATCCGGATCGCGGAAAAGCTTCCCGCGGGTTTTGGTTTTTTGAGGCTCCTGCTGTTTCCCGGTTTCGGTATCCGAAAGCTGGTCAGGTTCACCCATGCCGGTAATCACCTCTTCGATATGCTTCAGCGTGATGATCTGAAGGCCTTGCTCCTTTCTCTGGTCGAGAAGTTCGGCAATGCGCATTTCGATATCAGCTATTATTTCATCATGGCCCTGGTCGGCTGCAAAAAATATGCGCAGGCGGTTGAGATAGCTGTTTAGGCAATCGTAAGCGTCGTCGTCGATATTAAAAATACGTCCGCCTATATTTACTGAGAAGTTCTTTTTCATTGGTCAGGAGTGTTTGATGTTTCTGTTTGTTCGGATTGATTATTGCCGGTTACTAATGGCCTCACCGCGTTGACCAGTTCATCCCATCCTGAGCGGAGTTCAGAAAGGAAGGCTGTTCCTTCGGCTGTGATGGTGTAATATTTACGTGGCGGACCCGAATTGGATTCTTCCCAGCGGTAACTCAGGAAGCCTTCGTTTTTAAGGCGGGTAAGAATCGGGTACAGGGTACCTTCCACAACAATCAGGTGCGAAAGTTTGAGCCGCTCAAGAATGTCGGAGGCGTAGGCTTCCTGGCTGCTGATAGCAGCCATGACACACATCTCGAGCACACCCTTCCGCATCTGTGCAATGGTTGAATCTGCTTTTTCCATAGTGAGAGTATTTAAATCAGGCTGCAAATATAGTTCATTAAATAGTACTATGCAATACATAGTACTAAATAATGCAATATGATTTTTGTCAATTTTTATATGTGATTGTATATCTGTATTTTGTGTGAATAAAAAAATTGGCACTTATTAGACCAAAAATAGATTCCGACTTAAAATCAGTCAAAAAAGGCGTGAATGGTCTCCAGGAAAAAAAATAAAAACGTTAAAAGGCTGCCGTATCAGGGCAGCCTTTTGAACTAAATGAAATAAGATGACAACCGGAAGTGGTTAGTTTTTCACAAAACGACGGGATGAGAGGTTGCCCTTTTCATCGCGAACGACAATAAAATAGGGTCCTGGTTTCAAATCTGATACATGAACAGTGAATTGAAGACCTTCGGCAGGTACTGACAGGTTCTCTGCCTTTACCACTTTACCACTGGCATCCAGAATTTGCACAGTAACATTTCCTCCTGGTTTCAGTGAAATCGTGACCGAGTTTACAGCCGGGTTTGGATAAACCATATTGATAAGGTTCAAATTTTTAGATTCGCTGATGCCGGTGATAAGATGCCCGTTAACAGTCATAACTACACTGGCGGAAGGATTCGACGCGTTGAGGTTTACCTGGGCCGGTTGGGTAGTCATACCCGTGATTACCGGATTCACTTTATACTCACCGTAAGGCAGTGAAGCAAAGCTGAAAGCGCCCATGGCATTGGTATAAGTGCTACGGACCGGAGTATTATTCAAATCCAGCAACAGCACTTCCTGTCCGGCTACAAGCATAGCTTTTCCACCGGAATTGATTTGCCCGGAGACATATCCTCCACCTCCGCCAATACTGTCAAAACCAACCAGGTAAATATTATATGGATTTTGTGGCACCCCGAGTATGACAGGTGTAGCCTGCTCCCAAAAGATCACATTTCCGTAATACGTAGGGAGGTATTGAATATTCATCAATGAATCAGGCTCAGGAAAAGCCAGAATAATGTAGGTGCCTGGCCCTATGTTAGAGAAATTATAGTACCCGATTGAGTCGATAAGAACGTTCTGTACCGGGAATAAAAAACCAGAAGGATCAGTTCCAAAGAGTGTAACATTACCATGGCTGAGCAGGTTATTCCCGGCTATTACCTGGCCATATATGGAAAGATTACCGGTAGAATCAGGGAATACCATCACCTGGGCAACCGAAGTGGAACTGCATCCCGAGGTATCCGATGCTGTCATGACTACCAGGAAAGTACCCACGCATGGATAAGTATGAACGGGGCTCTGCCCTGCACCGGATGTGCCGTCACCAAATTCCCATGTGAATGTGGCTGGCAGCTGGTTTTGTGTAACCCCCTGGAATGCTATTTCGAAAGGATTCCCCGTAGGGTAAGAGATGATATAACTTGAACAACCGTTATTCAACGAATCCATCAGCATAAGCGGATAGCCGGAAGTTGCCATACAACTGTCGGGTGTAACCGTTTGCAGTACAATATTGTAGAATCCAGGCTGAGCATACGTATGAGTCACATTCTGGCCGCTGGCCGAGGTTCCGTCGCCCAGGTTCCAGAAATAGGATGCCGGCTGCCCGGTAATAAGGTTACCCTGCATATTAACAGTCAAGCCTTGTATTCCGCCAAGACTGATAAAGTTTTCACATAGGGAAGGCGGATAAATTGAGTCCATGAGTACCAAAGGGAAAGTCGAAAAATCAATACAACCGTCGGCAGTTACTGTCTGCAATCCCACGTTATAAACTCCCTGTTGAGCATAGGTATGGGTCACATTCTGGCCGGTGATTGTAACGCCATCGCCCATATTCCAGATAAAGGAGGCCGTCTGCCCGTTCAGCAGGCTGCCCTGTAAGGAAGCAGTTAGTCCCTGTATACCTGTCAGGGTTATAAAATTCTCACATGGCGAAGGCGGGGGGATTGAATCGGTGCATATACTGAAATCAGCCGTAAACTGTGTTATGTTTCCCGAAAATACAAAACTTTGCTGAATCCACTGCAGGTTACAGTCGGGAGTACCTACGGTGAAAGCCATAGCCGTTCCTGCCGGATTTGGCGCCGTGAAAGTCAGGTAATACCAGCCCGATTGGTCGGTAAGTGCAGAATCAACAATAGGCAGATTTGAGTTAATACTATCCGCAAAAAGTGTAACTGCCACAGTGTGGTTTGCCACCGGCTGCTGGTTCACACTATTACGAACATGTCCCGTCACAAATAGGTTAGTGTTTTGAGCAAAGGCTGTGAGACCTGTAAAAAACATTGCCAGTAAGTAATTATTTACCAGCCAGTCTTACTGGTAATGAAATTGTTACCATCCAACGTAT
>JBAXXB010000054.1:0-19020 GCA_037128115.1 Bacteroidota bacterium
CCAGGTGAAGTAATCTTTCGGGTTAATAAAAGACCAGATAAACACCAGGATGACTGAGGTTAAAAGAAAGGCTAGATATTTCATGACTTGTTTTAGTTTCTTGTCGGGTAATATATGATTTTCAATTCTGATGTATCATACTGAAGCCTGGTGAAAGTACCGGAATGGTAAGTTGCAGCCGGCTGGTTATTCAAAAATACAAAAGCTTTCAAAATAACCCTGCCTCTGATACTGGATTTAAGCTTTGCTTTTATTAACAGTTTGCAATTTCAGGGTAGAAATATTAGCGGATAATTTGAAAATTAACAGTTTAGGTGCAGGTTATCCGATCCGGAAAAAGAAACTTATGCAAATGAGTATCCCATGCAACATAATGCTGCCGTCCAGTATTCCGTGATAATACAGTTTTTGGGTTTTTAGCTTCTTGGTGTTAATCATAAAAAGTGCAACTGCTCCAGAAAGGGCATACGCAAGGAGGATGAAAATCATGTGCTGATATGCGTAATGGACCAAAGCAAGGCAAATTGACAGGAATAACAGGGTATTACTGGCCCGCAACGATTTTTTCTCTCCCAGAACTACCGTCAGAGTCTTGATTCCTGCTAAGGTGTCTGCTTTTATGTCGCGTATATCAAACGGGATTGCAAGTGCGAGAACAAAGGTAAATCTTTCAGCAAATACCCATACGACACGGGCGGTCACGAAAGTGTCACCCGATTGCAGAACAGGCAAGAGTATTGTTACCGCCGCCCATACAAAAGCCAGCAAAATAGTTTTTAAGCCGGGGATGTGCTGCACAATATCACTGCTCATCCGCTTTTTATAATTCGGGGCGGAGTAAAGTAGCGTAACAGCGGCCAGTGGCAGGAGGAAAAATACAACGTGAATGCTGACCCAAAACAGAAGAAAAACCAGGCAGGTTAAAGAGGCGTAAATGATTGTTTTCATCAAGTTCCTGTGTCCGGCTGCCCATTGGTATTTTTCGCTGTTCAACCTTCCCGTAGTATTGTTGATCCGATTAAACCGGTGGAATGTGTAATCCAACAGGGTGGCAAAAAAGACAACTGCCAGGTAAGCATGAAATTGTGGACGCATGCCAAGTTGAACCTGGGATGCGACTGTTAAGCACACGGCGGACAGAGCAATGAAAATATATGAATTTATAAAGAAATTGAGTGCTCTCAAGTCAGCTGGATTTTGGTTTGAACAGCAGGATGCCAATAAAAAAGTTGAAAGCCAAACAGGTGTTCCCCGTATGCGGGCTTTGCATGATAGCAATATTAGTCAACAGGTGGTGGAAGCCAAAATGGTATTCGCCCTGATAATCCGGGTACCAGGAAGGGTTTATTTAAATCCAGGTATTAACAGAAAGAACATGTATAGCATGTATGCCCTGCGATGCGCTGATTCTTTTTCCGGGAGGTGAAAAGGAGTTTGCCCCCCGTCTTTAAGCTTTAATGCCGTAATGCGACGAGAGTATTCCCGAAAACAAGGATCCGGGCAGTATTCGTTTCAGCAGTACGGCAAACTTTTGTTCAAGGGTGGCGATGATATAATGATGGCAAGGGTTTTTTTGTTCGAGAATGCGTGCGAGTTTTCGTGCAAGGAAAATAGGGGGTAAGCCTCCATTCTCGTCTTTTTCGATTACAGCGAGTGTTTTTTCGAACTGAGATTTATAGGCACTGCCGGATGTATCGACATTCACCGGTTTGCGGTTAGCCGTGAAATTGGTAAAGAAATCGCCCGGCTGAATCACTATAACCTTGATTTTGAATGGCATAAGTTCCATTCTCAGAGCTTCACTAAGTCCTTCGACGGCATATTTACTTGCCGAATAAAACCCCTGGTAAGGCAGGCCCATCAGCCCGCCTATAGAACTGATATTTACTATGGTAGCCCCTCCCAGTTTCCGCATGGATGGCAGCACTGCCTGAATCATATTCACATAACCCATAAAGTTAGTGTTCATCTGCAGGTTTATATCCTGTGATGAACAGTCTTCGATAGAACCTGAGATACCCATTCCCGCATTGTTGATCAGGATATCAATATGCCCTTCTTTTGAAAGAAGGGTTGAAACAGCTTTCCTGACTGTCGCAGAATCCGTAACGTCAGCATGAAGCACTTTTATAGCGCTGCTGAAGTCATCTTCCAGTTTTCGGCTGATGCCATAAACGGTGTATCCTTTGGCGGAAAGAATTTCGGCTGTCGCCTTTCCGAAACCGGAAGAAATTCCGGTGATTAGTACAACTTTTGCCATATGAACGGGATGTAAAGGTGCTAGATGAAATTTTTATCCACGACTACCTCCTCGGTATCGAGTATGCCCAGCTGTTTTGCAACAGCAGATATTTTTTCAATGGCGATGTCGACCTGTTTGAAGGTATGGGTAGCCATGAGCGAAAAACGTATGAGACAATCTTCCTTGGGGACTGCGGGAGAAACAACCGGGTTGACAAAAACGCCTTCGTTGAGGAGCATCTGTGTCATTTTCAGTGCTTTCATATCGTCGCGTATGAAAAGAGGGATAATGGGAGATTCGGATTTACCAGTGTCGAAACCAGCGGCATTAAACCCATCCTTTGCATATTTTGTGAGTGCCCAAAGATGGGCAATCCTTTCAGGTTCGCTTTCCATAATTTCGATGGCTGCCAGAACGCTGGCCGTTGAAGCGGGTGTCATGCTTGCGCTGAAAATCAGGGAACGTGAATTGTGCTTGATGAAATTGATGACATCTTTGTCAGCAGCAATAAAGCCACCGAGTGAAGCCATGGATTTCGAGAAAGTCCCCATGATCAGGTCTACATGGTCGGTGAGTCCGAAATGCGAGGCTGTTCCCGATCCGTTTTTGCCAAGTACACCAAGGGCGTGAGCGTCGTCCACCATAATGGATGCCTGGTATTTCTGCGACAGGCGCACAATCTCTGGCAGTTTGGTGATGTCGCCTTCCATCGAAAATATCCCGTCGACAACAATCAACTTGATTTTGTCGGGCTCGCAACGCTTTAGTTTGCGTTCGAGATCATTCATGTCGTTGTGAGCGAATTTCAGAACCCTCGCAAAGGTGAGGCGGCTACCTTCGATAATGGAGGCATGATCGAGTTCGTCGAGAATTACATAGTCGTTACGCCCGGTCAGACAGGAAATGACTCCCTGGTTAACCTGGAAACCAGTGCTGTAACACAAAGCTGCTTCCTTATTTACCAGTTGAGCCAGCTTTTCTTCAAGTGCAATATGAATGTCCAGGGTGCCGTTCAGGAATCTCGAGCCAGCACAGCCTGTGCCATATTTGTCAATGGCTTTTTTTGAAGCCTCTTTTACTTTTGGGTGGCAGGTCAAGCCAAGGTAGCTGTTCGAGCCGAACATCAATACTTTTTTGCCGTTTATCAATACCTCTGTGTCCTGGTCGGACTCAATGACCCTAAAATACGGGTAAATGCCGGCAGCCATAATCTTTTGCGGTAGATCATACTGCGATAGCTTAGTTTGAAGAAGTCCCATTGATAATATTTAATTAATAAGATTTTCCTCAAAAGTAAATAAAAAAACACTAAGGACAGGCCCGGTAAGCCATAAAAAAATATAAACAGACATCAGTATTTATAACATATCGATATAAATCATGTGTTTTTATGGTTAAAGACACCTCTAGAATAATTGATTTAAAAGTATGATAATTAGTGTTTTGTAAAAACAATTAAAGTTATATTTTTATTAAAGGGAGGTTTTTCGGCGGATTTTATATGTTGGGATAACTGAATATCAAATTTCCATCATCTTTTCCAAGTGGTGGTATTCGATTCCGAAATAGGTTTTTATATCTTTAATTTTCTGTAAAATTTCTTTTCTCCTGGGTTCTTGCTTCTGATTTCGGATACCCACTATCATGACATTTTTAGGTGTATGAGCATCAGAGATAAATTCAAAAACCTTGGTCTTGTAACCAAAATATTCCAAAACCAGAGCCCGTATCCCATCCGTGACCATCTCGGCCTGTCGTTCGAGGAAAATACCGTATTTCAGTAGGAAGTCAAGATCGTTACTGGTTTTGTGAGCTTCGAGCTGGCGTCGTATTTGTTTGTGGCAACACGGAGCCACAACAATTAGCCCGGCATTTGCTGTAATCCCTTTGTGAATAGCGTCGTCGGTAGCCGTGTCGCAGGCATGCAGTGCAATCAGTATGTCGGTGCCGGAGCTGTCGTACTGCTCAATGGTGCCCTGCTCGAAGTGCAGTTGGCCGAACCCGGTTTTGGCTGCGACCATATTACACAAATCCACGAGATCCTGCCGGAATTCAATACCGATGACCTGGGAATTGATTTTCAGTACCTGGGTAAGATAATCGTAAAGGGCAAAAGTGAGGTATCCTTTACCTGAACCCATATCCACTACTTTCAAGGTGTCCTTTGCCGGGATTTCCCTGATCAGCGTACTCAGAATTTCAACGTAATGGTTAATCTGACGGTATTTATCCTGGGAATTGACATTTACTTTCCCGTTTTCATCCGTGATTTTCAATGCAGTAAGGTAGGGCTTTTCATTGGTACTAATCAGGCGATTTTTAATCCTGTCGTGCTCAGGGACAGGAACAGTCAAAATGGTAGCGGCATTTTTTCTCAATATCCATTTCCCGCTGCGGTGGTTCTCGACAGCAAGATCGAAAGCCGTGGTAAATAAGGTTGCGACATTGAATCCCTGGGCCAGGAAATCACTCACTTGGGCAATCCCCTCCCGGATTGAATAGTTTTTCACCATGTCACGGGTCTTAAACCTATAGGTAAAACTAAGTTTTTCATCGTTTTTAATACGGATGTGTTTCGCATATATATATTTAAGGTTCTCTTCCGTCCCCTTATAATTGCCCAACGATAATTTTACAAATGTATTTTCTTCCAGGCTGGTTTGTAGCGAAAGGATAAACTCCTCTGTTTTCTCATTTAGGTTCATGGGGCAGATTTAATCTATGGTTTACCGGCTTAGTGCCATTAATAGAATCGGGTTGATGGAAGTGAGGGATAACCCGCTATCCCGAAGTGGGCTCAATCGCGGCGTCAATACGGCGAAAGTACGAAAAATCCGGTTTCCGGACATGCTTGAACTGCTATGGATAGATCATGTTTAAATTGTGTTCCGGATTTTATTTCCTGGGTTTTGAAGCGGCTAAAATCCCGAGTAGCAATCCCGACAATGCTCCTATAAACGAAGATGGACACAAAATCGACGGCCCGCACATTATCAGCGGAGGACAATCTCAAGAAATTGTCCAGGATCAGGAGGATAGCCAGGAGCGTGATCCTACAATTTCGGTTTTTTATGTTTTTCGCTTTTGTTTCGTTGATGACCTGGCTTTTTGGTTATAAGCCAGGGCAAGACCGACCCAGTAAGCAAGCTCTTTCACTTTATCCAGGCCTTCGGGGCTGATAAATACCCATCCTTTCATGGGTTTTCCGGTAAAATCCATGGGTCGGCAACCCGGTTTTTCCAGGGCTTCTTCGTATAGTAAAGGATCGAAGCGAACGACAAGTTCGTCCTTTATTACCCCAAGACACATTTTGCCATTGATCATAAAAGTAACTCCACCCATCATTAGTTTTTCCTCAATAAGAGCCTCTTCGATGCGGGCATCTACGACCAGGAATTCCCTTACCCGGTCAGCCAGTCTTTCGTCATATGCCATTTTCTGAAATTGTTGGTTTGAAATGAATTGAGTAGAATTTCGAGAAACCCGGGAGGCTGAAAGCCTGATCTGTGATCTCAGCAACATTGATTCGGATAATGCAGCATACCCGTATCGTATTTGATTCACAAACTGCTTACAAGGGATCCGGTTTAGTAAAGATAGTAAAGAAAGCTGAAATGCGAAGTTCTGTTAAAATACCAGCCTGAAAGCCATGCCGCCAGGATAGGCACCCGCATACCATTGAGGCCTTTGCCCGCGGGAAGATGAAGGAAGTCCCTTTTCATAGTTTTCCCGATAGTTTTTATAATCTTTGATAGCCCGGGTGGGTTGCGACCATATCTGAACCTCGCAAATGGCTGTGTTCAGTGCAAAATTCCCAAGCCCGGCCCAAACCGTGCGTTTGAAGCCTATCCAGGTTATCAGACCACTACCTGTATTTACCGCTGTTGTAGCAAGCTGATACTGCCACGAACGGCCGTCTTTTTCTCTTTTGGCGCTGGCTTCGAATAATTCTTCGGCACGTTTTAGCTTTATGATCCTTTCGGAAGGTGTATCGCCCGGTATCAGGGCAAGACGAGCGGGAGCATATACCGGAACCATGGGCGCAACCAACTGCCCGGCGGCGCCAATCAGGGTAGTGGCTGCACCAAGGGCCATGTCTTGTTTTGTTTTCAATTTGTCGATCATGAAAAAAGCTGCCCCCTGGCCGATAGTAGCAGCGCTGTAACCATAAAGCCATCCATTCCACCAAAGGCGGGCATTTGGTTTTCCTTGTTCAAGTAATTGCTGAATACATAGTATTCGTACTTTTACCAGTGAATCCGGGATTTCAGACTGAGCCAACACTTTTGTGCACTGGAGTGTTACAGTAAGCCATAACACTAAAAGCAGTGTAGCCTGACTGCATTTCATACAATACCTGGCCTGGCTCATCCTGATTTTATTTTTCAGTGGTAATTGTTTGTCGAGAATTTCCGGTTGTTTCAGGCTGCTTTCTGTACTTTTTCTTTCGTCATTAATTTCGATTCCTTGAGTTGGGTCGAAACTAATAAACTGAGAGCCATAAGGGCAATTAAAACGACCAGTGGCATAGTCATTGATCCGGTTTGGGCTGATTTAAAGCTGTCCATTCCGAAAATGAAGGCGATACCTGAAATTTGGCCCATTAGCAGAAGCATCCCGTTCGATGTGCCTTCGGATGCAGGATAGGTGATTTCGGCTCCATATTGGAACCCAATAGGACCTGAACTGAGCAGGAAGAAACCCAGGCCTGCTCCTGATACAAGCAGTAATCCATACGAAGTGGCAAAAGTAATTCCAGCCAGGCAGAGGGTAGCTCCGGCAAGGGCAATTACCATAAAAGGTGTTCTTCTCCGGTAATGATCAGACAACATAGGGATTACCAGGGCGCCCAGGATGCCGCCTGCTATCATCAGTCCACCGGTAATCCCGGCCTGGGTGGTGGAAAAACCGCGTGGCCCAAGGATATTCTCTATCCATGTAGTAACGCTGTTGAAAACGCCCAGCCCGATAAAAAAGATAAACAGAAGCCAGTTGAAATCCCTGGTATGGAAGATTTGTTTGATGCCGTCGTAAACGAGGGAGCGCTCTTCCTGGTCAGGGCGGCAGGGAGCCGTGGGAGGACCTTCCTTGGCGAAAATGATGAAAACGATGGCTGAAACCATTGCGATGACGCCATAGATATATAACATGCCGCTGATTCCAGAGCCTATGATAAGGTAAGGCGTAAGTATCATCCCGGCAAGAATGCCGACATACATGGCCAGTGTTCCAAGGCCTGCCGCAGTAGCCCGTTCTTCAATGGGAAACCACCTTGCGGCAAATTTTGTGATGGCATTGAGGATAAACGGCTGCCCGATGGCAATGCCTACCTGCGCCATGAGTAGCAACTCAAAATCGGTGGTGACCAGGCCGCGTAGCAGGCCGAAAATGCCTGTAAATGCAGCTCCAATGCCGACACCTACCCGTATCCCATATTTGTCGATAATCCAGGAAGCCGGGATGGAAACTACTACAAAAACAATCATGAAACACATGGACAAGATCCCTATCCAAATGTCAGAAACTCCGTAATATCTGGTTGCATCGCTGGTTATGGGTGCGAATGTGATCCAGAGCATCTGGTTGACGGCTACAATACACATGTAGATTGATAACATGGCCCAGCGATAGCGGTATACCTTGAAGGTAGTGAGTGACGGCATAATTTGTCCTTTTAGTGAATGAACAGGAGAATGATTCTTTGTGCCGGTATCCAGTTTGATTCCGGGTTTTATAATTTTCAGACGGACCTGCATGATTTGTCATCATGAAATACCTGCCTTGAATGGCTGCGGTGCATTTTCAACAGGAGGCAGAAACATACCTAAAGCCAAGGCTTTTTTACCTGGAGTGAACAAAGCCGGAATTAGCTTGTGCTGGGAATCGACAAAATTAATTTCAGGTTCTAAAAATAAAGAAAATAATCTGTCAGTAAACAATTTAGTTTTTAACAAGTTGTCAGCACAGAACTGCAAAAAGCTTCACATCGCTGAAAAGGCTATCAGGCTAAAGGTTTTAAGGGGAAAGGCACAGAGCTATTATGGGCCAAGCCGGATAATAATTAATTAAAAAGTGTCAGACACCTGAAAAAGGTGTGCAGACACTTTTTAAACTTAATGGTGAAATTCAAAGTGTCAGACACCTGAAAAAGGTGTGCAGACACTTTGTTTACCACTCCAGTATCTTCATAAAATCGAATTCTTCGGGGTTTTTCAGGTATTCGCGGGCAGCGTCCATATCGTTTGCCGTGAGGTATTGAATGCTGTCGAAGAAAACCATATGTGCTTTCTGGCTGTCCATGGTCACCATACGGGTTCGTACTTTGCCGTGACCATCTTCCAGGTCTTTGAGGAATAAGGGGAAAATATCGCCTGTAGGATCGGAACTGACCATACAACCGGTCAGACCCTCGTCGAATATTTTTTTCACGCCGATTCCCAGCAAGCTGCAATACAGCAGGTCGAAAGCCGTAGGCTGAATACAACGCAATTCGTAACCCATTTCGACCGGGCGGCTCTTTACGTTGATGCCGAGTTGTTTAAGCCTGATCTGAAGCAGCATATTATAGATATGCGCCTTGCTCACGGTTCCCAATTCGGGATGCCCGTGTTCGTCGTAGGTAAACTGAATACCGGATGCTTCAATCTCGTCGTCGCTCATAAAGTGAAAAACACCTTCACTCACAATGGCAACTCCGTAAGGGATTCCCAGGATTTTCCGCTTTACGATAGATGATATAATAAGGCGGGTGATTTTATCGAGTGTAAGCTTGGTTTTGTTGAACATTTCAGGGATGATGATCATAGGGTAGTGGCAAGCGGCGCCAATACCGAAGGCAAGGTGGCCGGCTTCGCGGCCCATAGCCGAAACCACGAACCAGTTGCCTGAAGTACGGGCATCTTCGTATATGGTGCGGCCTATGCGGACTCCTTCCTGTTTGGCGCTCTGGTAGCCGAAGGTGGGTTGACCTTCGGGCAGCGGCAGGTCGTTATCGATAGTTTTCGGGACGTGGATATTCTGAATAGGGAATTTACGCTCGGTCAGGAACTTGGAAATACGGTTAGCCGTTGAGGCTGTATCGTCGCCCCCGATGGTAACCAGGAGTTTGACACTATTCTTGACAAAAAAATTGGTTTTGAATTCCAGGTCAGCAGGCTTGTAACGGCTCATACGTAACATGGAACCTCCCATGCTGAATACGCGGTCGGCCATCTCGAAATCAATGTCGATGGTACTCGGGTTTTCGGTAAACAGGTTTTTGTAGCCGTCGTGCAGGCCTATGACGCGGTAGCCGTCGCGCAGGAAAACTTTAGCTACTGAACTGATAACGGTATTGATTCCGGGAGCGGGTCCGCCTCCGGCGAGGATAAGGATAGAGCCTTTCATGCTGTGTTTAACGTTTAGATTCTGTTATAAAATGCTTGAAGCCGGAAGCCGGGAGACAGAAGACCGGGATTTTTCGTGAACGGGTTGTCAGCCATCCTGCTTATTACTTTGAGACAGCTAAATTAATAAAAATAAATTGAAGGAGCGGGTTGGTGTACAACATACACACTAGAAAAAATATTATTATGCATTCAAAGTGCTCTATACCAGCCTTGTTTCTATATTTTCTTATTCAGTATATACCTGTTCTTCGTTTCTGGAAGCATGATCATGCCGACTTTAGGAATAATGAGGGCATTCAGCAGTTAGAAATGCCAGGTTGAAACTGGGTTCAAAATGGGAGGGTAAGGAGTGTGTTTTCGATAAGCAGGTTTAAACTAAAATGCAAGCTAAGTTTTGCGAACATTCCCACAATAATTACCTGGTATTTTTGTCCTGATATTTATCTTTCACCACAAACTGTGCCGTAAGCCTGCTGCGCATTTCGAGCAAAACCGTTTTCCCGTCCTCCATTACGCGGTCAATAGTTGCCTGGTCGTAATGGCGGATCGTGATAAGTTCCAGCCCTGTGTTATAGCGCACTTTATAGCTCTTTCCCAAGGTTTCGAAAAGCTGGGATAGCCTTCGCTCGTTGTAATCCACGCAAACCGAGAAACTGATGGCTGAATTCTGCATCAGGCTGATATGGATGGAATGAGAGGCGAAAACGGCCAGGATTTCGCTCAGGCTTTGCTCGTCGATAAACGAAAAATCGTGTGGCGAAATAGAGATGAGAACCTGGTTAACCTTGAAAATAAAAGATGGGATCAGGCTGTCTGCGGAGGTGTTCTGATGGATAAGCGAGCCTTCGCTTTCGGGATCTACAAAAGATTTTATCCGCAAAGGGATATCCTTATTCTGAAGTGGTTTTATAGTTTTAGGATGGATAACGGTAGCGCCGTAATATGATAATTCAATGGCTTCGCGGTATGAAATGCTGGCCAGCTTTTCTGTCACGCTGAAATACTTCGGGTCGGCATTCAGCAGGCCGGGGACATCTTTCCAAATCACCATTTCATTCGCGTTGAGCACAAATGCGAAAATGGCAGCAGTATAATCTGAACCTTCACGTCCCAGGGTAGTAGTTGCACCATCGAAGCTTGCACCCAGGAAGCCCTGAGTAAGGGCAATGGCAGGCCAGTCCTGTGAGTTATCCAGGAAGCCGGAAACCTGCTCCCTGATCAGTTTGCCCGTAGTTTCCCAATCCACTTTAGCCTCCCGCCAGGTATTGTCGGTGCGCACCAGTTCGCGAACATCGAACCACCGGCAGTTAAAGCCTTCGCTTAACAGGAATTCGCTTATGATGGTAGTGCTGATCAGTTCGCCAAAGCTGACTACCTGGTCATAATCAAAATCGTAATGCAGGCTGGGTGGTGAATCAAGATTGCCTTCGAGTTCGCCAAACAACAGGTCGGTCTTAAAATGAACAGGATGTTTTTTGTCAGGGAACAAGGCCGAAATGATTTCCTGGTGGTAAGAGATTACATCCTGTATATACGTGGCTAGTCTTTCGTCGTTCTGGTACCAGGCATTCAGCACTTTTTCGAGCGAATTGGTGGTTTTGCCCATGGCCGAAACCACAACAACCAGCTTTTCAGGGGATTGTTCCCTCAAGATAGTGGCTACATTCCGCACTGAATCAGCATCTTTCACCGATGCGCCTCCGAATTTAAAAACCTTTAGCATAATGTGATTTTACAGGGTAAAAGTAATATATTTGTTTGAAGGTTCAATGCTGGGGCTTTGTTTGTACCAAGGCTGGATGTTCTGCACGGACGAGGGAGGGTTGAGTATGGAGGGTGTAAGTCGGGATCGGGATTCGGAATTTTATATTCGGAAGGGGCAAGGCTGGACTGATGCAGACTTTAGTGATGATACATTGTGGGAACGCATTGTGATCAGAGGATGATGAGGCATTTGCCAGATAAAGAAATAATTGAATTTTGATTGGTTTTGGTTCAGGCAGCTTTCGCCGTCCATCGCATATCCATACAAAGTGCCTTTGAGACAGGAAAATAAGTTTCCCCTTTTTATGAACTCAAGGCACTCTAGCGCACTTTAAATGAAGCAATTATATTTAGAAAATAAAAATAAATAGAAGGGGAATCCATTATGCCAATGAAAACACTTGTACAGTTTATCAACGAAAAACAATCGGAGTACCCGGATGCTACCGGCGATCTGACCCGCTTGCTGAATGATATTGGTATTGCTGCCAAGATAGTGAACCGGGAAATCCGGCGTGCCGGGCTGGCTGATATCAACGGCTATTTCGGGACCACCAACATACAGGGCGAAGACCAGAAAAAGCTGGATGTCTATGCCAACGAGCAGTTTATCAATGCGTTGAAACACGGCGGGCAGTGTGCGGCCCTGGCCTCGGAAGAGAATGAGGACATGATAATTTTTGGCAATAAATATTCGATGGATGGCAAATATGTTGTTGCTTTCGACCCTGTTGACGGCTCTTCGAATATTGAGGTCAATGTACCCATCGGAACAATATTTGCGGTTTATAAACGACTCACAGCGGTCGGGGCTTCGGGTTCGCTCGATGACCTTTTGCAGCCCGGCAATAACCTGGTTGCCGCAGGCTACGTGATGTATGGTAGTTCCACCATGCTGGTGTACACTACCGGTAACGGGGTGAACGGATTCACTTACGATGCTACGGTAGGTTTATTTTTCCTTTCGCATCCGAATATGAAAATACCCGAAAACGGTACTATCTATTCCATCAACGAAGCCAACTATGTGTATTTTCCCGAGGGCGTGAAACGTTACATCAAATATTGCCAGGAAGACGATAAAGCGACTAACAGGCCATATAGCACCCGTTATATAGGATCGTTGGTGGCTGATGTGCACCGCAACATGATACGCGGAGGGATTTTTATTTACCCTGGTACACTCAAAAACCCGAACGGGAAATTGCGATTGCTTTATGAACTTGCACCTATGGCTTTTATTGTTGAACAGGCAGGTGGCAAAGCATCCGACGGCTTCCACCGAATCATGGACCTGGAGCCCTACGACCTGCACCAACGTTCGCCTGTTTTTATAGGATCCAGAGAAATGGTGGTGAAAGCCGAGGCCTTTATGCGCGAGTATTCGAAAGATTTTGTAGAGAAGATGTAGCGGAGAGTCTTGTGGTGGAGGCTCGTTGTGAGAGGGTGGCAGGTACCAGACCTTATTATTATGACCTGTAAATTACTGTCAATTTATTGACAATTATAGCGACTGTCTGAACCCAGCCGAAAATCAAAAAGTAATAATCCCATTAGTTACGGCAGTCTTTACCAGGATTGCCGTATTTTTTGCGTTGAATTTCAGCAATAGGTTCTTACGGTGGCTATCTACCGTCCAGGGGCTGATAAATAGTTTTTCGGCAATTTCGGGGTTGGTAAAACCATCAGCTATTAGTTTCAGTACTTCAACCTCTCGGCGCGTGAGTAGGGGGATATCGCTGCCGGGGGCCTGTTTGTTGCTGAGCAAAGCAGTAACACCTGCACTGATGTATTGATTTCCGTTGATGACCTGTTTGATTGCCTCCAGAATTTCGCTGGTATCGGAGCTTTTGAGTATAAACCCATCTGCCCCGGCAGCCAGCATCTGCTCGACCACAAGGCGTTGTTCGGATGAAGTTATGGCAAGAACCCTTATGCCTGCAAAACGCGATTTGACAATGGTACAGAACTCTATACCACTGATATCAGGCAGGTTGATATCGAGCAGAATGATTTCGGCTTTATTGCCATTCAGCCAGGCCAGGCCGTCGTGCGCATTTGTAACATGTTGACAATCAAGATCCAGCACTGATGAATCTATGAGTTTGCTGAGGCTTTCGCGAACTATGGGATGATCTTCTACTATCAGTGCTTTTCTCATGCGAGCAACTAAATGTTGCTGCTAAGATAGTAAAAATTCAATTGATGCCTCCGTTCCTTCTCCTGCCTTGCTTTCGAGATCGAAGTTGCCGCCATGAGCTTCTACCCGCTCTCGAATGCTTACAAGACCTTTACCGTCACCCTTCTTGCCTGAAATGTCAAATCCTTTGCCATTGTCGACCACCTGTACGCAAACCCTGTCGGCTTCCAAAATCAGCTGGAGATCAATATTGGCAGCGCCCGCATGTTTCAGTGCATTGTTGAAAAGTTCCTGTGTTATACGATAAATCGTAAGTTCAAGTTGCGTGCTGTACCGCACATCCTCTCCAAAGAACCGGAACGTCAGAACCGGAGTCTGGTTGGTGCTCATTTCGGTGATAAAGTCGTTGAGTGCCGTTTTTAGCCCATAATGGTTCAGCGTTTCAGGCATCAGGTTGTGTGCAACCCGGCGTAATTCGCTGATAGATGTATCGAGCAGGCGTATAGCATGGTCGAAAGCCTCTGCATTATCACTGGTTATGATGGAATTCCCTTTCATAGATGACAGATTTATTTTTACTCCCGAGAGCAAGCCGCCGAGCCCGTCGTGCAAGTCACGTGCCATGCGCGAACGTTCTGATTCCTCGCCGCTTAACACGGATTTGGCAGCTATGAGTTGCCTCTCTTTTTCAAGTTCAAGTATATGTTGCTCCTTAATTTCTATGGTTTGTTCTGCTATGATTTTCTTGTTCCGGATATTCCTGACAATGCTATACCCTAAAATGAAAAGTATAACCAGGAGCCCTGAAAGAGTGAGGAGCAATATATTTTTCTCGTGTTTTTCGGCTGTGAGTTTCAGTATTTCCTTCTCTTTCTTTTCGGACTGGTACTTTGTTTCGACCTCAAACAATTCTTTTGACTTTTCGAGTGATTTTATTGAGTCCTTGATAATCATATACTTGATATAGTAATCGCGGGCATTTTTATAGTCTTTCGAGTCATCGTAGGTTTGAGCCATCGACTCATAGAGGTATTGAATGCCGTCAGTATACTTGTTTTCGAGCGAAATTTTTAATGCTTCCTGGTAACATTGTATGGATTGACCGTATTGTTTTGTTTTGCAATACGTTAGTCCAAGTGTATGCAGTGTTCCGGCCAGTTTATTCAGGTTATTTGTTGCGCGGTAATAGCCGATGGCTTGTTTGAGATAAGGCATCGCTTTCGGGGCCTGTTCCAGTTTGTTGTATGCTGAGGCCGTGCTTACATAGGCATCAATCATCAATGGCTTGTTGCCGGTTTCTATACATAATTGTATTGATTTCTGAAGGTAATCAATAGCCGCATTATAATCCTCTTTTTTTTGTTCCTTTGTTCTTGGCTCACAATATTCCCGTGAATTATAGAGGGAGCCCAGATGCTTATATACCTCAGCAATCTGAAGCGTATCAAGGTTTGCCCGGAAAAAGGCGAGAGCAGTCATAAAATAGATACGGGATTTTTCAAATACTTCCTGGTAATAATATACGGTGCCCAGCCCTTCATTCAGTATAGCAATCCTTCGCCCGTGACCCAGTTTTTCTTCTATCCTGATACAGATCACGAAATATTCTCCCGCCAGGCGGTATTCCTCCTTAGTCATGTAATATTTTCCGAGTACTTGGAGTGATTGGGAGATGCAGTTCAGGTCGCCCAGTTTCATGGACAATTCAAGGGCTTGCCTGGAGTAAAATTGCAAGGAATCATAGTTGATGATCTGAACCTTTTTTGCCAGGGACAAAAAGTGATTAATCCTTGTTGTATCAGCCCGGAATGAAAGCGAGTTAATTTTTATTTTTCCCTGGCTGGTTTCCCCCGATTTTAAAAGCTTATCAACCGAAATGCATATCTGCTCAGCGGATTGCGCATGCACACCTTTAGCGAGCAGGAATAATACCAGGGTCAGGCTGAACAGTATACTGCATTTATTATGGAAGCCCATGAAAACCGGTATGAATAGTTGATCACAAAGTTAGGGTTTCCATGGATTTAAAAAATCCCCTTTTACAGGGATATATTCCAGATAATTTGCCTGTAATTTTACATTTCAATTGCTAAACTCCTTTATTAACAACTTAATTTCTTATCCTATGAGACATTTTGTGAGATTACTTGCCTTGGTTTCTTTCGTGTTCTGTGTTTCAACCCTCTCGGCTCAGATTATTAACGTACCCGAAAGAGTTCATAACAAAGCACTCGACAGGGTTAATAATAAAATTGACCGGGGCATTGATAAAGGCCTTGATGCTGTTGAAGAAGGTGCAAAGCCTAAAGGCAAGAAATCAGACAAAAACAAAGAAGAAAATGCTAATGCGGAAAATGCAGGTACCGAGCAATCAGGTGATGCAGCTCCCGCTGACACCAGGAACTCTGGCAAGCAGGATCAGCCTTCGATGCAGACGTATTCAAAATATGACTTTGTTGCAGGGGAGAAAGTGATTTTCTATGATGATTTCACCGAAACAGCTGTGGGTGATTTCCCTGCAAACTGGAATACGAATGCTTCAGGCGAAGTGGTTACCAATAATTTATATCCTGGAAACTGGTTCAAAATGATCGGAGAAGGCAGTACGATTCTGGATGAAGGAATCAAATTGCCTGACAATTATACAATTGAATTTGATGTGGTTGGCACTCCTGTGGAACAGGGCAACGAAGCATCGGAGTTTGGTTTTTACCTTTATAGTGCCGATAATCCCAAAGATCTGAGCGAAGGAGGTGCTGTCCCGGGAAACAAGGGCGGAATAAAAATGACTTTTGGCTATCGTGCCACATACAGCGCCTATGACGAAAGCGGTTATACCATCGACGGGACTAAGGATGATGCTGTAATGAAGGAGGGTAAAAAGTACCGTCTTTCCTTCTGGGTTCAAAAAACCAGGCTCAGGGTCTACCAGGACCAGGTAAAGATTTTTGATCTGCCAAAAGTTTTCAAGGCCGGTTTCCAGGCTAACCAGATGCGCTTTGAACTCTGGAATTCAAGCAATCCCATGATCAACAATTTCAGGATAGCAGCCGGATTACCCGATATGCGGTCAAAACTGATCACCGAAGGAAAACTGGTAAGTTATGGTATATATTTCGATGTGAATAAGGATATCGTAAAACCCGAATCCTATGGTACCCTGAAAGGGATTGCCGATGTGCTGAAAGAAAACCCAACGGTTCGTGTCAAAATAGTTGGCCATACTGATAGTGATGGTGCCGATGCAGCCAACCTCGACCTTTCGAAACGCCGTGGAGCCTCAGTTAAAAACGAATTGGCAAAGAACTTTGGCATTGACGAGTCCCGACTTGAATCGGACGGTATGGGTGAATCCAAACCGGTGGCTCCGAATGATACACCGGTAAATAAAGCGCTCAACCGCAGGGTGGAATTTATTAAACTGTAATACTTCCTTGAAATTCTTGATAAAGGAAGATCTTTAAAGATTGGATAGGACCTCCGGTGGACATCTGCCAGTTTGCTGCTGTGCGTTGGAGGTTCTTACGTTAATACTATACTCCTATGAAGAAAAAATATATTTTAGGATTCTTTGCTTTAGGTATTACCTCACTTCTGTCGGCACAGATTACAGCCAATGCTTATCTGAACAGGGCTCCGTCCATTCCTGATAAAGTTTGCCAGTTTTCCGGAGCTCAACAGGATGCATTCACCACTTCGGTAAAAGAACTTTCAGCCGTTATTGACGAGGATGCTGAAAATCGCAAGAAGGAGGTCTCCGAATATGCTGACTCACACCAGGCAGAAATGGAAGCCGGTGTGATGCGAAACTCCGGTTTGTCGCAATCGGATATAAAAAAAGCGAAAAATGGCAAGGAGTTGTCGAAAGCTGAACAGATGGAATTAGCCAATAAAATGGTTCAGCAGAATTCAAATATGTCGCTTGATGAAGCAAAGAACCTGGGGAAAATGAATAAGGCTGGCCAGGAATCCTGGGCTCAAGGGTATGCATCCGAACAAATGGCGATGGCACAATCCGGGAGCGGGCAAAATCAGGGTGCTAACCAGGCCGGCAAAAACCTTTACGAACTGGTTGCAGAACAGACAGATCTCCGAAACCAGCTCACTACCCGGGAGAACAGCCTGAGGCAGAAGTATATCACTCTCGATCAGGAGGCCCAATCCGAAAAAGCGCTCCTTGAAAAAGAACTTCAACCCTTGCGTGATGAGCTGAACAAAATTAACGATGGGGAGGGATCTACACAGGCAGATGTAAATCACGCCAAAGCTGTTATCAGCCAAATTCATCAACGTCAGGACCGGTACTGTGAAAAATTCACTCCTCGTTTGATTGATTTCTTAGAGCAATACAAAGCGAATACCGAAGCCGCCATTCCCGATTACGACCGGCTTGAGGATATACAGGCACAGGTTACCGCCGCTCAAACCAACACCAAACCCATAACGGTGGGCAAAGGATTGTTTTCTATCCAGGCTGTTGGTCAATACCTGGGTTTTCTAGCTGAGGCCTCCAGGTATAAATTGTATCAGCCGGAGAAATAATCAACGCTGTTTTACAACTTGTTTCGAACCAGGCAATACTTCTCTTTCTTAGTCGTAAGGTTATGAAATCCATTTCGCTGCTTTTTTTCTTTTGCTTGTGTGCTTCCATAGTCCTTGCACAGTCAAATCCTCAGGAAACTGCCCGCATCATGCAGCAAATGGCCAAGATAAGGCAAACTGCTGATTGGGATAACCCGGCTGCCGCCAAAAAAGCAAATAAGGAGATACAGAAGCTGGCGAAACAATTGACCGGCAGCAATAATCTCTCGTTTCAGATGCCTGATCCCAACGCGTCCAATGGCGATACCCTAAAAAGTGAAACTTATATTCTGAAAACGGATGCCACAAGGGAAAATGTTCTCACTATAGCTGAAAGGTTCTATAAAAGGAGCTACAAGAAACTCGAGGGTGTTGCGAAGTTCCGGTTCGATCAGGATTTTGCAGCGGCGAAAAAGGATAATTTCAGTTTCGAAGCCACCAGGAAACTTACAAGCCTGGGTGCCGCGCTGATCACTTTCGGAAACGACCATAATATTGCCTGTGTCTACCTGACGGCCGCTGTTAAAGCCTTTCCGACCGATACCCTTAGCATCAATAATTTTGGTGGGTACCTGCGCATCATCGACTCTATAGAAACTTCCGTTCCGGTCTTGCTGTATGCCAATAAGTTATTCTCCGAAAGCCCGGTCATTCTCACCCAGTTAGGAAACAGTTATTTTGACCTGAACGACCTGCAGAAGGCAGAATCGTTTTACAAACTAGCATTGAAGTTTAATCCTGATTTTGCCCAGGCTCATACTGCACTTTGTGATCTATATATCAGCCAGAAACGAATGGATGAAGCGCTGAAAGAATTGTTCTACCAGGTGAAAGGGATCGGGTTCAGTTATCAAAAAGCCTCCCAGAATTACTCAGCCATCAAAGCATCAAATGAGAGCTCGGGG